>JAFUHD010000355.1 GCA_017469025.1 Clostridia bacterium
ATCTCCTTTAATGACATAGTCGTGCTTTCGGCACCGTATCAATCGCTGTTGTCATGATTTGACAAACCATCATGAAATGCTGGGCCATCTCCTTAAATGACATAGTTGAGCTTTCGGCATCGTATCCACCGCAGATGTCATTGTTTGACAAGCCGGCACATGTGCCGGGCCCTCTCCTTAAATGACATAGTTGTGCTTTCGGCATTGTATCCATCAAAGATGTCATCAGACCTGCTGTTCCTTTTCTGTACATCTTTTGCTGTGATTTAAACATTCGGCCTTTCATTGCCGAATTATGCCGTTCCCTTAAAAACGCGGTGCCGGATCAAAATCCCGGTTGGTAGCCAGCATCTCCAACCGCTTTCTGCGGGCATAATGTTCAATCTGCTGCGCCATCTGCCGGACTGCCGGCGAAAGCATATGTGGATTTTGGGCTGCAATTCCGAATTCCCGGTATTCCAGCGGTTCAATGCTGCAGATATCGACATTGCCATGATACCGTTCCAGAATCAGTGCCGGAAGAATACAGATGCCAAACCCGCTTTCCACCAGTGCGATGGTTGCCAAATCATCATTGACACGGCAGGAAGCATGCACTGAAAAGTGATACTTAGCCAGAAATGCCTGTACATCCGCATCCACTGCATCGCCCTGCACGACAAATGTTTCGCTTTTCATTTCATCCGGTGTAATGATACCTGGCCGTTTCGTATGAAACCCTTTCGGAACAATACACATCAACTGATCGCGGTACAATGGCTGGATCGCCAGCTCCTGCGTTGATTCCGTTGAAAGAAAGCCTATGTCCACCACACCGGTTTTCACCCAGTTGATGACATCCGCATAGGTTCCCTGATGGATTTCGATTTCAACGCCCGGAAAACGGGTTTTGTATTCTGTTACGATTTCCGGAAGCCATGAAATGCAGACGCTGTCAAAGGCTCCGATACGGACAGTTCCTCTCTGAACGCCACGGAAATCATCAATTGTCTGACAGAGTACATCATCCGCCGCCAGCACCTGACGGATAAATGGATATATGGCCTCGCCATTGTTGGTTAGTGAAACACCGCCCCGATTTCTGATAAACAGGGAAAACCCATATGCCTCTTCCAACGACCCGATGGCATGACTGATGGCACTCGGCGTAATATGCATCACCTGCGCTGCGCGCGCAAAGCTGCCCTGCTGAACAACCGCATGAAAAATCCGATATTCTAGCAGTGTCATGCACATTCCTCCGTTCAGCATGCTTTTTTCCATTCTTCAGACAAACCGTGCCTCAATTTACACCATTCCCGAAATTCCGTCAAGGGCTTGCATGATCAGATATGTTCTGCTATAATCCCGCACGACAACCTGTCGGACTGTTCGAAACCATCCAGTCCTTAAACAAAACTATGGGCCGGGATTTATATCCCACTATAGACGGCTTTTTGTCGTCTTTTTCTGTTGCTCTTCGCACAGTGCCTGTCGTTTTCAAGGTTGATCTAAGAAAGGAGTGCCTATGTCACCTTCTTCGTTCAACGCGAGAAAATTGACTCTCGCAGCCATGATCGCTGCAATCTACACCGTCCTGACGCTGATTCTGGCGCCGATCTCATACGGTGAGGTGCAGGTCCGCCTCTCTGAGGCTCTGACCCTTCTGCCGATCCTGTTCCCGGAAGCGATCCCCGGGGTTACCCTCGGCTGTCTCCTTGCAAACATCTTTGGAGGCGCCATGCTGCCTGATATCGTTTTCGGCACGCTGGCCACCTTCCTGGCGGCAGTACTTACCTATCGTTTCCGTTCAAATCACTGGCTGGCAGCCTCGATGCCTGTTCTGTTTAACGGACTGATCGTCGGTGCAGTCGTCCATTTCTGCTACGCTCCAGGCGTTGCGCTTCCCCTCTGCATGCTGTTTGTCGCAGTTGGCGAAGCGATCTCCTGCTATCTGGCAGGGACACTGCTCATTCAGGTTCTGCGCCGTACCCCGCTTGTCAGCAAAAAATGAGTTCCCGTCCATTTCGGTCCGCCGGAATGGATTTTTTTGTTCAGGCCTTTTTGAACCCGATATGCCGTAAAAATGCCTTGACAGAACGTGTATTTGGCTGTAAGGTAACTGATGTTCAGATCTGATCCGTCAGATCCGATAAAATTTCCACAAGAGGTGAATTTTCATGCGCATTGCATTAATTAACGAAAACAGTCAGGCCGCCAAAAACAGTCTGATCGAGAAAGCTCTCAAGAAAGTTGTCGAGCCAATGGGTCACGTTGTTGACAACTACGGCATGTATGCTGCCGACGATGAAGCACAGCTGACTTATGTTCAGAACGGCATTCTGGCCGCTATCCTTCTCAACTCCGGCGCTGCTGATTATGTCGTTACCGGCTGCGGTACAGGCGAAGGCGCCATGCTGGCACTCAACAGCTTCCCCGGTGTCATCTGTGGTCACGTGGTAGATCCGTCTGACGGTTTCATGTTTGCACAGATCAATGATGGCAATGCCGTTGCTTTCCCGTTTGCCAAAGGCTTTGGCTGGGGTGCCGAACTGAATCTTGAATATACCTTTGAGAAACTCTTCGGCTTCGGAAGCGGAAACGGTTATCCACCGGAGCGTGTTGTCCCCGAGCAGCGCAACAAAAAGATCCTCGACCAGGTTCGCGCCAACAACCTTAAGGATCTTATCACCTGCCTCAAGGGCATTGACCCAGAGCTTGTACGCGGTGCTGTCGCCGGTGCTCATTTCAAGGAGCTGTTCTTTGCCAATGCCAAAGACGAGGCGATCATCGAATACGTCCGCTCCATCCTCGGTTGATTTAATCTCGCAGTGATTTCAACAGCCGGCAGAACCAGACAGCAGGGTCCGGTTCTGCCGGCTGTTTTTTTACAGGAGGCATCTGCCATGACGATTAACCTTTCTTATCTCGGTTATCCGCTTCCAAATGACATCGCAATGCTCGAGGCGTCCGGTCATTTTGAAGAAATGAACCGTCTTATCGATCTCATGCTGCAAAAATCAAATACACCGTCAGCGCTGCGCAAACGGCTTGAATTTGCCCGGGTGTGTGCTGAGGACACACTGAATGCCTACCGGCTGACCGAAGACGAAGCATTTGCCGGTGCAAAATCCAGTATTCCGGACCTGACACGGGCTGAATTCAATCAGCTGACAGATGACCGTACACTGGACTGGCGCCTGATTGACGGCGTACGCCATTACCGCAACAACTGCCTCAGCAATCTGCTGAGAACCCGCTCTGAATATGCAGTCAGGGAAAAAGGCCTGGCCGTTCAGATGGAGCATGATGCTGAAACACATGCACTGGACGAAATTATTCAGGATATCCAGAAAAACGGATCGGCAGCAATGCATATGGAAATGCAGGAATGCATCGAAATCAGCAGCAGCCGGCTCACCCCCGGAGAACCGCTCAGAATCTGGCTGCCGCTTCCTGTGCAGGGAAAGCCTGTTGTCCACGCTGAGATTCTCGGCATGTCCCACCAGCCGGTCTCCATTGCACCGGAAACTGCACCCCAGCGAACCGCCTATTTTGAGCTGCCTTATTCGGATGGGATGAAAGTCACTGTAGATCTGGCATGGGATACCGAAATGCATTATAAAAAGCCAGATCCCGCCCTCGCAACCGCTGACCTTCCGGCAGAGGATGTCAAAGATGAGGATCTGGCTGAAATTGAACCTCACGTGGTATTTAAACCTTATCTGCGCGCACTGACCCAGGAAATCATCGGCAGCACTGACAACCCGCTCATCAAGGCGCGCAGGATCTATGACTTCATTACCACACAGTGCACCTACCGTTTTATGCCGTCATACCGTTCCATCCCTGACATTGTCGGCCATTTCTGCAGCAATCTCCGCGGAGACTGCGGTGTTCAGGCACTGACCTTCATTACCATGTGCCGCTGCTGCGGCATTCCGGCCAGATGGCAGTCAGGTCTTTATACTGCCCCTGTTTCATCCGGCATGCACGACTGGGCGATGTTCTACGTTGCACCGTACGGCTGGATGTTTGCCGACTGCAGTTTTGGCGGTTCCGCCTATCGCACCGGCAGCACCATGCGGCATGATTTTTACTTCGGCCATCTGGATCCCTGGCGTCTTCCGTTTGCCTCCGGTTTCCAGGCAGAATTCATACCGCCCATGTCCTTCATGCGCTATGATCCGTATGACAATCAGGTCGGCGAAGCGGAAGCTGTCTCCGGTCGTCTCCTGGCCGATGAAATTGATCACTCACACCGTCTGATCACCTGTATGCGCCGTGACTAATGCGCGGAATGTATCCAGGAATCCGGTACAGTCCCATACACCGCAGCCAATCAGCTGATCGCCTGACATGCTGAGTTCAAGCCGCAGACCATTTTTCAGGGTAATCAGCAGCGCCTGCCCGCCCGGAAGTGCTTCGGCATTTTCGAGGCGGGCTTTTTCTATAAGGACAGACATGGCCTGTTCCGCCTGTTCCCCTTCCAGAGTTCCGACACCCTCCAGACTGATGGATGCAATCTGTCCCACAACGGCACACGTGTCCAGCAGGCTGTCACCATTAAGTCCGTATCCGTGTTCCCCGGAGCGCTGGAATACAGCCAGCTGCCCATCAACCTCTGCCAGCACCGCCGTACTGACTGAAAGGCCGTCGACCTCATAAACCGGATCGCCCTTAAAGACCGCATTGCTGATGTAGTCATTGCTGTCAGCCACAGGCGCATATGGATTTTCTGTATAACGCGTTACACTGCCAACACAAGCACCCGCAACCGCCGGATTGGACAGAATATAGGTCATCCGGTATAGTTTCCCGCGGTGAATCAAAATCGCATGATCATCCTCTGCCGTCAGTACAAATTTATGCTCCGTCACGGGTCTGGCAGTCACTGTCACGCCGCCCCCGGCCTCAATGGCATAGAATTCATTGACCGTACGCGGACGTCCGACATATCCGGCGATCCCCAGTACGGCAACAAGTACTGCCGCTGCTGCCGCCACGGGAATTCTCGCCGCATTTCTCCGGCGTACTTTTTCCTGTTTTCTGATAATTGCTGCCCGCATATCCTGCCGGCAGTTCAGACCGGCGACACCTGCATCCAGCATATCACGGACGCGTTCCGGTGTATCCAGATTGATCATTTTTCGGGCACCTCCTCCAGTATTGCCTCCAGCTTATACCGGCCGCGTGCCAGACGGCTGGCTACCGTTCCCTCGGATATGTTGAGCATCGAGGCAATTTCCTGCAATGTAAAGTTCTCATAGTAATACAGAAGGATGATTTCCCTGAACTGTGCCGGCAGTGCCGAAACGGCCTTTGCCAGCATCTCCTTCTCTTCACGTTCTTCAATCAGATTCCTGTCATCCGGAATCAGTTCCATCGTCGGCGGCCCCAGAATAACCCGTTTTGCCCACGAACTTCTCCAATAATCCCGGCATGCATTGATCGTCACACGGATCAGCCAGGCTTTTTCCTTTCCGGGAGCGATTTCCCCGGTATATGTAAACAGCTTTGTGAAGACATCCTGGCAGATATCCTCTGCCCGCTGTTTTTCCCCCACGTAGTAGTAAGCGGTTCTCAGCACATCATTGCCATACTGCGTATAGAGCGCATCAAATACCGCACCGGTATACGGCCCTGCTTCCGGCTGCAAACTCACCACCCCTGTCTTTTAAACGAATTACAGCTCTTGATTTATCCAAAAATCCAAAAAAGACTTCCTCCCATCCGGAAGGAAGTCTGTCGATCAGAATTTGCGTCCGGCACCGCCGCCACGGGAGCTTCCGCCGCCAAAACTGCCGCCGCTGCGGGAACCGCCACCAAAGGAACGACCGCTGCTGCTGCGTCCGGAACCACCGCCAAAGCCGCTACGTGTGCTCCGCCCGGATCCGCCTCCTGTGCGGGTTCCGCCTCCAGCACGTGAACCACCTCTGAAGACACCGCCGCCACGCGGTACATATCCGCCGCCACGCGGACGGCGGTTTCTTCCATTAAACAGCCATCCGAGGAACAGCCAATTGAGACAGCCATTGCTGCCTTTTGACATTGCATTGAACACCGCGCTGAAAATAAAATAGACCACAACAAGTGTCAACAGAATCTGAAACATGCTAAATCCACCTTCCTCCGAACGGCTTTCATACCCAGAACTGGAACTGTTGCGGGAATAGTCTGATGCTGTCGATGTCGTCATGTTCAGCGTTTTACCGCGTGCTTTGGCCAGATAATTGCACACGTCCTTGTAAAGGGCAACCATGCCCTCACCATACCGGCCGTCTGCAAAATAACTGATGTTGTCATCAATCAGTCCACCAGATGTACCGCCCGTCATTACACGGTCGATACCCTTTCCTGTACCAATCTGAATCTCCCGGTCACCTGTTGAAAGCAACACGACCGCACCGTTGTTTTCAGTCGACGAACCTACCCCCCACTTGTTTATCAGATCCGTCACATAATCCGAACTGTCCATGCCATCCAGAAAGGATACAACAACCGCAATCACCTGATCCCCGGTTGCCTCTTTGAGCGCATTGCCGTATTCAGCAATGGTATCCATCTGCCTGCTGGACAGAACCGTACCATCAAAATCGTACGCGTATGAAAAAGTGGATGGTTTTGCCGGTACAGCTGCAAGCGCCGTTCCCGCAAGCATCCATACGATTATACAAAAAACTGCTAAACCTTTCCAAATCTGCTTCATTGCCGTTGCTCCTTCAATGACATATTTCCGCTTTCGGTACTGTATCAATCACAACTGTCATTTTTCGACAGTGCCACCACGTGACGTTGGATCATCTTCCTCGTGCTCCGCTTTTTCAGTATCAGATTCAGCTGTGTAGGCCGTATCGTCCTCATCCTCTTCCTGGGAGATCCGGATGTAGAAATTTGATACCTGATGCGAAATGATGTGAACCAGTATATATATGAGGGCAATCAGAATCAGGACAAAAACCGTCAGCATCATAACGCCCTGTGGACTTCCTGTCAGTGCCTCTTTCAGCAGCTCTGCGTCTCCGGCATTCCATCCGGAAAAGATGCTCATTGCTTACAGTCCCTCAAAGTAATCCGGCTTGGACAGAAGAAAACTCGTCGGAAGCTTTTCATAAAGCGCTACCGCCTTGTCTGCCTTTTCATTATAGCTGCGTGCTTCCTGACGCAGGAAACGTCCCTGTTCGGTAAAACTATCAGATGCCATAGACAGTACTCTCTGATCCTCTGTGCTGAGTCCTTTCACTCCTGCAGTCAGTTCACTGACCGCTGTCATCAGCTTCTGGTCGGCACGACTCAGTGTTCTTGCTGTCTTTGCGTTCTTATACTCACTGACAGCACTGTCCACTGCTGAAGAAAGACTGCTGTCCACATTTGCACGCTTGGCAACTGTCTCCACATTAAGCGCTGCAGCAGCCCTGTCATCCACAATCGAGGCAACATCGTTCTGCTTCAAAAAAGAGGATGGTGTAACTTTCTGCAGTGCACGCATATTTCCAACAAATAATGACACAACCAATAGGACCGCCATAATTGCAATTCCCACAGCCTGAGGCAGGTTTTTTCCAGCCTTCTGCTGGTTCTTCTGCGGCACGGACTTACTGCCCTGGCGTTCTACAGGTTTTTGCTGCTGTGCTGTTGCTGCTGCCATTTTGTTTCCTCCGTTTCTTTGGCAAACCAGCGCCATGCGCTGGATTATCTTCCTGTCAGGATATTATGCCCGCATAATATCGGGCAGGTCGTGGCTGTACTTTTGCTTACATGCCGCCAATTTCCTGACGTACCTTTTTCTGTTCATCAAGAGAACGTTCAATTTCATCCAGTTCGCCAAGAAGTGTTTGTGCTGTCTGCTCTGCACGCTCGCGTTCAATCTCTCGCACATTCTTTTCGACTGCATCCTTCTGGCGCCTGATTTCATCCGTATTCGCACGGATTCCGCGTTCGGTCTCGTTTTCACCGCGCCGCTGTGCCTGAAGCGACTCGTTTGCTCTGGCAAGCCCCAGAGCCGTCGCCATCTGTGCTTTCCACAGCGGAATGGTTACACCAAGCGTTGTCTGCAGACGTTCACAGGTGAGCTTGTCATTTTCCTGAATCAGCCGGATCTGGGCTGCCAGCTGCGTAGATGCTATGCGGCTCAGCCGCAGATCCTGCACACGCCGCTCCATCGCAGCGACACCTGATGCATTCTTTCCGGAAGCCTTCCCCTGTGCCACAATTTCATCACCCATGACTATCAGAGAACAGAGCTCACGGTACAGATCCTCATTCCTTGTATAAATCCGTTCAAGCAGCGCACTGTCCCGCATCAGCGCAACCTTGCGGTCCAGCAGATCATTCGCACAGGCGTTGATTTTCGGTTCTGCTTTATTGTAGGTATCAATCAGTTCTGAAAGCGGCGTCTGCGTCCTCAGCAGTTTCCGAAACAGGCCTTTTGCCTCTTTTTCAAATGAGACGCTTTTGATCTGTTCCGCCAGAGTCTTCATGAGTCCGTCCAGCGGTTCTATATCAGTACTCAGCATCTGCTTGAGCGCCACATCTGTAAATCGTGTCATCTCCTGCTGGGTTCTCGCGCCGAAGCCAAGAATCGCAGCACTGTCTGCCAGATTAAACCTCGATGCACCCTGCTCTATGCGGCTTTGCATCCCTGCATCCAGCTGGCTTTTCACCGGCTCAGTTCCCTGTTCCGGAATCAAGGCAAACTGTTCAAATTCTCCCATTATGATTTCCTCTCAAACAATCCGGCAAATGGATCCGCCTCTGCCGTCTCAGTCTGAGAGACGGAGTCTGTATTCTCAGGCTGGCCCATCAGGCCATCACCTTTCAGCATGTCAGCCAGTACATCCATTTCGCTCTCGAGATCGATAAAGCGGTAATTGTTGAGTGCATCAAGCTGTTTATGCAGCGCATCCTGTACCTGTTCAACTGCCTCATGAATGCGTCCGGCTATCTGCAGGTTTTTGCCTGAATTGACATCGCCTTCAAGACTTGCACGGACATCCAGCAGTTTCTGTGTTGTAGGCAGATAATACCTCAGGAATGTGCGCAGCGAGCTGAGCATATTCGGCTGTTCCTCAAGACGGGCGAGTATCTCCCGGCTTGTCTTTTCAATGTCATCGATCTGTGCAGAGAGTTTCGGATCCGCGATAGCATCGTTGGCCGATACAATATCTGCCAGCTGGTTGCGTGCTTCCTTAATCAGGGCATCTACTTCAGCATTGCCGGACTTTGGTGCGCTTTCTACCTCAATTACCTGATCCGGAAACAGCATTTTTCCTGCAAAAAAGCCGCCAACACCGATCACTGCAGCCAGTGCATAACTAATCCCGGAACCAATGCCAAAGATCAGTGCGAATACAAAAACCGCACCGCCGGCTGTCACAAATGGCATACCTGATTTAATTGTTTTCTTTTCCATATATAGTCTGCAACTCCAATCTTTAACCGGATCAGTCAGAATCTTTGCGGTAATATCCCATAACACGAACCTCTGCAGGTTCTACACCATAGCCTGCCCACTGGGAAACAATCTGGGCATTTACAGTAAACTGAAGTTCTATTGTGCTCCCCGAACGTATGCCCAGTCCGTTCAACGTAATCCCGTCTGCGTACAGCATTGAACCGCCGGACGTATACAGACCATAGGATACCAGCGGATTCCAGGCAGTTTCTTCTTCCATATTTGTGAGTTCACAAATCAGTTCATACCCGCCGGCCTGCGTCTTCTCTATCTGCATGGACGCCTCCAGCCGGTGATTTTCTGTCGCCACCGGTACATCCATCGGAATCAGCTGATAGACAAGGCCTGTTATCGTCGGAACTTCCAGATTTCCATTCTCATCCGGATAGAATACAGAACTGCCAAAGATATATCCGTCTTTTCCGGGGTCAAGAAAATAAGGCCAGAGGCGGTCAACAGATTCCTCTGCAATGACTTCATCTCCGTTCATCAGCTGAAAGACACCACTTTCCATGCCGGTCAGACCGTTCGAGTCATTATGCACTTGTGCACAGCAGTAAACCCGGCATTCGTCTCCATATACGAGAATGTTGCAGGATGTCTGAACAACACTGAGGTCCGCCAAAGCGCCCAGACAGATGGCAGCCAGGCAGAGGAACAGGAACAGACCCATTAACGCTTTGTTTTTCATGCAGCTTGCTTCCGTCCTTTACGGCCTATTCTGAGATAACCCGGCGGACACCATTTTCACCCACAACAGAAACAGGATCCTCAAGACCGCTGACACTCAGTTCCTCACCCGACTTCAAATCCAGCATTGCTCTCACACTGTTCAGTGCTTCAACGGGATACACTGCCTGAATAAACAGATCATAGTCAACAACTGCAATTTCCGTAATCCCTACGTTTTTAAGCACATCCAGTGCATGCTGATCTATCTGAAGAAGCAGTCCACCCATACAGTTTGCCTGTCTGAGGATGAGGCGCATGCCTTCACCTTCAGATGCATTTGTCAGGTTTTCCTGAAAAGCAACGCCCTGTCCGCTGCGGTCAAACAGTTGAAGTTTAATCATGATGCCGTCAATTCGTGCCTGCATCACCCATTTTTCCGTTACCGTAATGCCTCTGCAGATACGTCTGAACGGAAATGCTTCAACTTTTCCACCGGAACGAATACTTTCTGTTTTTTCCTGAAGCGAATATGGTGCCGTATTGGCAGCGCATGCCGTGCCTGCCAGCAACGCACCGATCAATGTCGTTGCCAACAGCATCTTGACTTTGCTCATCATATCAAATCCCCCTGCCGCATCAGTTGGTCAGATGCGGCGTCACGCCGATCCAGTAGACCGGTGCAACAGCTTTGTATGTATCTGTATACCTCAGCTCTCTTCCTATCTGAAGCCCATTGCTGTCTGTCGTTACAAGATACACATCTACAATATAACCTTTTTCGCCCTTGCTGATCTCCTTGGTCTGATTATCATAGACCACATACTGTGCCGTTCTGTCCGGCCTGTAAACAGGATCCGGAAGCGGTATTTCTTCCCTTACCTGCGACTCAAGCTTATATGTATATCCGTTAGGATCAGGCCGGCCGTAAATGGTAAAGGAGCTGTACCAGTAATTCTTCTTTTTATAATAAGAAGATTCAATAAAGATATCCGCATTGGTCGAATTCCTGAAGATAAAATCCAGACGGTCATCCGAAACTGTAGCATCCTGTCCCATTGGAACATAGTTGGATGCCAGAGAGTGCTGTGTCCGCTTGATAATCTCAAGACCTGCATTTACAACTGCATTGTACAGCGTGCTGGATACCTGGCAGATACCGCCGCCGATACCCATAACATATTCACCATATGCAATTTCAGGTGCTTCGACAAATCCGTTTGCTTCAGTCCGCTTGCCGGTTATTTTATTGAAAGAAACCTGCTCGCCTGAATGAATGATCAGATGGTTGAATTTCTCCGTTCCGATTTTGATGTTGGTGAAGCGGCCCTCATGTGACGTCGCACCAATGGCTGTTTCATACGAAGCCAGTTTGACAATGGAACCTTCAAGCGCTGCGCGGGTCACTTTTGCCTCTACACGGACCGGAGTCAGTTCAACGGTACCAGACTCAAGCCGGTCAACCATTCCCATAATCCGTTCATTGAGTCCGGTAATATCCAGCGTCTGTCCAGGTGAGTCATCCGTATAGGAATACGGTGGCCACTTCGTATCATCATCCAATCGTGTGGCATTTGTTGCAGGCTGATCAACTTCTGCTTTGATCTGCGTCAGAATCGTATTCACCTTTGAGAGATCATACGACATTGAAGAATACTGGCGGACTTCGTTGTTTTCAAGCGCTTTAATCTGTTCATAACAGGTTGCTGCATTTCCAATATGACCAATTGACCAGAGCTGATCCAGCTGATCTGCCACATCAAACTTCATCTGAAGATCATCCTTGGTAATGTCCCATGTCCTGCCGTCCACCGTCCGGAGCGTAATCCGGAATCCGTTCAGCAGTTCATTGACCTGTGATGTCACATATTGTTCCGCCTGATCAAGGGTCATTCCCTGCAACAGAATATCATTCATATAGATATTCTCATAAAAGACGTCCCTGCCTCGGTCCAGCGTATCCCGGATATCTTTAAGTTCCAGCGCTTTCCGGATACCAAATACAAGGCCCAGTGATACCGCCACCATCAGGACACCCAGTATGGCAAAACGCGCAATCCGTTTCGAACGTTTGTTTTTCCTCTTCGGAACCGCTCTCATCGTCGCATTGTGTTTTGTAGATGCTTTCCGCACCACCTTCTTTGGTGCAGGCTTTTCTGTTTCATCCACTGCGCTGTCCGCAACCGTCAGTGTTATACCGCTGCTGCGTCCCGAACGCATTCCAGACTCTGGAGTATTCTGCATTTCCTGTACAGAAGGCTGATGCATTTCCGGGGCAGGTTTTCCCGTACCGCGCTCCGTCTCCTGAACAGATTCCCTGCTCTCCTCTGCAGGTTGTGTACCCGTACGTCTGGATGCGGCTCCATTCACTTTCCTGGCTGCCACCATCCAGTCAGGTTTTTCATCTTCTGTACCGACGACAATTTTTACCGGTTCCGGTGGAATCTCAGGCACCTCTGGCCGCCGGCGACGGCGACGTTTGACGGGTGTTTCCTCCTGCACGATTCCGCCTCCTTTCGGTGAAAAATCTTTTTCATTATCCATACTCATACATGTTATATCATACATCATTTGCCGGAACGTGGCAAGATTTGAAGTCGTATCTTTTTGAAACCAGCCTTAGAGTACTATGAAATATGTACAATTTATGAAAACATTTTTTTACATTCAAATCCAGTTGACAAATTGCCCTCCTATGCATATAATATCGCTGTTGTTCGGCACGCGGTAGTGCTGGAATTGGCAGACAGGCACGTTTGAGGGGCGTGTGTTGTATGACGTATGGGTTCAAGTCCCATCTACCGCACTTTGAACAGAACTCGGCAGTGAAAAATCGCTGCCGAGTTTTTTGTTTATAGGGTTCTTGAGGAAATTTCGGTTTTTAAGCGAGGTATAATATAAGCATATTTTTCAGATGCTGCTTCACACGAAAGAAGTTGCTAAAACCCATCAATTGCACTTGGAGCTTCAATAAGGCTTCCTTCCAGAACCTGACTGGCTGTCTGGCGGATCTTTTTTTGCAACCATAGTATAATACATTATTTCATCATGAAATGTATTAAAAAGACAGGCTGCCACTGAATATTGACAGCCTGTAGACATTTTAATACGCCTTTGCAAAGTAAATCAGTTTCTTTGCGGGTTTTCCACAGCAGACACAGGTATCTGCAATCGGTGTCTGATCAAACGGCATGCAGCGGGAAGTTGCACTGTACTTTTCCTTAATCAGATCTTCACAAGCCTGATCGCCGCACCACATGGCTCTGGCATAACCTCCGTTTACCTGTTTCTCGAGTTCGTCCATATTGAACACATCCGCCGTGTGTTCATCCCGGAATGTTCTGGCAATTTCAAACATGTTTGTCTGAATCGCATCCAGCATTTCCGGAATGACAGTTTCAATCTCATCAATGGATACGGACTGCTTGTCAAATGTATCGCGGCGGACACAGACCACTTTGTTCTCTGCCAGATCACGCGGTCCGACTTCGATGCGGACCGGTACGCCCTTGAGCTCCCATTCGTTGAACTTCCAGCCTGGCGTTACATTGTCCCGGTCGTCAAATTCGACACGGAGTCCAAGTGCCGTAAGCCGGTCTGCAACTGCACGCGCACCTTCCAGCACGCCTTCCTTGTGCGCTGCAACCGGAACAACCACGCATTGTACAGGTGCAATCTTTGGCGGCAGTTTGAGTCCGCGCTCATCACCATGGGTCATGATAATGGCACCAATCAGGCGTGTGCTTGTTCCCCAGCTGGTTTCATACGCAAATTTCTGTACGCCGTCCTTATCCAGGAACTTGATTTCAAAGGGCTCGGAGAAGTTCGTGCCAAAGTTGTGGCTTGTGCCGCTCTGCAGTGCTTTGCCGTCCTGCATCATAGCCTCTACGGAATAGGTTGCACGGGCACCTGCAAATTTCTCTTTTTCACTCTTCTGGCCACAGTAAACCGGAATGGCCAGCACCTGCTCACAGAAGTCACGATAGACACCCAGCATCTTCATCGTTTCTTCCTGTGCTTCCTCAGCTGTCGCATGGATCGTATGACCCTCCTGCCACAGGAACTCAGAAGTACGCAGGAACGGACGCGTCGTCTTTTCCCAGCGCATTACAGAACACCACTGGTTATAAAGCAGCGGCAGATCACGCCAGCTCTGAACCCAGCGGGCATACATGGTACAAAAAATAGTCTCGCTGGTCGGCCGGATTGCCAGACGCTCCGTAAGCTGCTCCGTACCTCCCTGGGTAACCCAGGCAACCTCAGGTGCAAAGCCTTCAACATGATCTGCTTCTTTGAGCAGGAGGCTCTCCGGAATCAGCATCGGCATGGAAACATTCTTGTGTCCGGTGCGCTTAAACTCTGCATCCATCTGCTTCTGAATCAGTTCCCAGATCGCATATCCATACGGCTTTATCGCCATACAGCCACGAACGGGCGTATAATCCATCAGATCAGCCAGACGTACGACATCCGTATACCACTGGGAGAAATCCTCATTTCTCGCAGTGATATGCTGTACAAATTCCTGTTGGTTCTTCTTCCCCATTTTTCAATAATCCCCTTTACTTATTAGGCTCCCAAAAGTTCCGAAAGCGTACAGACAGCCTGTTGTTCATCAGGACCGTCCGCAAGTATGGTCACAGCCTGTCCCTCAGCCAGTTCAAGCGACACCAGTCCAATCAGCGATTTTGCATTCACTGTCAGATCCTTTTTGCGGATCAGAACCCTGGATTCAAAATCTCTCATACGCTGGGCAATTGTCGCCGCGTCCCGTGACAGGATCGGCTTTGCTACGGTAACTTTTACTGTTAGCTCCATGATCTGTCATGCTCCTTCCGTCTCTGCAGCCATTCGTTCAATTTTCTGCAGCCGGTGATAGATTCCGCTCTTTCCTATAGGCGGATCGCATAATTTCCCAAGTTCTTCAAGCGAGAGTTCCGGATTGGCAAGCCGCAGCTGTGCCGCCTCCAGCATCTCTGGGGACAGCTCATGCCGGCGTCCTCCGCCAAGAACACGTTCAATGGATATTCTCTGTTTCTCTGCCGCGCTGATCGTCCGCTGTACATTTGCACTGTCACAATTAACAGCCCGGTTTGCCCGGTTCCTAAGATCCTTCTTAATAATCAGCTCATCCATCGCAAAGCGTGCCTTCTGTGCACCCATGATGCTGAGGGTATCGGTTATGGCCTCCTGCCCTTTAAAGTACAGCAGGAACATGCCGCGCCGCTCTGTTTTGTGTGCATTCAGTTCAAACCTGGACTGAATGAAACGCTGCAGGGCATCTGCAAATCCCTCATCATTGAGAACCAGTTCGAGATGATAATCCTTGCCCGGATCTGTTACCGAACCGCACGCCAGGAAAACGCCTCTCAGAAATGCCTTGCGGCAGCATTTCCGGCTGGTTACATCTTTGGGCACGGCTCGCTTCGACATGTCAATACCGCATCCCTCAAGTACAAACTCAGCATCTTCGCTGGAGAGATTCAACCGGTAGGTATTTTTGCCGCCCAGGCGTGCATGCTGCAGCGTAACCAGTTCCGGCGAGATTTCAAAGACTTTCTTAAATAGTTTAAATGTGCGTCTGGCCAAAGCGTTATTTTCGGTTTCAATCGAAAGACGCTTTTCTCCATGGCCTCTCAGAATGATAGAGCCGGATGCGCAGATGATGCCGCTCAGTTCTGCCAGATAACAGCAGACGCTTTCCGGTTCAATCCTGCAAAGCTCGCGTTTGGTCTGTGCCGAAAAAGTCATCTGTCTCAGTCCCTTCTGCGTCTGGAACCGGACAGCAGGATCAGCCGCACAAGCTGCAGCATTGACTGCAGGGCTGATGCCACATATGTCATGGCAGCCGCCATCAGCACGCGTTTCACACCTGACAGCTCATCATCCGGAAGGATTCCATCGGACAGAATTGCAACTGCACGTCTTGAGGCATTGAATTCCACCGGCAGTGTTACCAGATAGAAAAGCACTGCAAACAGGAAGCAGTAAATACCGATCTTCTGCAGTGGTTCAAACGACAGGACCAAACCAGCAAAAAACAACGGAACAGCTGCCTGAGAACCAATATTTGCCAGCGGCACCAGGTTGCTGCGCAGACGGAGCGGGAAATATGCTTCTTTATCCTGCAGGGCATGACCGCATTCATGCGCAGCCACACCAATTGCAGCAACAGTGTTCTCATTATACACCGTATCCGACAGATACAGCACATTGTTCTCAGGATCATAATTATCCGTCATACTGCCTGAAATGTGTTCAACCGGCACATCATGCATACCGCCGGCATCCAGAATACGTCTGGCAGTTTCACGTCCAGTCAGTCCTGTACTGCTAATGACATCCGACCACTTGTTAAAGGATCCACTGACCAGCCCCTGTGCTGCCATGGCGAGCAGGAAACCGATCAGTACCAGGATATACGTTGAGTCATAATAAAGCATTCGGTTTTCCTTCTGCCAGTCAGGCCTTTACTCCATTATACAGGAAACCTTTGTCAGCATCGACAGTTACCGTCATGCCCGGCTTGATCATATGCACAGCCTGCTCTGTTCGATCCATGAACAGCGGAATGCCCAGTGCAAGGCAGGTAATGGCTGCATGGCACTCCGGATCCGTGCTTTCAACAATCACGGCAGATGCATGTCTCAGATATGGCAGCATTTCAACATTTGTCATCTTGGTCACAATGATGTTGCCCGGCTTGAATTCGCTCTCCAGATCGGACAGCGTGTTCACTACACAGGCCATGCCGCTGGCGCTGCCTTCGCCAATACCGATGCCGCGCAGAAGCACATTGCCCACGATATGTGCCTTGATGAGGTTCGTCGTTCCGGATACACCGGTCGGAACACCTGCAGAGATGATCGCGATATCACCGGGATGGACATATCCGGACGCTTCCGCTGCTGCAACAGCCGCATTGATCAGCTCATCCGTTCCTTCACTCATTTCCATATGTGCCGGAATAACACCAAACGAAAGCCCCAGCTGGTGATATGCCTGCTCATTCGGAGTCGGTGCAATCACAGGGCAGTTCGGGCGGAAGCGTGCAACCATCCGTGCTGTGGTCCCTGAATTGCTCGGTGTAATAATCGCTGCTGCATTCAGGTCGCTGGCCATCTGGCAGCAGGAATAGGAAACAGCGTTAGCCACCGTTCTGGCTGCATCATTGCGAAGCGCTTCCTGCTGCAGCTTGAAGCTGTTGTTGCTCAGCTGATGCGATTCAATGTAGGAGGCAATCCGTACCATGGTGTTAACCGCTTCAACCGGATACTTGCCTGCTGCTGTCTCTCCGGAGAGCATGATGGCATCCGTTCCGTCAATAATTGCATTTGCCACGTCACTGGCTTCAGCACGGGTCGGCCGCGGATTGCGGATCATGGAATCAAGCATCTGTGTTGCGGTAATAACCGGTTTGGCCGCCAGATTGCACTTGTGAATAAACTGCTTCTGAAGAACCGGTACCTCTTCCATATCGACTTCTACACCGAGATCACCACGGGCAACCATGATCCCGTCTGAAACCTTCAGAATCTGGTCAAAATTGTTGACGCCCATCCGGTTTTCAATCTTTGAGAAGATTTTAACACTGCTGCCGCCATTATCCGCGCAAAGCTTGCGGATTGTCAGCACGTCAGAGGCACGGCAGACAAAGGAAGCCGCGATCAGGTCAATTCCCTTCTCAATGCCAAACAGAATGTCTCCGCGGTCTTTTTCACCAATCGACGGCATCTGCAGGTCAACATCCGGCACAGAAATGCCTTTGCGCTCTCCCAGTACACCGCCATTGAGTACTTCACAGACAATATCTGTTCCGTTTTCAATCCGGCGCACAATCATGGAAAGCAGTCCGTCATCGATGGACAGACGATTGCCGTTTTCCAGCAGGGAAGGCAGACGGTCATAGGTGACACTCACTGCTTCGGCATCTCCATCTACCTCGCGGGTTGTCAGGACAAATTCCTGTCCCGGTACAAGCGTCACTTTTCCTTCTTTCAGCGTTTTCGTCCGCACTTCCGGACCCTTTGTATCCAGCATAATGGCAACCGGGATTTTCTTTTCCGTCCGCAGCCGCTTGATCAGTTCAATACGCCGGCCATGCTCCTCATAGGTTCCATGGGACATATTCAGGCGGCAGACATTCATGCCCGCATCCATCAGCCGGCCAATCATTTCCTCGCTGTCCGTCGCCGGACCAATCGTGCAGACAATTTTCGTCTTGCGCAGCATCATTATGCCTCCTTAAATAACATAGTTTTGCTTTCGGCATCGTATCATCAGCAGATATCACTTTCTGACAAACCGGCGCAGTGCGCCGGGCCATATCCTTCAATAACATAGTTTTGCTTTCGGCATCGTATCATCAGCAGATATCACTTTCTGACAAACCGGCATACCGGATCATCTCTTTCAGGGTTCAATCCTGTAATCCACCCAGCTCTTAAAGGTCTGTCCCGGCTGCAGAATCAGCAGGCCGCTCTCATCCAGAAGCCCTTTTGAGTACAGATTGATGCTGTTCGTTGAACAGGTCTGCGGCTCAATACAGAATCCGGGACGGTCATGCGGTGTATAAACGACAACATTCCGGTAGCAGTCCGAAGATACAATATGAAGTTTGAAATTCGCCCAGGTGACTGTAGATACAGCATCCTCACTCATTCCGCGAAACACATTGTCCAGATACAGGCTGTCAACACTGTGTCCAGGACCATCCGGCCGTCTGGCAGGATCCATTTCTGAAATCACACCGCTTGGAATCAGTGCTTCATTCGCTTCATATACACGTTTTACCGGTACATCCAGATACACCTTCGAAGCATCGCCATGCTTGGAAAAATACGGGTGGACGGCAAAGCCGAACGGCATCTCTTCGATTCCGTCATTGACGACCTCCATATCCATATGCAGACCGTCTGCCGTCAGCGTATAGCGTACTGTCAGTGTACATGGGAACGGATACCCCTCATAAAGATCGTCTCCAAATGCAATTCGGATCACAGCCTCGCATACAGCAGCATTTTCGCCGGCTTCAAGCTTTGTCACTGTCCATGGCTCGTCTTTGACCAGTCCGTGAATCTTGACACGTTCGCCCCGCTTATTCATCTCATACGTCTTGCCTTTCCAGGTATAGACGCCATTTTCAATCCTGTTCGGGGTAGGAAACAGAATCGGAATACCATATTTGGTTCCGATCTGCATCAGATCCACCGGTTTCATCAGAACTTCCTCGTTCCGATAATGCCAGTAATACACGTTGAACCCGGCCTGCGGCAGAATGCGCACCTCATGCTCTGCACCTGCCATCCTGATCTCTTCAAAATTGCCTGTCTCGATTCTCCCTTTTTGTACCTCAAACATGCCGAATCATCCTTTCCACTCCGGTTCCGTCAAATGACGGTATAAATGTGCGCTCATCCGCACCTTTTTCCTGACAATACCCGGGAATGTCCAGTACATTCATATGTGCTGCCACCCGGTCATATTCATTCCGGTGCAGTCTTCGGTTAAGTCCCGGAATATGCTCTGCCTCGCCACACGGCACATACTGACTCATAAGGGACACTGGGACACATGGGCAGTGTTCTGCAATCCAGTTCAGCACCTGCATGCTGTCCGTTGTCATACCCGGAAGCACCAGATGACGGATCAGCGTGCCGCGCTGCATAATTCCATCTGTGCTGTAAACAGCCGGACCTGTCTGCCGGACCATTTCAAGAATGGCGGCGGCGGCGACCTCAGGATAGTCCGGCGCCGAAAACAGCCGTCCGGCCATTCTTCGGTTCATCGTTTTAAAATCAGGCAGATAGACATCCACCACACCCTCAAGCGCACGAATGGCAGATATGTTTTCATAACCGCTTGAATTGTAGACCACCGGCACATGTGGATGATACAGCCGGAATGCCTCCAGAACCGCCCCCAGAAAGTGGCTGGCAGTGACCAGATTGATGGTTTCTGCACCCTGGCCTTCGAGCTCCTTCATGATTTCTGCCAGGCGCTCCGGCGTTACCTGAATGCCTTTTCCACCATGACTGATCTCCATATTCTGGCAAAAAACACATTTCAGAGTACAGCCGGAGAAGAAGATCGCTCCGCTTCCCCGCGTCCCGCTGATACAGGGTTCCTCCCAAAGATGCAGCGCAGCCCGCGCAATCCGGGGCAACTTTCCCTGACCGCAAAAACCTGTACCGGTTGTTTCCGTCCGCTCACGCCCACAGTTCCTGGGACATGCCGTACAAATCATAGATCAATAAAGGCCTCAAAGCGAGGCAGGATACCGATTCCATCCGGGAAATGTGCTGCAAACTGCGGGATAGCATGACTCGGGAAGGAATTGCCTTCTATAAATATCGGGCCATCCTTTGTAATGGCCACATCCCACGCAACGAAGCGCACCTGTGGAACTACGCGCATGGATTCAAGACACATCTGCTTGACTGCCGTCCAGTACGGAATCTGCGTGCCCGGAATACGCTTTCCGGTCATCGGATGGATCTCATACGTCTCACCGGCCTTATTGGCGCCAACCCCTGATATGATACCGGTTTCCAGATCAATGGGTGCCGCCATTCCTCCACAGTCAACATTGTCCATAACTTTTCCGTTTCCAATCCGGATATATGCATAAACAATCCCTTCCTGCTTGTCTCCAAGCAGTGTAGCCACTCGGATTGTATTAACCGAAGTCGGACAAAGCGCTGCGATGTCATCATGCTGAACAACGCAGTCCTCTACAATGCCGATATTTTGTGCTTTGAGCCGTTCAAAAAGTGCTCCGGGATTCTGATAATCTGCCGGCGTGCACTTAATGATTCCCTGGCCACTGGATCCATCCAGCGGTTTGCAGATAATTTCTCCTCGTCCTTTCAGAAATTCAGCAAACTGTGCCTCATCTGCCTTTTTGAGACTGATCCAGTCGCGATGAATATGCTTTGAAAAGAGCTGATTGAACTCGTCCTTGTTATCAAAAAAATGCCAGAACTTTTTATCGTTCATGCGTGCAACTATGCTGTTGGAAATGCCTCTCGTAATCTGTGTTTTCCTCTGTGCATCCGTCAGCCGGTACATTTCCGCGATCTTGTAATCCACATAACCTGCATTGTATTTTACAGCACAGACGGCCATATCAGCCATAAGCCAGAAGCGGTTCTTTCCGCTTTTTTTCGTAAGCATCCGTGCCGTTTTGTACATGGCTTTGTAGTCCATCTTGCCGGCACGTTTCAGCACATATGATATATTCAAAAACTTACGCTCCTGTTTCTTTAGAAAGTCATTTACATGTTCACACCTGCAGCCAGAGCCAGCCGGCACCTGAGCCATTTACCGGCCAGGCGACAGCACTGCTTTGACAGCTGCCGGACATTCAGAGGCGGTCCGCTGCTTTTAAAACAGCTGTAGATCGGTCCATGTATCCTGTTTGAGCATTGTAAATGATTCGACTGTTTTTTTCAAGTAGCCGTGCTGTATACGGGATGAAGGGCATAAAAAAACCGGTCCTTTCGGACCGGTTTCATATAATTACTCGATGATCTTGGTGACAACACCAGAGCCGACTGTACGGCCGCCTTCACGGATAGCGAAACGGAGCTTCTCATCCATAGCGATCGGGGTGATCAGCTGGCACTCCATGTCGACGTTGTCGCCCGGCATAACCATCTCAACGCCATCCGGCAGCTTGATGCTTCCGGTAACGTCG
>JAFUHD010000051.1 GCA_017469025.1 Clostridia bacterium
GATATCAGCGGATATGCCAAAACAGTTTGCCTGCATATCTAAAATATGATATACTCTGATAAATTGAAAGCACATCAAAATCTCGGGCCGGGTTCGTAGAATTCGAAAATGACCATTTGATTATCAGATCGGTCAGAGGAAGAATGGCTGGTCCAGCAGACTGGTATTGCGCCTAGACGTTCTGCAAGACGTACGGAAACAGGCTTTTTGACCAGTTCATATGCAATGAAGTTTGGACGCGACAGGCAGTTGAGCAGACAACGTGATGCCAGAAATGCCAGTGTTTTCGGAGTTCCGTTTGCTGCTGTTTGTACACTGCATGCAAGCTGGCCGCGATAGATCTCAGGTGCATTTTTTTTAAACCAGCGGATAATTCGGGGATCGAAGCTTTCTACGCAATAGGGACCGGTGTACTGGCGAAGCATTTCATAGGCTGCTTTTGCCAATTCGTCATTCTGTTTGCCTGCTTTTAGCTCAATAATGAGTGGAACACGGCCGTTGATGACGGTTAACACATCCTGAAACAGTGGCATTCTTGCATCGGTTCCATACAGTGGCATTAGGGCAAGTTCGCTGTATGTAAAATTGTCGACAGGCTTATCGATATTGGCAGCACGGGCCAGTGTATCATCATGAAAAACCACAATCTGATTGTCTTTTGAAAAGCGGATGTCCAGTTCAATCCCGTAACCTGCCTCTGCTGCACGGCTGAAAGCCTGAATGGTGTTTTCAGCAATGGACTGGTCTTTTGTATAGAAGCCGCGATGTGCGAAATTGCGGTTCAGGAAAGCGGAAGTTTTGGCAGCGTCCGGTTTGGAAGGCGCAAGCAGATACATATATAGAAAAAAGAGCAGAAGTACAATAATGATAATATAAATCATGAGTTTACCTCCGGAAATTGGAATCTGAGGCACACGATAATGACATCCGTTCAGGATGTTGAATATATGGGAAGGAATTTACGACCATGGAACCGAAGCTGAACAACAAACGGGTTATGTGTGTGGGTTTTGCCTTTTTTTTGATATGTGCTTTCTGGCAGGCATATGATAATACGATACCGATGATTCTGACCAACAAATTTGGCATGAATCAGACATGGTCCGGCCTGATCATGGCACTTGACAATATCCTTGCCCTGTTTATGCTTCCGCTGTTTGGAACGCTTTCAGACCGTACAAAGACACGCTTGGGACGCAGGACACCATATATCCTTGCAGGAACGATTGTTGCGGTTATTGCATTTATAGGCCTTTCGTTTACAGATGCGCTTCAGCTTAAACAGCTGGGGACTGCTGCACGGGTGGATGATCCGGATGCACTTGCGGTGATTTATCGCTCGGAACAGTCAGAACAGCTGACATCTCCGGAAGGTGATCGTTTTGTATTGTCGGAACGCTACACTGAAAACGAATTTATCGCCATTCGCAGCAGGACTGTCTCAGAGGATGGCAGTGAAATTACAAATCCGGAATATACGCAGGTGGTGGTACCGGCGAGACAGTCCTATGCGCACCACGTCACTGAACAGAACAGCAGTATTCTTACCATGTTTATTGCACTGCTTCTGTTAACCCTGATTGCAATGGCGACATTCCGTTCGCCTGCTGTTGCACTGATGCCGGATGTAACGCTTAAACCGCTTCGCTCGAAGGCGAATGCAATCATTAATCTGATGGGCACTGCCGGCGGCATTCTGGTGCTGATTCTGGGGATGGTTTTCAAAACAAGTGCGCTAGAAAATGCCATGATGGGATATACGGCATTTTTCTGTGTTGTGGGCGGACTCATGCTGCTTGCATTGCTGGTATTTATGCTGACTGTCCGCGAACCGAAGCTGGTCGAGGAGATGCAGCGCGACAGCAGAAAATATGGGTACATTGAGGATGAAGGGGATAACAGCGGTTCAATCGGCGGGAAAAAACTCGGGAAAGAGGAACGCCGGTCTATGCTGTTCATTCTTGCATCCATTGTCCTGTGGTTTATGGGATACAATGCGGTTACATCCAAGTATTCTGTATATGCGACCACACTGCTGCATAAAAATTACAATCTGACGCTGATTATAGCTCAGGCGGCGGCAATAGTATCCTACATTCCGGTCGGAATCATTGCCTCAAAAGCAGGCCGGAAAAAGACTATACTGGCCGGTATCGTTATGCTGGGAACGGCCTTTGGCGTTGCCGCATTTATGCGTGCGGACAGTCCCACGCTTGTAATGAATATCATGTTTGCACTTGCCGGCATAGGCTGGGCGACGATCAATGTCAATTCATTTCCAATGGTGGTTGAGATGTGTTCGGAGGCGGATGTTGGACGGTACACTGGAATTTACTATACGGCATCGATGTCTGCACAGATCATTACACCGATTTTCTCCGGCATGATCATGGACCGGTTTGGACTTGCCATGATGTTCCCTTATGCGGTGCTGTTTGTGATTCTGGCGTTCATCACAATGCTGTTTGTCAAACACGGTGATTCAAAACCGGAAGCCCGCACGGACCTGACGGTACTTGAGGATATTGCAGACTGATGATACCGGCTTAAGGAAATCCGCAAAACACGGCTGGTCAGCCATCGGTGTTTACTGGCCGTGTTTTTCTTTCGCCTTTGATGGGGACAATCGCACATGCCAGATGCAGAATGAAAACAAACATGAAGAAATAGCGGGCATTTGTTTCCCACAAAGTCAGATAGATAAAGGCACCTACCAGACTGATGAAAACAGGCGCTGTCCTGATGTTTCCCGAACGGATATCTGAAAAGGCGGTAAGTGCTGCCATGAGCATTTCAGCATAAAACAGCGCTGTACAGAGATGATAGAAAACTGCATATCCCTGTCCGTTGGCGTAGATCAGGGCTTTCAGCGGATTTGTTATCTCGTGTTCGTCTGCTTCTATCAGCTGGTTCAGATGGAAAGTGCCATCGCCAAAGGTGGAAACGTTTTTCCGCGACAGCATATTGAGCATACGGTTTGGGTAGCGCAGGTAATAGATACGGTCTTTGATTTCCTGACGCAGACGTGCATCCCTGGCAACAGGATCATCAAAGGAGGTAGAGAGAATCAGCCATCCGCCATCCCCGTACTGACCGTAACCTTCATCTTCATGAGCTGGAAGGCCCATGGCAAGGTAGTGCCAGACGGAAAGCCGGTGGACGCTCAGCTGTTCCTGTCCAAGATGCCGGGCATTTGCCTGTTCAAGCAGGGTATTGCCGGCAGCCAGCATACAGACACATGTGGTCAGGCATGCCATAAAAAGACGCAGTTTCTGGTCGAACAGAGCCGTTATGAGACATGCGACAGGAATGATCAGCGTGGTTACTCTGAACAGATAACCCAAAAGGGCAGAGAGGGCGAAAAGAATTCCCCATGGGATAAATCGCTGTCCATTTTCTGCCGCTTTCTTACTCTGTAAAAAGAAATACAGTGTGATCATGGGAAAAGGAAGTGCAAGAGCATCTGTATACAATTCAGATGTGCAGTAATAGAGTGGAAAACAGAGCGAGCAGAAAATGAGGAACAACAGTGCAGATGTCTTACCGCCAAGTATTCGGGCATTTTCGGTTCCGCAGATCAATCCGCATGTAAATAGAAGGCTGGCAAAGACGGTGATAATCAGGTAATAATCCGTTATGCCGAATATACCCAGGAACCGGAAAAGCCCGGCGTATACATAGACAGTTCCAAGGTTGAACGGATACCAGGAAAAATACTGAAAGCTTCTGGGCGAAGTTTCGAAAGCGCCGGTTGTTGCGAGATTTACAGATGCTGTCACAATCTGTTCGGTATCTGTAAACGGCGTATGACGGAGTAACAGTGCACATATCAGCTGAATACAGAAAAAAGCAGCAGCAAAACCCAGCAGAAGATGTCTGTTAATGCCGAACTGCCGGCGAGCAATATACCGTTTTAAGATAAAAAGCCCCGTAAAAGACAGGGGCGTCAAAATACAGAGCATGATCCTGCTGTGTGTATAAAGCGGCCACAATGTCAGGCAGTTGTTAAGGACGGTGAACAGCAGGAACGGAATGACAAGTGCTATTCCTGTAAGCAGCAGTATATGAAACAGACTGCTTTTCTTCTGGACAGTTAAATGCATGTTGATATCCTTCAAATGAATTGCTGCGCGGATTATAACACATTTTGAGAGGGAATGCACCGGATGACAACGATTACAGACTAACGAGTATGGTGCAGGAAGGGAAACTGATGAAAACAATAAAGAACAGGGGAGCAAAGCACCTGGGAAAGATTTTGCTGACAATTCTGCTGATGCTTGTTCCCGCAGGTGCCTGTGCGCTTGATACACTCCATGTTGAATTCATGAATGTCGGTAAGGCAGATGCCATCCTGATCAGGACAGGAGATACCACAGTAGTGATTGATGCCGCTACAAATTCCATGGGGAAAGAAGTGGCAGGCCGCCTCGCTGAACTGGGCTGTGACAGGATAGATCTGCTGATGATTACACATTTTGATAAGGACCATGTTGGGGGTGCCGATAAACTGATAAAGGCTTTTCCCGTCGGACAGATCCTGATGCCAGATTATGAGAGCGATTCCAAGCAGACCAGGCAGTTTTTTGAAGCAATTGATGAATACGGCGTAGCGTGTGAACCGCTGACAGAGAACAGGTCAGTTGATGTCGGCCCGCTGACTTTTGTAATTGATACGGCAAACGAGTCAGATTACGGCAAGAATGAAGAAAATGACTTTTCTCTGGTAGCCTCGTTAAAGTATGGAAGCATTGGTTTTCTGTTTACAGGGGATGCTGAAAACAAACGTCTGGGAGAATTGCTTAAAGAGGGTGTTTCGCACCATGATGTGCTGAAAGTACCACATCATGGACGCGTTGAAAAACGTTCAGCGAGCTTTTTTGAAGCTGTATCTCCGAAACACGCTGTTATTACCAGCAGTCAGGATAATCCGGAGGATACGGCTGTAGTGGAGGCGTTGAAAGCGGCAGGTGCGCATGTCTGGCTTACCCGTCTGGGCAGTGTAATCTTTATGACGGATGGTCAGTATCTTGACGTGGTACAGACGGAATAAATGAAACAGAGAACTGTTTCATGGTAAATAAGATTGTTTACAGTATGTGACATCTTGCCGGAGTTAAGGAAAAGTTTTTGGCTATAGTCAAGAAGTGCTGGGATAATGGACCTATCTAGCGAATAGGTCCTTCTCCCGGACATCTTCATCCGTCATATGCATATCATCTGGTCTAAGCGTGAGCACTAATTGGCAAAC
>JAFUHD010000356.1 GCA_017469025.1 Clostridia bacterium
CGGTGCCGAGAGCACAAATATGTCATTAAGGGAGAGGGCCCAGCACTTTGTGCTGGTTTGTCAAACAATGACAACTGCGATTGATACGGAGTCGAAAGCACGATTATGTTATTAAAGGAGGTGGAACAATCCATATGGTAGGAATTGACCCGAAAAAGATGGCATGCTATAATACGGCGTCATTCTTAACAGGCTGTTGTATGCAAAACAGATGCCTGATTTGAGAAGAGGGGGAAGTACAACTTTTATGGAGATCGCACTGGTGCACGGCCGCCCGGCGGATGCTGCCGGACGGGAGGCACGTGAGATGCAGGTGTATGATTATCTGGACGGTCTGAAGATTGAATACGACAGGACTGACCACGAACCGGCAGCTAACATGGAAGCATGCGACCGGATTGATGAGGTACTCGAAACAACCATCTGCAAAAATCTGTTTCTGTGCAATCGGCAGCAGACGAATTTCTATCTCCTGATGATGCCCGGGCATAAGCCGTTTAAAACAAAAGAACTGTCGTCCCAGATTCATTCGGCTCGACTTTCCTTCGACAGTCCCGAGCAGATGGAAGCTCTTCTTATGACAGCACCAGGGAGCGCATCCGTCATGGGACTGATATATGATAAGGAGCACCGGGTTCAACTGCTGATAGATGGGGATGTACTGAAGGACGAACGAATCGGGTGTCATCCATGTGTAAATACCAGCAGTCTCCGAATCAGGACGTCGGATATACTTGAACGGTTTCTGCCTGCTACGGGGCATGTACCGCAGATAGTGCATCTGACCGGAGAATGAGGCACTGACATATGGGAAAGAAACAGCGGGCCTGGCTGTTTGTGGCTGTGTGGATGGCGGTCATCTTTTTCTTCTCTGCTCAGCCCAGCAATGAGTCTTCAGCCCAGAGCGGACGTGTAGTCGCTATTGTAATGAGTGCAGTCCGTTTTGTATTTGGCGACCAGGCTGCCAGTGCCCTGATAGATGCAGGAATAGAATTGATCATCCGGAAGATGGCCCACTTTACAGAATACACCATACTCTGCTTCCTGATGGCCAGGGCAATCAGACTGACCTGCGGGCGTTCCATACAGTTTCTGGCACTGCCACTCAGCAGTCTTTATGCCATGACGGATGAATTTCATCAGTCATTTGTTCCCGGACGAAGCATGGAACTTCGGGATGTGCTGATCGATACCGCAGGCGCGGCGCTGGGGCTTTTGCTGTTTTACTGTTTTGATACGATCCGTAATCGTCAGCAGACAAGGACAGGTGCGGAGCGTGAATAAAGCCTTTTTTATACCCGCGCTGCTCTGGATGATACTGATTTTCTTCTTCTCTGCTATGCCGGAGGATGTATCTACTGAACAGAGCGATTATGTTTCCGTACGTCTGCAGAAAATCATTCTGGCTACACTGTCAGGCGACAGTGAGGTGGCAATGGATGAATGGGAAGAGTGGACGGAAGATGCCCCGCATTTTTCTGTCAGGAAGGCAGCACATGTATTTGAATACACCATGCTCTGCGTTCTGATGTTTGTGGGGTTTGCCGGCGGCAGGTATGCACGGAGACTTTCATTTTTCGGTACTGTGCTTTATTCGGTAACGGATGAGATTCATCAGCTGTTTGTACCGGGACGCTCCGGCACGTTTGTTGATGTCGCGATTGACAGTACTGGAGCCCTTCTGGGATTTGTTTTTATTATGCTTGCCGGGCCCTGGATGATGGAAATGAAAAAACGGATACTGAAGGAATTTGCGGTCAGAAAACGGTGAGCGTATATGGGAAGTGCCCCTTATGCCTCTGAATCCAGCCGGCTTGTGAACCGGCACGGAGCACACTGTGTCCCGAGATGAAAAGAGCATGCCAGGTGCTTTGCGAAAGCCTGTGAAAGAGCAGTCTGTGCGACGTATCTGGTGACGAAAGGTCAATACACTGTAGAGGAGTGGTTCCCCATGATTGATTATGCGCGTGTTGAGCATCTTGTACGTCAGGCAGGCCAGATGATTCTTGATGCGAATATTACCCGCGAGCAGATTCATACCAAGGAGTCAAGAGACAATTTTGTCACTGATTATGACATTCGGATTCAGCAGTATCTTGTCGATAATCTTCGGATTCTGCTGCCGGAAGCCGGATTTTTTTGTGAGGAGACCATGCAGGATTCCGAAAGCAGGGATATACGCAAGGGTTTCTGTTTCTACATTGATCCGATAGACGGGACAACCAATTTTATTTATGGATATCACTTCAGCTGTGTTTCAGTCGGCATTGCGCTGGACGGCAGGATGATCGCGGGCTTTGTCTATAATCCGTATAACAATGAGATGTACCGTGCCATCCGGGGACAGGGGGCATACCTGAATGACCGGCGCCTATGGACGGAAAACCGTACGCTCGCAGATGGTATTCTGGCATTTGGGGCACCAGCGGATACGACAAAGGGAGAAACGTTCTTTAAGATGCTGTATCAGCTGTATGAGGTGACTCAGACAATCCGCAATGGCGGAAGTGCAGCGCTGGATCTCTGCCGGGTAGCCTCTGGCAGCAACACGGCATTTATCCAGACCAGACTGAGCCCGTATGACTACGCGGCAGCTTCGGTCATTATCGAAGAGGCAGGTGGCGTGATTACACAGCTCGATGGCAGTCCGGTTTCGCTGGAAGAAAACTGCCTTGTTATTGCAGGTGCACCTGTTGCCTACGTGCAGACGCGGAATATTGCCCTTCGTATGCTGGACAAAAAATAACAAGCGGGTTTTGCCGCTTGTTAAAGACCCAGAATGGACAGGTCCACCCACATGGCGGGACGGACTGCTATATCGCCTGCTTTGACGGAATGGCTTTCAATCACGCCAGACCATGAGACGCAGGCGGCGTGTTTCTCATCGACACCCGGAGATCTCAGCCAGTAGGGTGAAGCCAGATCATATGGGGATACGAACGCAACTGTTCCAGCTTTGGCGTTTATGTCCGGTGCTGTAAGCTGCTGTGTTTTACGATTTTTCAG
>JAFUHD010000357.1 GCA_017469025.1 Clostridia bacterium
ATAACCAACGGCGCTTGGCAGACGTCCAAGCAAAGCGGAAACTTCGGAACCAGCCTGCGTAAAACGGAAGATGTTATCTAGAAACAGAAGAACGTCCTGTCCCTCACGGTCACGGAAGTATTCTGCCATGGTCAGTCCGGAAAGACCGACACGCATACGTGCCCCCGGCGGTTCATTCATCTGACCGTAGACCAGTGCGGTTTTGCTGAGAACGCCGCTCTCCTTCATTTCGTAGTAAAGGTCATTTCCCTCACGGGTACGCTCGCCGACGCCGGTGAACACGGACAAACCGCCATGTTCCTTTGCGACGTTGTTAATGAGTTCCATGATCAAAACAGTTTTACCTACGCCTGCACCGCCGAACAGACCGATCTTGCCGCCTTTAGCGTATGGTGCAATCAGGTCAACAACCTTGATGCCGGTTTCCAGCATCTCTGTTGATGTTTCCTGTTCATCATAGGAAGGCGGATCACGGTGAATGGGCCAGCGTTCTACCCCCTCCGGAGCCGGCTGATTGTCTACCGGCTCACCAAGCAGGTTGAAGATACGTCCAAGGCACTTTTCGCCTACCGGGACGGTGATGGAAGAACCGGTATCAACCGCTTCTGCCCCACGTACCAGACCGTCCGTGCTGCTCATGGCTATGCAGCGTACCACATCGTCACCGATGTGTTGAGCTACTTCAGCAACGATCTTCCGATCCCCGCTGTGCACTTCGACGGCATTCAGCAGCTGCGGCAATTGGCCATCGCCGAACTTGATATCCAGCACCGGACCAATAACCTGGTCAACGGTGCCGACATTTCCTTTTGCCATAGTGTCGCTCCTTATTTCGGTGTTCATTAGTGTTCTGCGCCGGCCACAATCTCAGTGATCTCCTGAGTAATCGCACCCTGACGGGCACGGTTATAGCGCAGACTCAAATCATCTATCATTTCGGATGCATTCTTGTTTGCCGCATCCATTGCTGTACGTCTAGCACCAAGTTCGCTGGCAACCGATTCGCACATTGCACCGTATATCATGCCCGCGATGTAGTTAGGCACGATCGCGTTATAAACGGCGTTCGGGTCGGGTTCATAGAGCACAAGCGGATGAACACCAGATTCATGTGTATTTTCGGTTATGGTCTCCCCCAGTGCCAGCGGCAGCAGACTGAGCGAATCCGTTGTCTGGGTGAGGAGCGAAACAAAACGTGTATAGATAATCCTGACCCGATCAAATTCTCCTGCAAGATACCCATTTGTAATGAGCTTGGCAATCTCAAAGCAGTCTGCCACATTAATGGATCCCGCTTCATTGAATGCTTCAGTCAGTATTTCAACACCCCGTCTGTGGAAATACTCGGTAGAGCGTTTTCCAATCGGAATGACACAGGTATTCACCGGATCGTCTGAGCTCAGGCTTTCATAGTGTTTGAAGACATTGCTGTTGTAACCGCCGGCCAGGCCACGGTCACCGGCAATGACGATCATGCACTGACGTTCAACAGGCCGCTTCACCTGGTATGGTGAAGAAAAGTCAGTTGTTGTTGCCTCAATTCTGTCCAGTGTACTGCGCAGTTCGGTAAAATACGGGCGCGCCTTCTCCTGACGCTCTTTTGCCCGACGCAGTTTGGAGGAGGCAACGAGCTCCATTGCCTTGGTGATTTGCATGGTGCTCTCTACGCTTTTAATGCGCAGTTTGATGTCCTTCATGGATGCACCGGCCATGACAAACCCCTCCTTTTACTTTGCCAGAAAATCCTTGGTGAAAGCAGTCAGCGCTTTAGCCAGCTTGTCTTCTGTTGCCTTCTCAAACTTTCCGGTTGTCCGGATTTCATCGAGTATATCCTTGTGCTGGGCATCCAAACGTGCATACAATCCCTGTTCGTAGAGTGATACACGTTCAACAGGCACATCGATCAGATAATCGTGTGTAACAGCGTAAAGAATACAGACCTGTTTTTCAACAGAAACAGGTGCATTTCTTCCCTGCTTGAGCACTTCGACAACGCGTTCACCCTGCGCAAGACGTGCCTTTGTATCTGCGTCAAGATCAGAGCCGAACTGGGCAAATGACTGCAGTTCACGATACTGGGAATAGATCAGTTTAAGAGAACCAGCAACTTTTTTCATTGCCTTAATCTGGGCATTGCCGCCAACACGGGATACTGAAATACCCGGGTTTACAGCCGGCATAATGCCTGAATGGAACAGTTCGCTCTCCAGGAAGATCTGTCCGTCAGTAATGGATATGACGTTGGTTGGAATGTATGCGGAAACATCACCGGCCTGGGTTTCGATGATCGGCAATGCCGTCAGACTGCCGCCACCATACTCAGGGGCCAGACGGGCAGCGCGTTCAAGCAGACGGCTGTGCAGATAGAAAACATCGCCCGGGTATGCCTCACGTCCCGGTGGACGACGGATAAGAAGGGAGAGTGCACGATAGGCAACGGCATGCTTGGAAAGATCGTCATAGATGATCAAAACGTCCTTTCCCTGATGCATAAAATATTCACCCATTGCACAGCCAGTATAAGGCGCAATGTACTGCATAGGCGCGAGTTCAGAGGCAGTTGCACTTACAACAATGGTATAATCCATAGCACCGGCTTTGCTCAGCTGTTCCACGAGCTGGACAACGGTAGAGTTTTTCTGACCGATTGCCACGTAAATACAGATGACACCGGTTCCCTTCTGGTTAATGATCGTATCTGTGGCAATCGCAGTCTTTCCGGTCTGCCGGTCGCCGATGATCAGTTCGCGCTGGCCGCGACCGATCGGGATCATACTGTCAATGGCTTTTATACCTGTCTGGAGCGGCACATTTACGCCTTTACGCTCGATGATGCCAGGTGCCGGGCTTTCGATGGGCCGGATTTCCGATGCCTGAATATCGCCCTTGCCATCAATTGGCTGACCGAGAGCATTTACAACACGGCCAATCAGCGCTTCACCAACAGGTACGGAAACGACACGGCCTGTACGTTTGACGACGCTTCCCTCATGAAGATCGGAATCGTCACCCAGAATAACGATACTGACCGTATTTTCCTCGAGGTTCTGTGCCATGCCGTACTCGCCGTTTTCAAATTCGACAAGTTCGTTTGCCATACATTTATCAAGCCCGTTTGCTCGAGCGATACCATCACCGACCAGAATAACGGTGCCGGTCTCATCCTGCTCGATCTTTTTCCCATACTGCTTGATCTGGTTTTTTATAATCTTTGAAATCTCCTCAGGTCTGAGGTCCATGGGTTCACCGGCTTTCTTATCATATACTCAGGATTTCTTCGACAGCGAACGGCGAAGAGAATCCATTTTGGTCAAAATCGAATTATCTAGCCGTTTACCGGCCATCTCGCAGCGAATACCGCCGCGCAGTTCAGGTTCAACCTTTTCGGTGAGCTGAATTGTCTTTCCGGTTTTCTTCTGAAGAGCGTCGATAAGACGCTTCCGCTGTCTTTCGTCAAGAGCAACGGCAGTCACCACGGTGACCGGCATTATATTGTGCCGGTCGTTATACAGTGTTTCAAAAACATCTGCACAGCCATGAAACTGATCAAAAGCACCGCGCTGGCAAAGAATCTTCAGAAAATTCAGAAGAGTTGCATCTACCTGATTTCCAAAGGCTTCGTCAAGCAGGGAAAGACGCTCTGTGACCGGCAGAGAACGGGCGCTAATCAATTTTGCATATGCCGGTTCATCTCTCAGGATTACATCGACCGCCCGAACCTGCGTCAGGATGGCTGCATCCCTGCTTTCCTCGCTGGAAAGCTCGTAAAGCGCTTCTCCATACACACGGCTGAATTCGTTCACGAGGCTTCACCCACATTTCTGATGAAGTCATCAATAAAAGCCTGATGATCTTTCTCACTGACCTCACGGTCAATAACCTGTGAGGCAATATTGAGTGCGATTTCACCCAGTTCGCCCTTTACCTCATCAAAGGCCCTGCGGCGTTCGAGTTCAATCTCGCTCTCGGCCCGGCGCTTGAGCTGTGCAGCTTCATTCCGGGCTTCATTGACAATGGAATCCGACATCGCATGTGCGCTGTCCGTTGCAGTCTTTATGACACGGTCAGCTTCCTCGCGTGCACGGGTCATCTTATTCTCGTAATCGGCCCTCAGCGTCTTTGCATCCGACTCTGCTTTTTCTGCCTCTGCATAATGCACATCAATTTCTGCTTTTCGTTTCTCAAGAATCTCCGTTACGGGTCCGAACAGAAATTTCTTGAACAGAAAGACTAGAAGAAGAAGGTTGCAGATCTGGAAGATGAGCGTCCAAGGGGCAATTGAAACTAATTGCTGGGACTCCAAGGAAGGCCCCCTCCTTTCTGAATCAGCCGCCGATTAAAACATGCTGACAAGGGGATTGGCGAAGATCAGGATCAGCGCAATGATCAGGCTGTAAATACCGGTAGTTTCAGCAACGGCGCAGCCCATAAACATTGTGGTGGTCAGAGTGCCTCTCATCTCAGGCTGACGTGCCATGGATTCGATAGCCTTACCAACGGCATAACCTTCACCAATACCAGGGCCAATACCACCGCTCATGCCGCATCCGGCGCCTAACGCGGAAAGACCAGCAACAATTGCTTTTGCAAGAACCTGTGTAGTCTGAGCATCCATAATGAAATACCTCCTAGAGAAATCATTAACAATAGATAAATTATATGAATCGCATTTGCGTATTCATCAAAAGAAGCATCAGTTTCCGGCTGCACCGCCAATATAGACCATGGTCAGCGTGCAGAAAATAAATGCCTGCATGAAGCTGGAGAAAAAGTCAAAATAGAGGGACAATATGGCAGGAAGACCAAACTGCAGCAGCGGAATCTGAGAGAGCACACTGCCTACTGCACCAGGAATCAGTCCAAGCACGGCATGTGAAAGAACAGATAATCCGCCATAGATCAGGGCTGTAATGACACTGCCGCTTACAATGTTGCCAAAGTGACGGAAAGTCATGGAAAGCGGTGTGGCGATCTCGGAAATGATGTTCATCGGCGTCATGACAAAGACGGGTTCCGTGAAACCTTTCAGATAACCGCCAATTCCACCATACTTGATCTTGTTGTAGGTAATCAGGATGAATACGAGAACACCCCATCCCAATACGGTTGAAAGATCTCTGGTAGGCGCCTTGGCGCCAAAGACACTGGAAATGCTGCAGCCTGCAGAAAGTGCAAACAGCGCACCGATAAACGGAACGTAAATTGTTCCGAGAAAATTATCCCCCATATCGTTTTTGACAAGGTCCTGAATGCTTGTTACCATCCACTCGGCAATCACCTGACGCTTTTTCTGCGGACGAACCTGCATATCTTTGGTCAAAAACCTGCAGATCAGTACCAGAATAAGCATGACAATCCATGTTGTGACGACGCTTTCTGTCAACATGAATCCGCCCAACGCTGGAATAGACAGCAGTATCCGCGGGCCTGTGATATCCACATTCATAAAGCAGTACCTCCATTATCTACCAGAAAACAAAATCAGTCATGAATCTGCCCCGTCATCTGCAGTACGAGTATTGTGATGCGGGGAAAAAGCATCGAAATCATACATGGAATCCCATCGAGAAAAGGGACAACAAAACAGACCACACAAACCAGAAGAAGGCCGGCCATGCGCAGACTGTACGAACTTTTCATCTGTCTGGCTGCCATATCCTGCTCTGAAAAAGATGTGGCTTTTTGTATGGTCATTCCGAGCTGAAAGAAATTGAAAATGGCATATGCTGTGCCGATGATGCCGCCGAGCAGTACACTGACGGAAAAACGTCCTATCAGTGCGTAGACAATCATCATCAGTACAAGGCAAATTCCCGAGCCAATGGCAATCCGTTTTGTTTCACGGACGATGCTTTCCTGTGGCCTCAAATTCTCCATGATATGCTTCCTTTGAAAAATCTATGCAGACTAAGTATATCACCATTAACAAAGAAACGTCAACCTGAAAAAAGGCACTGCATAAATGCAGTGCCTTCTGAATTGCCTTATCCAAAGTGTGTGAATCACTTCAGAATCAACAGCCGGAACAATTACTTGAGCTCGGCGAAATACTTGATGGTACGAACCATCTGGCTGGTATAGCTGTTCTCGTTGTCATACCAGGAAACAACCTGTACCTGATAGGTTTCATCATCAATCTTGGTGACCATGGTCTGGGTAGCATCAAAGAGAGAACCATAGGTCATGCCGATAACGTCAGAAGAAACGATCGGATCAGTGTTGTAGCCGAAGGAAGCAGATTCAGCAGCCTTCATGGCCTCGTTGATGGAGTCAACAGTGACATCCTTGCCCTTTACGACAGCAACCAGAATGGTGGTGGAGCCGGTCGGGACAGGAACGCGCTGGGCAGAACCGATGAGCTTGCCGTTGAGCTCGGGGATAACGAGACCGATAGCCTTGGCAGCACCAGTGCTGTTGGGAACGATGTTCTCAGCGCCGGCGCGGGCACGACGGAGATCACCCTTGCGATGCGGGCCGTCAAGGATCATCTGGTCACCGGTGTAAGCGTGTACGGTGGTCATGACGCCGGAAACGATCGCATATTTGTCATTGAGGGCCTTTGCCATCGGAGCCAGGCAGTTGGTGGTGCAGGAAGCTGCAGAAATAACGGTATCTTCAGCCTTGAGGATGTTCTCGTTAACGGAGAATACGACGGTCGGCAGATCATTGCCGGCAGGCGCAGAGATAACAACCTTCTTGGCGCCGGCATCGATGTGAGCCTGGGCCTTGGCTTTGCTGGTGTAGAAACCGGTGCATTCAAGAACGACATCAACGTCCAGCTTGCCCCACGGGAGGTTGGCAGCCTTCGGCTCGGCATAGATGGTGATTTCCTTGCCGTTTACGGTGATGGAGCCAGGAACCTTAACGGTCTTTCCATCTTCTTCAAAAACAGGCTCTTTGAAGCTGACGGTATCCTTGAACTTGTACGGACCCTGAGCAGTATCATACTTGAGCAGATGGGCGAGCATCTTGGGGCTGGTCAGATCGTTGATGGCAACGACATCATAGCCCTCAGCTTCAAACATCTGACGGAAAGCCAGACGACCAATGCGGCCAAAACCATTAATAGCAACTTTAACCATGGGAATCTCCTCCTATTTTTATGTTGCGTCATTGATTACGAATCTGAAATTACTCTCAAATTCAAATGTATTGTACCCATTTCCCTATCGTTTTTCAAGGCCTTTTCCCTGTTTTTTCTAACTTTTGCCCTGAAAAAAGCAATCTGCCCGGAAACATGCAGCTGCATGGTTTTCGGGCCATACAGAATGTGTTATATTGCTGACCTATTCTACTGATTTGAGAGCCTCGGTCATCTGAAGATGCCGTACTCGTACAGTATGAATGAGCTGAACCAACAGAGAAAATATGAAAGTTATGAGGCAGGCAGCGAGTATGGAACTGCTGTTGACCATACCAAAGTATCGTTCTGTTTCTGATTCGCAGAAACGGATCATGAAATCTGTCAGAAACAGTCCCGGTTTGATGCCTAGCAGGAGTCCTGCGGCTGATAGTATGCCGTTATCTGTCAGAATCAGATGGCGAAGCTCCTTTTGACGGAACCCCTGTACCTTTAACACTGCATATTCTCTCACGCGCTCCATATAATTGATGAGTCCGATATTGTAGTTGATTGCCAGCTCAAGCAGCAACGCAATAACGGTCATCAGGGTAAAAATGGCAGAAAGAAGTGTAAGCACTTCCAGCGTCTGCTGCATCTGTATCTCAGGCCGTTCAATCCGCTGTACTTCCTTCATGCTACGAAGTGCTTTAAGTGCTTCCGGATCTGTACCGGATAACAGAATGCTTGAAGGTTCAAAGGCACCGGCATGAAGGCTCTCCCATGTCTTTCTGTTCAGATAGATGCCCTGATTGAAAATGCTGTCAGCAATACAGCCTACAGAAAGCTGAATCGGATGTCTGGTGCCCCCTGGCAAAACGGTTATGACATCCCCCGGATAAACATCCATGGTTTCAGAAATTTTTCTCGTGATGGCAGCGGTTCCATCCGGAAGACTGAGAAATGTACCATTTTCACCAAGCCGTACCATGTTCTGATTATTTTGAAGGACAGTCAGATTTATAATTTTCCTGTCTGCATCTGTTTGCAGTGAAACCGGGAAAGTCATAATGCATTCCACTTTGCCCGGAATTCTGCGGGTGTAGGTTTCTGCTTTGCCTACAGGACCTTCAAGGATTGCTTCGGCATCATACTGAATGGCAACATGGTAATGCAGATCGGCAAGATTCGTAATGGTATCCTGCAGCCCGAAAGCGGTAATCAGAAGCAGGTTGCAGAAAAAAGCTGCAAGGATGACCATCAGGGATCTTGGTTTATGGCGCATAAGATTCCGTGCAATCATTTTCCTGTTAAAATTCAGACGTACCCAGAGAACAGAAATATGTTCAAGCAGAATACGGTGTCCATCTGCTGGCGGCTTTGGTCTCAAAAGTGCTGCATGCTCTTCCACGATTACAGAACGGAATGCCAGAACAGCGGCCAGAATGCTCAGAACAACAGTTATGGGAACGGTTAAAAATGCTGCAAAAGAAGGCGGTGACATGATACGGAAAGGCAAATTTCTCTGGGACACAATTCCTTGCCAGAAAACCTCCGGAATGATTGCCCTGCCAAGATAAATGCCCACTGCTGATCCAAGCAGTGATGGAAGCACTGCATATCCCATAAAATGCAAACCGATTCTGAAATCAGTGAATCCCAAAGCCCGAAGCGTTCCGATCTGCATCCGGTTATTCTGAATGAAACGGCCCAGCGTTGTCATAACAAGGAATGTCGACACAATGTATGCAAGTGCAGGGAAAAGATACTTGATTTCTTCGAATACCCGTGCTTCATTTTCAATGTTTTTGGTGCTGATATGATGCCGACGATCAATAATCATGGCATTGTCAGATACTGACTGAAGCTCGCTGAGCAGAAAATCGGACTCATTTTCAGGCTGCATTTTTGTGATGATTTCAGTCAGTGGAAGATCCGGGAATGCAGTACAGTCAGCAAGCAGAAAGCCATATGTTTCAGGAGAAGGTGCAAGTCCTTCAGGAACATATATAAATTCAGGACTCATGATCAGCCCGCGTATGATCAGTTCCGTTTTTTGGCCATCATGAAGCAGAGGCAGCCTGTCGCCAGGTTTCAAACTGTTTTCTTTTGCAAAACGGCAGTCAAGCAGACAACCGCGGCGGTCTGTGTGCTCAAGTAAAGTACCCTCAATAAGAAAAGGACGATTCAGGTTCATCTCTTCACTGTAACAGATGACTTTGAGGTGAGTATCCGTTTTTCCCTCTACCTTCATATCCGCAACAGCACGGGCTGTGACCTTCTCTATGCCTGATACACCGGATATCCGTGCAACCGTCGCTCGGTCTGCTGAGGGAACGGTTATCCAGAAATCACAAAGTTGATAATCAGCAAAATAAGCTGTAATGGTTTCACGAACCATACGTCCCGTCGCATCAATTGCGGAAAAAGCAAAGGCACCAAGCGCGCACAGGAGCATCATTGCCACAAACTGAGAAAGATACCGGATAAGATTGCGCAGGAGCATTCGACGGAAAAGTGTTCCTGTTTTCAAGCGGCATTTCCCCCACTTTTGCCGATCACGGAAGTCTGTGTTCGGCACTTATTCGTTATTCATTATTCTCTGACAGTCAACACATAATATTGAATGTATGAGATATCCTGTTCTAGCTGAACCCGTACATTGTTTGCCAGAAACGGAACAAAAAAGAGATTATAGCATAGCCAAGACGCCTTGGTAAGGACAGAACAAAGCCTGAAGGACGACGGCTGAGCATATTCCAAAAACATGGATTTGTTTTTTTGATATCCGATATCAGATGTTCTGCCATGTTCAGATGTTCAGGCGTCCCGCTTTTAACCATAAAGGCATATGTGGACGCTATGACCATTTCAAGATAAGTGCCCATGTACATTCTCTGCTGTTCGTTTTCAATATCATCCAGAGAGATTTGCTCAAGCATAATGTGGCAGACCTGATCAACATGGCTGATCTGGCGGAACATGGCGGATTCTGTTACAGACTGATCAGGACGCCCGAGATAATAATGATAAACATTAAGATTTGTATAATATAGATGTCGGACGGCCGGCAGTGGCAGGTAAGCAAAAAGATGATCTACATAAAAAGTGTGCTTTGGAACCGGAAGAAAAGTCTGTTTGAGAAGTGCGGTCCTGTATACCATGGAATGCAGCAAAACGACATTTCCAAGCGGAAAGGGACGGACTGCATTCCAATCAAAGACAGTATTGACAGGAAACTGACGACAGAAAGATGAAATATGCTGATGATGGCGGGCAGTTTTCTCAAATACGGTATTTCTTATGACAAGATCAGGAGGCACAGCCGACTGTCGCAATGTTTCAAGCGTCTTCAGAAACACTGAAAAAGATTCAGCATCCATCCAGTCATCAGAATCCAGCACATCGAAATAGAAACCTTCTGCAACTGAAAGGCCGGCAAGAATGGCGTCACCGTGGCCACCATTATTCTTATGAATCGCTTTACAAATTTCCGGATAATCTCTTTGAAAACGGTCAGCAATGTCTGCAGTGCCATCCTGTGAACCGTCATCAACAATCAGAACTTCTATGGAGATACTGCTACACAGAACAGATCTTACAGCATGTTCCATATATGCTGCTGCATTATAGCATGGAATAACGACAGACAACAGTTTGTGCTTGTTCACGAAATGTCACCTCTTCTTTGACATTCGCATTGAAATACCGGGAGTTTTCAGTGTCCTGAAAACAGCATTTCATGTACAATCATGGAATACAATTCGGGCTCCACCAGTTCTTCAAGCTGGCGTTTCTGACTTTCTATTTCTGCAAGACAACGGCGGACACGGGTTGAAGAAATGTGGTGGAACTGTTCATCTGTGCTGACAATTCTGATGAAAGGACGAAGTTCACATAGGAGCTTGCTGCGCTGTATGATACTTTCAGCATTATCCCCGGACCGTTCCATACAGACGATACCGAATTCCTTTGCGATTTCAGGAACATACATCCATTTATTATCCAGTTCTTCCAGTTTGTCTGTCCCAATCAGCAGAGAACCACTGATTTTCAAATCCCTGAGTGCTACGAGTGTCTGGTAAGTTCTTGGCTGAGAGGCACTGTTGATTTCGTACGACGATACGCGCATCCATGGGCGAATTTTTGCAAGAAGCTGCAGGGATAAAAGACGGTAAAGATCAGAAAATGCATGATCCTTTTCCTGATCATCCCGGATATAAGACTGCTTGGAAGGAACAAATGTCACGTATTCAGCGCCTACGGAGCACATTGCTTTTTGCGCAAGCTGCGTATGCGCAAAGGTTGGTGGATTAAAAGCACCGACAAATACAAGGCCAGACATGATAAACTCCTGACTAAAAAAGAATACAGAAACAGAACAGCGGTCTGTTTCTGTGGAGACTGGTATTCTGTTTCCGAATGGCGGTATTTCACAGGGATCCATTTGCTGGCTGTGAAATATGACGTGTTTATGATTTGTTATCAGATAAAAGGATCCAGAATGGGCGGCATCGTCTGTTTGTGACGGTTGCGTTTTTCCATCTCCGCTATTTTGGCATCCACATCCGGTTTTCCGCAGGTACCATTCCGGATGAATTTATGGATATCCAAATAGGAAACCCCCATTTTTTCTTCATCGCTCATACCTGACAGACCGTCACTAGGTGTTTTTTCAACCAGATCAGCGGGAAGCTCAGACATAGTCAGACCGACTTTTACAACTTCAATACTGGTCAGATTGCCTAATACACCAAAGTCACAGGAAGTATCGCCGTCTTTGGTACAGTAACCGACAGTTCGTTCAGACAGATTGCCAGTGCCGGCCAGTCTACCGCCGAGCGCCTGTGTAATGTACCGGAGTACAGTCATTCGAAGACGGGGACCTACATTAATATCACTTTCCTTTGAATACGGAACAGTTGTCTCTCCATCCTGAACCATGCCGGTTTCAGCGTTGAGCGCCGCGTGCATTTCGCCGATGTTGACAGTTTTAAATGGAATATGAAGTGCCGAACAAACGCGGCGGCTGTCCGAAATATCTGCCTGTTCTCCGTCTGGCATCATAATGCCGTATACATTGGAGGCACCGAGTGCACGCACACAGAGTGCAGCGGTTACGGTTGAATCCTTACCGCCTGAAATACCGATAACGACCCGTTTGAAGCCCTGTGCCTGCGAAAGGTCGCGAATTTGTGCAACAAGTGTATCACGAACTGTTTCTGCATTGAATTCCATAGCTTATAACCTCCCATTCCGGCTGAGCATCTGCATTTTCATCTCATAGTATTCAGGACTCATGTCAATATAATGAGGATGCGGGTTTTCATAGCGCTGCTCTTCTTCCCAGATTTCATGTCCAAGCTGATGACGGACATAATCTGCTATTTCAGTAACCGGCTGCGTATCATAGCAGCGTTCTCCATTTTTGATAACCAGCGTCTGAAGTGCTTTTGCAGTGCAGTGATCAAAGAACAGCAGTTTCCAGGGCCGTGCCGGGTCTATAAAGCGATAATGGTTTTCAACGTCTACCGCTTCACCGGCTTTTGTAATGAGATCTGCAACAGCCATTCCATTTTTATCATAAATCCTGTAGACGGCTTTTAATCCTGGATTGGTTGTCTTTTCAACAGTATCCGAAATCTTGATTCTGGGAATCCATTGTTCTCCACTGTTGACTGCACAAAGTTTATATACGCCTCCAAAGACTGGCTCAGAACGTGCGGTGATCATGCGTTCGCCAACACCAAACGCATCTACACAACCGCCCTGTGCAAGAATGGATGAAATCGTTATCTCATCAAGGCTGTTGGAAATAACGATTTTGGCTTCCGGGAAACCGGCATCATCCAACATGGTACGCGCTTTTTTGGTGAGGTATGCCAAGTCTCCGCTGTCAATCCGGATACCGAAATGTGAGAGCGGTTTTCCGGCATCTTTGCACTCCTGAAAAACCCGAATCGCATTAGGCACTCCTGATTCAACGACATCGTATGTATCTACAAGCAGTGTGCAGTTGCCAGGATACAGATTGGCAAAGGTTCTGAAAGCAGTCAGTTCATCCGCGAACATCATGACCCAGCTGTGAGCCATGGTACCACTGACAGGAATATTGAATTGCTCTCCTGCGGAAACGGTAGCGGTTGACATGGCTCCCCCAATGACACAGGCACGGGCACCATAAACAGCAGCATCATTTCCATGGGCACGACGTGCACCAAAGTCAGAAACCGGCCTTCCATCTGCAGCACGTACAATGCGGCGGGCTTTTGTGGCGATGAGGCTTTGATGATTAAACTGGGCAAGAATTTCTGTTTCGACAATCTGTGCTTCAACGATGTCTGCAACAACTGTTATAACAGGCTCGCCCGGATACATGATGGTTCCTTCCGGAAAAGCATAAACATCCCCATGAAACCGGAAAGATTCAAGGTATTTGAGAAAAGATTCATCGTAGAGGTTCAGACTTCGGATGTATTCGACATCCTCCTTCTCGAAATGCATTTTTGTCAGATAAGTGACAATTTGTTCGAGGCCGGCAAATACTGTATATCCGCCTCCATCCGGATTTCTGCGGTAAAATACATCGAAAGCCACGCGTGTACCGCGCATGCCTTCATTCAGAAAATAACCGTTTGCCATGGTCAGCTCATATAAATCCATGACCATAGCCGGATTGGCACGTACTACATTCATTTTCATTTTCTCCTTAATTGACACCGTTGTGCTTTCGGCATCGTATCATAAACAGTTGTCATTGTTTGACAACCCGGAACGAAGTGCTGGGTTCTCTCTTTTTGCCTTTGACTGCATTTTTGATAAACCAGCGCAGAATACTGTTTACAATATGGATAAGTTGAAACCGGTTCTTTCAGATACAGTCTCCGGTAACTCTGAGAGACAGTAGAAGAACGCTTTTTCAAACAGAATCAGCCGATAATAACCTGACAGCTGGCAAGGGTATCAAGCGCATGACGATGCTTTTCAGGCGTTACACCTGCACAACAGTCGGGAATTACATGAATGGCCGTTTCAGGGAAAGCGGTCTTCAGGATAATTGCATTGCTGACAACACAGATATCTGTACAGAGTCCCATTATTTCTATATGGACTTCTTTTTCATCCCAATTATGCTTATCCAGAATGGTGGAAACCGTTTTTGGCAGTTCGAATGAACCAAAGGCATTCTTTTCCAGAATGGATACATCCTGGCCTTTTTTCAGTTCTGCTTTGATTGCATCCGGAAATTCCCAGCCGGCGGTTCCGGCAATGCAGTGAGGAACAGGCAGAAAAGATCCTTCCTGTGTTGTAAGATAACTTTCTGTATGTGTATCTTTGGTTAATATGACAGGAAGATTCTGACTGATGGCATCTTGGATTCGCCTGACGACACCAGGAACAATAGCCTCAGCTTCCTGCGTTCCCAGGGAACCGTTTATAAAATCAATCTGCATGTCTACGATGACAAGTATTTTCTTTGTTTCCATTCTGCTCTCCTGATGCACTAACGGGTCTTGTTCTGAACAGTCTGCAGGAATTCTGACCGGACATACCCGCTGATAACGTCTGTATGTACTTTGGACCAGCCGTCATCTGTTTCACTTTCAACAACGACCTGCTGGTATTTGAAAAGGCGCATGATTATTTCTGCAGACAGAGAAGGTTCTTTTCTCAGATTGAGAGAAGAGTTTTCTTCTATATTGGTTACCTCAGCCAGTCCCCATCCTTCTTCAAGTCCTGATTCACTGACCGGCATAAGCGTTGGGCGCGGTGTTATGCTTGGACGAGGTGACGGATAAACCGCCATGGACTGTGGATACTCTCTCACCTGCTGAGAATAGGATATTTTTTTCAGGGTCAGACCCGGATAGTAAAATGCGAGTATTTCTTCATAGTTTTTTCCTTCTGCCCTGGCCATCTGTTCAGCCCCACGCTGGCTCATGCCGACGCCATGCCCATATCGACGGGTTTCGAAAACAAAGGCAGAATCAATGGAATACAACGTCAGCAGTTCATTATTTGCTGAGTTTATGGACAATCCCATGCTCCGTTCCAGAGCTCCGAAAAAAGGAATGGTTATTTCGATGGAGTCTGTTTGAGGAACAAATTCGGAAAAAATATACGTGATGTTTTCTAAAGTGTTTTCGTCTGGCTGTGCTGTATCAGAAGGATGCGGCGTCGTCAGTGTGGATGACGGAGCGGTGGTTTTATTAACTGAACGGAAAGAAACATGAAGGTTAAATACCACTTCGGTCATAATCCGGGATCCTGGATACCGGGGTGTTTCAAGCCGGACAGCATCGACAGAATCAATCCTGATTTGCTCCGGTAGCATGGGACTGGTTTCAGTTCCTGAAACCGCTGCAACTGCGCTGGTCAAAACTGCCTGTAATTCACTGTTTAATCCTTCATTTCCGGGAACAGACTGCAGGATAAAACGTCTTACCGGACTGCTCGGATTGGCTAAGTCATAGGGGTCATCTTTGACATTCATATAAGCATATGCATCCGGAGTGGTACTTGGCCAGACGTGCTGTCCATCTTCTGTCTGTCCTCCATTACTTGCGGTATAGTAACAGACGGCGGGCAGATCATTCTTTGTTGCAATGATGCCGGCAGTTTCTCTTACAGCCTGCTCACACAACGGACTATTTAGTGAACGGCCGCGGAATACCTGATCGTTCGTCGTGTCATCGACATCATAGCCATCGTACGCGCCTGATTTGGAAAGTACGTATGTTCGGGCAGCGATTGCCTGTGCTTTCAGCGTTTCGAGCGGGAAAGAGTCGCCTAATTCATAGGGAACAACACCGCGTACATATTCCTCCAGTTCGAGCGCCATGATTGGCTTGATCTGACCGTTTTCAATAATCAGTGTCAGATCGCCTGCATATCTGTTTGATCCGCCAGCCAAAAGAAGATAAGTATTTTCATCGGTTGAAGTTCTGGTTAACGTAACTTTCTGGCCGGCATTAATTGTAAAACCATTTCCGAAAAGATAAATCTGAGTTTCCTGCACAGAAGCAACAAGATGTGTACCACTGGCAAACCACAATGTTCCATCCTGAGATGTATAAGCACCGTTCATATCAATCTCCAGAGGATATTCGGAGACCAGTCTGCGCAGAAAGACATGAACCATACCATCTGTGATATCTGCATGACAATCTGACGGATAAAGCATCAGCAGCAGAGGCAGCAAAATGGACAGGAAAAACAATCTCATATATTATATGTTCCCTTCGTTGAACTGATAGAAATTATACCGTATTCGCTGCATGGAATCAAGTTGGGATGGTTCATCACCGGAAATTGAAAAGGCTTTCCACTTTGGGAAAGCCTAGAAAACTATGTGTTGATACAGGAAACAAAGTAGTTGAACAGGTTCTGTGCGCCTTCGGATTTATAGGCAAAATGTTCCGGATGAAACTGGACGCCAAACACCTGGGGACGTTCAGGCATGTGAACGGCTTCAATGATGCCTTCTGGCGATCGTGCATCTACGACGAGATGAGGCCCTGGATTCAAAACGGCCTGATGATGGGTGGAATTAACGGAGAACCTGGAGACAGTCAGTATTTTTTCCAAAAGACTGTCAGAGAGAACTTCAATTTCGTGTATGGTTTCATCATACGGCGGCTTTTGCATATGTATTTCATGGACGCCTGTTTCAGTCGGAATATCCTGAATCAAAGTGCCACCAAGGGCGACAGTCAACAACTGAATGCCCCGGCAGACACCAAAGACAGGCTTGTTCAACTCGAGTATCCTCTTGGTCAATAACAATTCGAAATCATCGCGAAGAGGGTCGATTTCGCCACATTCGGGTTTCTTTTCCATGTGATAACGTGAAGGATCTACATCGCCTCCGCCGGCAAGAAAGAGTCCGTCAATGCGGTCTGCCATTTCAAGAACAGCATCAGCATCACGGGTCATAGGCAGCAGAACAGGTATGCCTCCGGCTCTCAGGAGAGAATCCATGTAATTTATGCGAACAAAAAAAGTCTTGTCATCTGTATTGTGGGATGCGCAGACTCCAATCAGTGGACGCATATAATATTCCTCTTTTCAAGACAGTTGTTCAAGCAGCGCAGAATAAATCCGGGATATAACAGCATTATCCGGAAGGTTATCAGGATTAAAATAGCGTTCTGCTTCGACGGCCTGGTAAAACAACATCCCAAATCCCTCAACAGCAGGAATTCCGGCAGATCTGGCTGTTTTAAGAAAAACGGTTTCCCTGGGGTTATAAACTGCATCAAATACGGCTCCGGCTTTCTGGATGACTGTTTCTGTGAGTGGACAGGCATCAACCTTGGGATACATGCCGACCGGCGTACAGTTGATAATCAGATCATAAGAGCCATAGGTTCTGTTTAGCGCGAAGACACTGATACGACTTTCGGCGTCTGTGAATGCAGGTTTCAGGCTGTCAATAAGTACTTTTCCCTTTTCTGGATGACGAAGGGCAAATGATACATTTCCCCCGCGCTCCAGTATTTCATAAGCAGCAACACGGGCAGCTCCCCCGCCGCCAAGAATCAGTGCATGAATAGCATTTGTAGGGATACCATGTTCTGAAAGCGCACGCATCATACCAAGGCCGTCTGTAATATGTCCGATCAGCTTTCCATTATGGTTTTCAACCGTGTTGACTGCCTGCATAACCCGGGCACGTTCGTCAAGTCCGTCAAGGAACGGAAGAATCCGTTCCTTGTACGGAATGGTAACATTAAATCCGGCGTAACAGTATCTGAGCACATCGATGGCAGATTCAAGATGAGCAGCATCAATTGTCATGGGAAGATAGATGGCATCTGCCCCGGCGGCATCAAACAGCGTATTATGGATGTAAGGGGACCAGGTATGCGCAAGGTGTTCTCCAAGAACAGCATATCTTGCGGTTTCCGGGCCAATCCGTTTTGAAATATTCATGTGTCATTACAGACGCAAAATAGCGTTGCACTGAGCTTTGCATGCATCCAGAATCTGCTGCATGACAGGATTTACATCCTCATCAGACAGAGTCCTGTCAGGATTTCTGAACTGAA
>JAFUHD010000052.1 GCA_017469025.1 Clostridia bacterium
ATGGTATAATTGCCATGCCGCGTCACCGGGACATTGGTGGTATTCGTGCTGGAGGCGGGAACGAAATAGATGTACCAGGTATCGTTACCGTCATCATAGGTGAACGGATCCTGAAGGGTGTGTCTGCGCAGCGCATTCAGATAGTCGCAGAAGTTCAGGCCTTCCTCATGCATGATCGCTGCACTGGCCTTTCCGACATAGCGGTAATGATACCCTGCGCCGTCAATGCCGGTCTGCTCGAAGCAGGCATCCTTGTAGGGACGGATGAAGCCGTAGCGCCACGAATTATTGTCAAGCCAGCCAAGCGGATCCATGAGGCTGGAAATGGTTCCGTCTTCATTCAGAATGCTGAAATCCACGGTGTAACGAGTCGCCCTGTCGGGGAATATTTCCGGATACATGCTTCTCTCGGACGGATTCGGCTTGGTGGTGCTGTAGATCAGCAGATTGGTCTCCTGGTTGACGTCTTCATAAGCGCGTGCCAGGGCATTCAAGGCTTCAAGTGCCTCGGGCTGGATCTCCAGCGCAAGCTCATTGACGCGGTAGCTGTCATTCTTTTCGGAAAAATCCGTCAGCGTTCCGGTCGTACCGCTGAAATCTGTTGCAGCATCAAGCTGCAGCAGCATGCCGCTGTGCAGATCGTTCTGATCCTGGGCAAGTGCCACACATCCCTCAGGCATCCAGATATCATCGGAAACAGGCGCCTCATATTTGGCCTCCTGGTATCCGTTCTGATTCTCTGTCGTCGCTTCGATCGAATCCGTATCCTCGGTGGGTTCTTCCTCCGGGGTGTCCATTCCGGCAAATTTGCCGTGGATCTCAAGGTGATCGCTGAGATTGGCATTCCGCTTGGCGCAGCCGCTGATGCCGGTGCCGATCAGAAAAAAGATCAGGATTACGACAAGCGTGAAGATAATGAATGCAGCTAAAGAAGGATGACTTCCGACGGCCACAGAAGCATTGGCCGCTTTGGGAGGTCTGGCCGGTCTTGAAGGTTTGGCGGGTCTGGTGGTTCTGGCAGGCTGATTGACAGGCTTGGCTGCTCTTGCCTGCTTTACAGGAGTGCTGCGGGGTGCAGCAGGACGCCGGTTGTTCGATGACAGTACCGGATGGAAATCCGGCTCGCGACGGGGCTTTCTTCTATGCATTTTGTTATTCCTTCTTTCTCCCCTTACGGGCAATGTAACACCGTCGCAGTCCGGCACAGACGATCAGGCTTTGGTTTCTGTTTTTTACCTGATGCGCTGTGATTGCCGGAGGGCTGTCTACATCAGCTTACTCCGCGGTGTCCGTATCATTCAGACTTACATCCTCCGTTTCTTCCGGCACCAGAAGCTCATAGGTACCGGTAATAATGCCGTACAGCCGGAAGCTGTCGAACACATTGTGCCATTTGTTCAGTCCCTGCGCCGTTACTGCAATGTAGCGATGGCCGTCAGGGGTCTCTGCCCAGTTTGCAAGACACTGGCCTGCCTCATCGGTGTAGCCGGTCTTGCCGCCGCAGATCTTGATGCCGTCCACCTCGGTACCGTACATGCGGCTGAACATCGTGCTGTACAGCTCAATGCCGTCCGGATGCTGCTCCGTCTTGGAGGTGGTGTAGGTATAGGTGGCGAGGATCCGTCTGCATTCGTCATTCTGCATGCAATACTCCAGAATGAGTGCAATGTCCTCGGGTGTGCTGTAATGATTCTCGTCATGCAGACCGCTCGGGTTGGTGAAGTGGGTATTCTTCAGTTCGAGCTTGTCTACGATCTCATTCATCCAGCTCACGAAGAGCTCCTCGGATCCGGCCGTAGAAAGGGCAAGTCCGAGTGTCCCGTCTGCGCCGGAGGGAAGTGCGGCCGCATAGAGCAGGTCTTCCATCGTGACGGTCTCTCCGGGCTGGAAGCCTGCCATAGAAGCTTCCTGCTCGTAGAGGGGATTGAGCTGCTCCTCCGTAAAGGTGAAGCGTGCTTCATAATCCTCTATATGCTCAAGCGCCGTGACAATGGTCAGCATCTTGGTCATGGATGCCGGGTAGATCCGGGCATCGGGCTGACCCTTCATCGCGATCACGCGATTTTCGTCATAATCAATCAGGAGTGCTCTTCCCACCTGCAGCTCACCGTCAAGGAGCATTGTCTGGTCGTCAGCCTCCGGGTAGGAGACCGGTGGGGGCGGTTCTGTCGGCGGCTCGGTAGTCGGGATCGTTACAGGTTCCGTGGCGGCCACTTCCGCCTTGTTGTTTTTGGCCACGCGGTTCCGGCTGGAATGGCGCGGGGCACCGAAAATCAGGACTGTCACCAATATCAGGGCAAAAATAATCAGCAGCATTAAAGCCAGCAGCAAAACGACGCCCTGTCTCGACAGCTTGCGCCGTTTATTGCGGTTGTTCTGCAATCTGCACACCTCCGTGAATTACATCTTACATATTATGATTCGTATTTCCATTATACCTTTTTTATATCAGGATGTCAATAATGAAAAGGGAAAATTCGGGTTTTCCACAACAACTTTGGCGGGGTCTGTCCGGAACTCTCATTTTTTCCCATCCCTTGGCGAATGGCATTCCCGTCATTTCGTCAATTTTACCAATGCACCAGGTTGAAACACAGTTGAAAAAACGTTGAAAGATTTTTGGACTGACCTCTTGACAAATCCGGAGAAATATGCTATAATATTTGAGTTGTATAGTACTACTGTCTGAAAACGAATGCGGATGGGCTACTGTATCAATGCCTGAC
>JAFUHD010000358.1 GCA_017469025.1 Clostridia bacterium
TTCCTCTGACCGATCTGATAATCAAATGGTCATTTTCGAATTCTACGAACCCGGCCCGAGATTTTGATGTGCTTTCAATTTATCAGAGTATATCATATTTTAGATATGCAGGCAAACTGTTTTGGCATATCCGCTGATATCGAGGATTACTATACAGAAAGAAGTCCCAGATGCGGGACTTCTTTCTTTTTCAGAGACATCATGACTGTTTTTCAGTTAGAACCATCTCCGGCAACAGATTATCTGGAAAGATCCGAAACCGACTGGATCTTTTTGGCACTTCCGCCCATCATGGAAATAGCGCTCTGAATGGCAGACTGATGGTCTGAATCCACGTTTCCACTGCCGCTTGTTTTTGAATTCAGAAAGTGAACACAAAACTGTCCATTGAAATTGTTATTCGTAATCACCTGCTGTCCATGAGGCGTTCCGTAAATGGAACAGACGATTGAATACCCTTCGGAAGTTGTCAGCAGAGCAGGACGTCTTTTGTAGGATATGGACGATGCACTGCTGACTCCGTAGACAGCGCAGAACACCGAGGTATCCGAAGCGGTAGCAGGCTCTACATCGAGATGGTATCCTGCCGACTGTATGTAAACCCGCAGACTCTTTCCGGTCCCCAGATCCTTAAGCGTGGCGTAGGAACCACGATTCAGTCCGAGATACGGGAACACGCCATTATTCTTTGCAGTAAACCAGTCAAGCGTATAAATACCGCTATTCCCGGAATCCTGTCCATCGTTATCTTCGGTTTCACTTTCATCATTAACACTGTTTGATACCGCCGCACGAATGGCTGATATTGTAATACTGTCCAGTTCTCCGCTGACTGTCAAACCGTTTTTGCGTTGGAATGTCTGCACAGCATCCTTTGTCTTGCTGCCAAAGTGACCCGTGATGTCCCCGCTGTAAATCCGAAGCTCCGTAAGCGCAGTCTGCATCTCAGCTATTACATCAGACTGGTCACCTTTTTGATACATCTCCCCGGAATCATCTGCTGTGTCCTGTTGTTCAGACTCAGACTTCGTGTCATTTCGTCCATACAGGATTAATGATACCGTTTCAGAATCAGCATCTCCCGTCTGCTTAATTCCGTACGCCTTTTGAAACGCTTTTACTGCTGCAGCTGTCTTGGAACCATAATGTCCCGTAAGACTGCCGGTATAATATCCAAGCAGTTTAAGGCGTTCCTGAATCTGATAGACTGTGTCGCCTGTTGAATCAATCGTCAGCGTTCCGGATACCACACTCACACTGGATGGATTCGCCGGTTCTGCGTAATCATTCTCGTCCTGCTCAGGCACATCATCTGGTTCAGGTGCAGGTGCGGGCGTTGATTCCAAAGCATCTGCGTCTTCCTCACCGGATTCTTCCGATTCACGCAGCCGCCGGATGGTTCCCTCATCCAGTTCACCTGTTACCGGCAGCCCTTCCTGCTTCTGAAACAGCTGAATTGCTTTTTTCGTCTTGGTTCCGATATTTCCCGTCACTTCTCCGTAATACAATCCCAAATCTGTAAGCACCGTCTGGCAGTAACGGACAATGTCTGAGGTGTTCTGTCCCCCCGTTATGGCACTTTTGTTTTCCGTCGTTTTTTTATCCGATGAAGCCGAATCCGTAACCGCTGCCGTCTCCCTGGCAGGCTGGGAGATATTCACATGATATGTTCCACCGGACGTTCCTGCCTCATCATCTGGAAGTGTTCCGATTTCGAGCCCAAATTCACTCGCATACTGAGATGGACTAATCTCAATGACATACTCCCGGTTTCCTTCCCGCTGTGCCACCCAGCCTGTTGAAAGTTCACCGGCTGCATCACGATAGGTCACACCAATAAAATGAATCTTTCCAGCATCTGCCTCTGACTGAATCAGAACGCAGCGGTCTGCGAGAAGATGATCAAGTATGCCTGCATCCAGTGAAGGTGCATTTCTGACCCGGATTTCCGTACAGGTGAATCCATATCTGATCTGATCTGCACAGCCTGCTGCTGCGATTAATACCAGACAAAGCATTGTAATCCATTTGATTCTGTTTTTTATCATAGTCCCTCCTCCATGACTTCGGCTGTTAAGTATTCCGATTGGTTTTCATATACCTTCCAGACACATAAACACCAGGCAGTCTTTTCATACACAGAAGAAATGCCAGGCATTGACAGCATCTTCTTTTGCCACATTGTTCTCAAAGCCTGTCAGGAAACATTTTTTATCAAGGAACACCTTGTATTTGGTAATTAGACGAAACCTGAACCGTCATTTATCCCCCGGTTTTCCTTCTTTTTCTCACACTGTTATTATACGAAAACTTATCGTAAAAAATGTGTTACGGCAAGAAATCTGGATAATACCGCTAATTTTGACTTCTAAAAATTGACAGCACACTGGAAAGAAAGATATAATGTTATTCCAATCTATACTTGGTTCTGACAAAGTATAATCTTAACTGTCTATCATGCAGACCTGTGCAACAATACATTTATGTATCCAGAAGGAGCGATCATGATTGATGTTCTGAAAACAGATACGGTATCTCTCGACGAAGAAAACAATGCGCTGGTCATCATTGATCAGACACGTCTGCCCAATGAAGTTGTACTGCTTTCATTAAAACGTCAGGAAGAGATCCGCGATGCCATCTATCAGCTGAAAGTACGCGGGGCACCGGCGATTGGCGTTGCTGCTGCTTTCGGTCTTTATCTCGCTTCGCTTGAACTCAGTTCAGAGAATCACGAAGCTTTCTTCGATGGGCTTGAACATGCCCGTTTATATCTTGCAGGTGCAAGGCCTACGGCTGTCAATCTGTTCTGGGCACTCAACCGTATGTATGAAACTGCAAA
>JAFUHD010000359.1 GCA_017469025.1 Clostridia bacterium
AAACATGCAAATATATGAAAAAAGATGTTCAAAAGAAAGTATAGTGCTAAATGAATAACAGATTGTGCCTGAAGAAAATCATGTATCTGTTTGTATTTGAACTGTTCCTGTTTGTGATTTCTGTGCCTTTTGCATCAGCGCTTACCAGCAAAGAGCTTGATCAGATTATGACAGAAGAAGGGAATGCCAAAAGATACGACTATGTGGACGGAGTCGGAGTCGTCACTTATGCTGAGGACAAACATTATGCGACGCTGATCAGGGAGACGGGGCCAGGCAGTGTTCTCGACCGTTATCTGGATGAAAAGGGACAACCGTCCAGACAGACAAATGGTTCATATGCAGTTCTTAAGGAATATAACGATAAGAAGCAGAATGTGCGGACAACTTATTTGGATGCACAGTTGAGACCAGTCTCCATCTCATCCGGTTACAGCACGATTGTAAGATCATATAATAAAAACAATAAAGTGGAATATGTCCGATATTATGATCCTGACTGGAACAGGGTAAAGGCTACCAGCGGTGTATACGGCCAGTACAACGAATATGAGGAAGGCAGAAATACGCTGGTCATTTATCTGGATCAGGAGGATATGCCCATCCTGAACAAGTCCGGCTATGCTATGCTGAGACGGACATTTTATTCAAACGGAAAAACAGAGAATGAGTTTTATTTGGATGAAAGCGGCAATCCGGTCAGTCTGTCTCTCGGCCAGTATGGACTTCACCGAGAATATGATGAGGCAGGAAAAACAGTTCTGCTGATGTATCTGGATGCGGATGGCAGACCTGAGCGGACCAGACGGGGATACGCAGGCATCCGTCGGACATTTTATGCGGATGGGAGTATTGAAAAAGAATGGTATCTGGATGAAAACAGCCGGCCGGTAGCACTGCTTCATGGACAATACGGGGTATTGCACAAAGACGGCAAAACATACTACCTGGATCTGGATGGAAAGATTCTGTTCAATCTTAACCAATTTCTTCATAACAGCCCGCAGTCTGTTATTCTGCTGGCCCTGCTTGCTACATGTGTTTCTGTTTTTTGCGGACGGAGAATGAATATCCTGCTGCTTGCAGCGTATCTTCTTTTTATAGCATACATGACACTGCTGTATCGTTATGAAGGAGATTCCAGAGCAAAACTTGAACTCTTCTGGTCATACAGACAGTTCTTTAATTCCAGATCGATGCGGCTGGAAATCATGGATAATATCTGGCTGTTTATTCCGCTGGGTGCCATCGTGTACAAACTTTGGCCTCACCGAAGTGTGATCCCGGCTTTTTTTGCCCTGTCGATAATGATTGAAACGATTCAGTACCTGACAGGACTCGGTCTCGCAGAACTGGACGATATAATCAGCAATACAATTGGAGGCATGATAGGTATTGGACTCGCAAGAGCCGGAGATAGCACTTTGAATGCCATATCCAGATGTCGGACTGGGATGGATAGCGAATGAGCGGGTCAGGTATGTGTGCCGGTGTGATTGCCTTTACATGAGCGAAAGCAGTGATTGTTCAATAATGGATAAATGTTATATGAATATTTGTTCAAATATACAGAAAAGCGTAATAGCAGTAAAATAACGTTGACATATATCATAGCTATACATATAATTATCGTCGATGGATAATGGCTGTTACGGTTACATTCGAATTGTTTTTATCCGTTCATTTATTCTTTTTGTTTTCCCAACCCTTATCGCCACATGTTCAACCCCATTCCTTCAACTTGTGGAAAGCCATGCTGTTTATACAGCATGGCTTTCTTCTTTATTGGCTGTTCTCCTTTAATGACATAGTCGTGCTTTCGGCACCGTATCAATTGCAGTTGTCATTGTTTGACAAACCAGCACATAGTGCTGGGCCATCTCCTTTACCAGATGTAACCAAGCGGGACACAGTGCTACCCCAATAATCATAGTTACATTTGGTAAAGGGGAAAGAAGACAAATGAAAAGCGCCCGTAATTTTCATTTGCAACTATGACCCGTATGGAAAATCTCGTTACATCTACACTTTCAGGAACCGTTGTGACGAGGACTTTGAGGTTCTGCTCAAGGATGAAGCGACAAAGATTGCGATTGGTGATCTGGTCCTTGTTGGCATCAATTATAACGCTGTATCAAAGATACATACCTGTCAAATAGAAGTGATCAGAAGATGAAACTGAAGAGAATTTCGGTCCGTTTTTGGAAATACCTGGCCGCTGTGCCGCCGTGAGATGGTAAACCGGAAGCGGTAAAATGCGATGTACGGAAAACCAGACTCAAAAAAACCTGGAGATGCCTTTTCCGGATCAAGAGAGGCTGTGTCATAAAAACGTGCTGTAATTTCCGGCCTGGAAGATATGCGTCAGGCAGCAGTGAAAACAATCTGTATTGATAAGACCAAACAGGACCTCCGGTGTTGCCGGAGGTCCTGTTGAATGCATGAGGTTTATGCCAGATGTCCCTTTGAACGAATGACATCAATTACGCTGTCGACATATTTCTCGCAGATTTCATTGCTTTCTGCTTCTACCATGACACGGATAACCGGCTCAGTTCCGCTTTCGCGGACGAGTATCCGTCCGGTATCTCCAAGTGCATCGCTGACAGCTTTGACAGCAGCCTGCACGTCCGGATCATTCTGCGCGTCCGGTTTGCTGATAACCCGCACGTTCTTAAGAACCTGAGGGTAGAAGACAACCGGTGCTGCCAGTTCACTCATGGGTTTGTGTTTGGCCAGCATGACTTCCATGAGTTTGAGACTGGTCAGGATGCCGTCACCTGTAGTTGCATACTTTGTGAAGATAATGTGTCCGCTCTGTTCACCGCCAATGCGATGACCGTTTTCGGACATGTTTTCGTATACGTATTTGTCACCGACCTTGGTCTTTTCGTATTCGATACCAACCTTGTCAAGCGCCTTGTAGAGTCCAAAGTTGCTCATGACGGTGGTAACAACCTTATTATTGAGCAGTTTGCCGCGTTCCTTCATGTAAAGGCCATAGATGTACAGAATATGATCGCCGGTGACCACATTTCCTTTTTCATCGACACAAAGGCAGCGGTCTGCATCGCCGTCATAGGCAAAACCGACATCGAGACCATTCTCTACGACAAACTTCTGGAGGTGCTCAATATGCGTGCTGCCGCATTCAGTGTTGATATTGTATCCGTCAGGATGGTCATTTATGACATAAGTCTTGGCTCCAAGTGCATCAAAAACACCTCTGGCAATGGACCAGGCTGCACCGTTGGCCACATCCAGGCCGACCTTCATATCACGGAAACTGAATTTGGACATGGAAATGAGATAACCGATATAACGGTTTCTGCCGGCGACGTAGTCGACTGTACGTCCAATTTCATGACGCTGTGCAATGGGAATCTCAAGCTTGTCGTCGAGGTAGTCTTCAACTTTGAGGATGGTCTCCTCATCCATCTTCTCGCCCTTGCTGTTCAGCAGCTTAATGCCGTTGTCATAGTAGGGATTGTGGGAAGCGGAGATCATGATACCGCAGTCGAAATCATCCACGCGGGTGATATATGCAACTGATGGCGTTGTCGTAACGTGCATGATATAGGCATCTGCACCACTGGCCATGAGGCCCGTACAGAGTGCATATTCGAACATATATGAGGAACTGCGGGTGTCCTTGCCGATGACAATCTTGGCTTTCTTATCAAGGCGGGCACCATAATACCAGCCAAGGAATCTGCCGATTTTTACGGCATGATCAAAGGTCAGATTCTTGTTGGCTTCTCCACGGAAACCATCTGTTCCAAAGTACTTACCCATTACCGTTCCTCCTTGTGGACAATCTCACCATTGTTCTTCCAGATGGAATGTTCCGGAACAACACCCCTCACGCAGGAGGTGGGATAGACATTGCTGTGACGTCCGATGACCGTTCCGGGGTTGCAGACTGCATTGCAGCCGACCTCGACATAATCGCCAAGCATGGCACCAAACTTTTTGATGCCTGTTTCAAGGCATTCTGTTCCATTGTGGACCACAACAAGTTTTTTGTCGCTCTTTACATTGCTGGTAATGCTCCCGGCACCCATGTGGCTGTAATAACCGAGGATGGAATCTCCGACATAATTGTAATGGGGCGTCTGGACATGATCAAAGAGAATCACATTCTTGAGCTCTACAGAATTGCCGACGACACAATTTGCACCGACAAGAGCAGATCCGCGTATGAATGCACAGTGACGGACTTCCGTTTCAGGTCCGATGATACAGGGTGCCCCAAGGTAAGCGGTGGGGAAGACCTTGGCGGTCTTGTGTACCCATACATGTTCAGAGCGCTCTTCGTAGTCTTCACCAAGCGTCGGTCCGAGGGCAAGGATCATGTCCTTAATGCCCTTCAGAGCTTCCCAGGGATATGTAAACCCGCGCAGATAATCTGCAGCAAGGGTATGTTCGAGGTCATAAAGATCGAGAATAGTATACATCTTACAGCCTCTCTTTCTTTTCGACGTCGAGGAAGTATTTGTAGGTATCCACGGTCAGTTCACCGCAGGCCGGCTCATCACAGGCGATGATGGCGCCGTTGTGCATCTGAACCGCAGAGCAGGTCCATTTGGAGCTTACATTGCCTTCAACGGTTGCGGCCAGCGCGCGTGCCTTGTTATGACCATTGATGAGGATCAGGACCTCTTTGGAGTCCATGACCGTTCCAACACCGACGGAGAGTGCCTGAGCGGGAACCGCTTCCGGATCATTGCCGAAGAAACGGGCATTGACAATACGGGTATCCGTGGTCAGTGTGCGCACGCCGGTGCGGGAGGTTAGGCTGGTATACGGCTCATTAAACGCAATATGGCCGTCTACACCGATGCCGCCCATAAACAGGTCAATCCCGCCATAGCTGGCAATCTTTTTCTCATAATCCGCACATTCCTTTTCCGGGTCAGTTGTCATACCGTTCAGAATGTTGATATTCTCCGGCTTCATATCCGTCAGGTGGTTGAAGAAATTGTCATGCATGAAATACCAGTAGCTCTGGTCATGCTCATGGGGCAGACCGAGGTACTCATCCATGTTGAATGTGACGACATTGGCAAAGCTGAGTTCGCCCGCCTGGTTCATTCGGGCAAGTTCCCTGTAAACGCCGATCGGAGAAGAACCGGTCGGCAGTCCCAGTACAAACGGACGTCCGGCTTCCGGACCTGCATTGTGTGTCTTGATCTTATCTGCAATATAATGCGCCGCCCAAAGGCACATATTTTCATAATTAGACTGAATAACGACTCTCATGTTTTTTACTCCCTTAAATGACGAATTTTAGTTTTCAGCTCCGCATTTATGGCATCTGCCATATATGACAAATTATTGCCGTGTCCTGTGACGGTTTGGCATTCCGCCTTTTATGAAATGCATCTGCCTTTTTTATAAAAACAGTTGCAATTTTTCCATTGCGGGGCTTCCGGCGTCAGATCATCTTTCTGGTTTATCTGTTTTAAGGCAACTGTTTTGCAACAGTTATATTACGCTGAGAGACGCCTTGTTACAGTATTGATTCTGCTTTTTCAACATTCTCTCTGACGACCCGCAGGGGCCGATGCAGCATCCGCCGAGTATTTCGATAACTGCATATCCTCGTCACCCGCTCAGCTTCCTTTTATGCCTTGCCGGCATGCAATGGATTACTGAGGGGCCTGGCGCTAACAGTACTCTGTCCCTCCTTGAACAGAAGGCGCTGTTTTAAGCGGCAATGCACTTTGCACTTGCCGCTGAAACGTGATTATACTTGCAAGATCTTTTTTGGTCAATGTTTTTTTGAAAATTAAGGCGTTGTTACAGTTATTTGGTACCTTGGAGAAAGAAAATGGCACTTGATCCGCGTGTCCAACGGGCTGCTGCATGACAGCGCTTCGACATCGCCCAGTGCCTGGGCAGTCACTTCGGAAACTGTGAGGAGAACACTTTCAGCAATAATCTTCTTTCAAGGAAATCGTGTCTTTCTTAAATTTACGGTTTCCAGTGAAAATCACATAGAATTCTAGCTCCGGTATTTCAATTTTCCTTGAGCCATAAACATAAAGCCCATGTTTCGTGATATAGTTCTGGTACGTTATTGCAAGACAGATCAGAATCCTGATCAATATACTAATGGACCATGTGCTCTGCGCTTCCACAAAGATGATCAGTTTATTTTTAACCAACAAGACAGGGTCATTATATGACGGGTTTAGCATGACTGGATGTAGTGTAACCGGCTCAGCGGTTCGGAGGGCTTTTACTATGGACTTTGTGGCCGGTATCCCAGTCTCAAGGACAATGAGCATGCAGAGACAACGCTGGAAGATGAATTTGATGGGGATCTTTCGGGCGCCCCTGTTTTGACTGCCGAGTTTCGACTGTGCTCAAAGTGAAAAATCTTCGTGAAAAATGTCCAATAAAAGCTAAAAAGCTAAAAAAGCCCGCCTGTTTTTTTGTTGACAAAAGATCATTACAAGGCTAATATAAAATCGTCATGCACACTTATAAATTGTCTGTATTTCCATGGTTTCAAAGGCAGTCTCAATAGAGTGGAGTCAGCATTCTATTGATAAATAGCTGTGTAAAATCATATAGTATAATACTGTTATATGCTTTTACACAAGTGTCATGTTTCATTATCTGTCGTGGTGACGGATAACTGTTTTTTACAGTCTGCCAGGAACAGGTTCCATTTCTCCTGTTTACTGCCCGACTGATGAAATGGTAAACTGCCTGTTCTGCCGGATAACATTCTAAAGAACCATATAAAAACACTATATGTCAGAGATCTTGATGCCAGGATGAGACTGTCGTTTTGGGTAATGCCAGGTCTTTCCGTGATTCCTGGCTTTTTTCGAATGAGTGTTAATTATGCCGATTATTTATGAGAATCTGCTGACCGCCGCTGTTGCTCCGTTCTTTACAAAATTGACAAAATGCCCTGATTTGCATGTTCCCTTCACAGGGACAGCAGAGGACAGAGCTCCTTGAAATCATGCTGAATGTGTATCTGTTGAGGCGTATCAGCAGGTCAGCCGGTATTCCCGGCATGTCATGAACCGTTGCCTGAACATTGCTTTCAATCTCTGCGGAGTGGATCATGCAAAGTGTTTTTGCGTGAACAACTCCAGCTTAATCTTACATACTCGACAGGAGAAAGTGAAAAATGGCTGAGAAGAAACTGAATGGAACTGTAATAGTGACCTATCGCTGCAATGCCCGCTGCAA
>JAFUHD010000360.1 GCA_017469025.1 Clostridia bacterium
TAGCCAAATAAATTAATGAAAACAACCCGTTATTGCACATCTGTTATGACCGAAGCATGGCATCGTCCCCAGTTTTCTGTTATACTGAACACATTACAGACAGCAGCAAAACTGTACGATAATCAGCCTGTCTGATAACAGGAATAATGCAGTCCGTGACATCTTGTGGGCATGGTATTCGGATTGCTGAAAATGGCATTTGGACTGATACGGTACCTATAGCACGTCTTTACGGAGATGGCCCAGCACTTCGTGCTGGTTTGTCAAATCATGACAACTGCAATTGATACGGTGCCGAAAGCACGACTATGTCATTAAAGGAGATTCATCATGGGCATCATCCGACAGTTGAATAAAAAAAACGGCAAAGTGATGATCTACGAAACGTATACCGAAACAGATCCGGAAACTGGCAGGAAGCGCACCAGACGCAAATACCTTGGTACAGAAAATCCTGATGACGGTTCCATCATTCCCTCCTCCGGAAAGCGCGGCAGAAAGCCAGGCATCCCTAACCGCCCAAAGGTTGTCTCTGAAGAGGCACTGTCTGGAAAAATAGACGAACTCAGAAAACTTCAGGCTGAAGAACAGGCACTGATGGAACAGATTAGAGTGCTGAAGCAACAGACTGCAAAAATGCATGAACTCTTTCAGTCCATTTCAAAAGTCCTGTCCACTCTCTCGGATGAGATGCATGACACAAAGCAGCAGATGGACAAATAGCATACAGCGGATATGCTGTCCATGATCAACACACAAACGTAGCATGATATGTGGCAAAAACACTTCGAGTACCATACAATTGATGAAACCATACAGGATATTCCCGAGATTGCAAAGATGCTTGCCGCCATTCCTCACAGAGACGCGCTTCTGATCATCTTTACAACGGCAATTGGGAAGTCAGACTTTGAACGGCTCCTGCCGGTTCTTGACCATCTTCTGCCGGATATCAGCCGTGTCGGTATTTCTGAATACCCGATGCTTGACAATACACCTGAAACTGCCGTCAAACTCAATCTGATACTGGCCAAGGAAACCCGTTTTACACCGGTTCAGATTCCATGCCTTCCCGGCAGCGAATGTGCTGCAGCAGATCAGCTGAGTGCCATCATGAAGGATATCCCGGATATCAAGGGCGTCCTGCTTTATCCGTCAAACCCGTCGCTTGACATTACGGCATTTCTGCGTATCGCATCCGACGGTTGCGGCGATATTCCATTCTTTGGCGCCTCTGCATTGCCAATGCAGTCCTATGAAACAGATCATCCAGACTTTGGAAATGCATTCTGTATCGGACAGACTGCCTGTAGCAGCGGCTTCTCCACTGTTATTCTGTCAGGTGCCGAGCTTTCTGTCCATGTTGAATACATTCTGGGCTGGCAGCCGATCGGCCGGGAGATGGCCTTTACGCTCGGACCGCGCAGTGGCGTGGGTGAAAGCACGGTACATACCATTGACCGGCAGCCTGCCATTGATATCTACCAAAAATATCTGGGCGTTGGCTGGGACGAACATTTCGTGCTGAACGTCTGCGAATTTCCGCTGATGGTGGAGCGGAACGGAATGAAGATCTGCATGGTTCCGTTCAGAACGGAAAACGGCGATCTGTTCTTCGCCGGTCCGCTTTACAATGGAGAACGCCTCCGGTTCTCATACTGCACACATGAAGAACTGCTCGGTGCTACCGAATCTGCTGCTAACCGCATGACTGCTTTCGAACCGGATGCACTTATCCTGACACTGTGCGGAAACCGTATCCGTTTCCTGCGCGATCAGGCTTCCACCGAATGGCATCGCTTTCAGGCAATCCTGCCCGATCTCACATACAGCCATGGAAACTGTGAACTGTTTTACCAGAATGGAAAAGGCGGTGTTCTCAACAGCGCTTTCGTGGCCTTCGGCATGCATGAGCATTCCAGATGTCCCCATCCCCTGCCCGGATATCAGTTGCCGGAAACAGCAGGTATTCCTGATCAGAATCCCATCCCGCTTTCCTACCGCGTTTCCCACTTTTTCCACGTCATGACAGAGGAACTGGTCAGTCTTGAACAGAACCTTGAAAATGAAGTGAGACTCAAGACCCAGGAAAATGAAAATCTTGCACTGCATGTCGTAATGACGCTGGCAGATGCCATTGATGCCAAGGACACCTATACCAACGGCCATTCCGCACGCGTTGCACAGTATTCCCGGGAAATTGCCCGCCGGTATGGCTATACACAGCGCCAGCAGAATGCCATCTACATCATGGGACTCCTTCATGACGTTGGAAAGATCGGTGTACCGGACGCTGTAATCAACAAGCCATCCAGACTGACAGATGAGGAATTTGCACTCATTAAAACACATCCGGCCGTCGGCGCCCGTATTCTTGGAAACATCCGGGAAATGCCGCTTCTTGCCACCGGTGCCCACTGGCATCATGAACGCTATGACGGGCACGGCTATCCGGACGGACTGAAGGGAACGGATATTCCTGAAGAGGCGCGCATCATTGGTGTCGCAGATGCATATGACGCCATGACCAGCAACCGGAGCTACCGGGGTTCCATGCCGCAAAGCACCGTACGTGAACAGATCGTAAAAGGACGCGGTACACAGTTTGATCCTGTTTTCGCGGATATCATGCTGAAAATGATTGATGAAGACCGGGATTATACCATGCGTGAAACCTGATTCACTGCAGCCAACAGGCTGCAGTTTTTCTTTTTAAACATTTTTTATAATCTGTATTGTTTGTGAATCAGTCCGTGTGTTTTTTATGGTGTTTGATGCCGATTTGACATTTTCCCGTTATTCTGCTAAAATGGATAATATTTCACTCGTGCAGCAGAAATGAAGCCGCACCCTGAAGTCCGGTCATTTATGGCCTGTTCCGGGGAAACGCCGGCATCCATCTGCCGTTCTGTCAATACGGACAGACAGAGCTGACATGAAATTGAACGTTTCAATTCCTGCGATAATGGAGGTACCTATGGAAAAAAGAAACTATGCAGAAATTACGCCCGAAATCATGACGCTGACAGACAGATGCATTCACAATGGGATCATTGACAAAGAGCTCTATGATCTGTACAAAGTCAATCGCGGTCTGCGCGACCTGAATGGCGTCGGTGTCCTTACAGGGCTTACCGAAATCTCCGAGATCATCGCCAAGACAAAGGACGGACAGCCTCTCGATGGACAGCTGTATTACCGCGGATATGACATTCACGACCTGGTTTGCGGCTTTCTGACGGATCACCGGTTTGGCTATGAGGAAATTGTCTATCTGCTTCTCTTTGGTGAGCTGCCGACTATTAATGAGCTTGCAGAATTTAACCGGCTTCTTGGCAGCTATCGCTCTCTTCCGAACTCCTTTGTCCGGGACATTATCATGAAGGCACCCAGTACAAATCTCATGAATTCCATGGCCCGCAGCGTTCTGACGCTGTATTCGTACGACAATGAACCGGAGGATATCTCGCTGTCCAATGTTCTCCGCCAGTGCATCCAGCTCATCGCCGTGTTTCCACAGCTTGCGCTGTACAGCTATCAGGCATATGACTACTACCTCCGCAACGGAACCAGCTTTTTCATTCATGACCCGGATCCCATGCTGTCCACAGCAGAGAACATCCTGCGCATGCTGCGCCCTGATGGAAAATACACCGAGGTGGAAGCGCGGGTTCTTGACATGGCACTCGTCGTCCACGCTGAACACGGCGGCGGAAACAACTCCTCATTCACCACTCATGTGGTGACCTCCTCCGGCACCGATACCTACTCTGCCATTGCCGCCGCCCTGGGTTCTCTCAAGGGACCAAAGCATGGCGGTGCCAATATCAAAGTCACACATATGTTTGAGGAAATCAAAACCCATGTCATTGACTGGACAGACGATGATGAAATCAATGCCTACCTCAGGCTCATCCTGCACAAAGGTGCATTTGATCATACAGGGCTCATCTACGGCATCGGACATGCCATCTATTCAAAATCAGATCCCCGCGCCGAGATTTTCCGCCGTTTTGTTGAAGAGCTTGCCAAAGAGAAGGGGCGCGAAAAGGAATACCAGCTTTATGCAAATGTTGAGCGGCTTGCCCCGCAGCTGATCGGCAGTGAACGCAGAATGTACAAAGGTGTCAGTGCAAACGTCGACTTTTACAGCGGTTTTGTCTACCAGATGCTGGGCATTCCAGAGGAGCTCTTCACTCCGATCTTTGCCATTGCACGCATCGCCGGCTGGAGTGCACACCGGCTTGAGGAACTGATCAATGGCAACCGCATCATCCGTCCGGCCTATATGGCCGTTAAATCACGGGAACAATATGTTCCTCTTTCCAGCCGCTGAAATATCCCGTTTTCGGTACTGGCCGAGCTTCATCAATGCATGTCCATCTGGCGTTGTCGTTTCCATCTATTAAAAGACGGGCTGTCGTTTTTGAAACCGGCTGTTCATTGCAGGTAAGCCTGCGCATCCCCGCATCACAGACAGTTTCATCAGCTCGTCCTGCTGTCTGAGTGAATGCTGACGTGCGTTATTTGAGAAAGAAGCAGCCTAAACAGTCGTAAAACGGAAAAGCCCGGAAACCAAACGGTTTCCGGGCTGCATGTTTACAGGCCATATGGCCTGAAGATCGGCTCTTCAACGATCAGGAGAGGAACTTTTACGGCCGTACGGTTTCCAGATACATCTGAAACCGCTCCATCTCAGTACACATGAGCAGAAATGCCCCCACGCCGTGAAGGTCGTTGACATTCACAGGACGCGCACAGTAGAACGCATAATCGCCGACACCGGTTCCGATGCAGACATTTCCGACCAGCAGATCGTCCCCGTCAAAAGTCAGTGAGCGGATGACCCCGTCATAACCACGACGGGCATTTTCAGCATACTCGGCAGGCATAAACCCGAGACGCATCGCCTTGCACAGGGCGGCCACATAAAGACAGCTGCAGGAATTTTCAAGCCAGTTGTCCGGCTGGCCGCCTTTGTCGACCACCTGATACCAGCGTCCATCCTCTGACTGGAACCTGCACAGAGATCTGAGCAGATCTACTGCAAGATCACGCAGTGCCATCCGGTCCTCGACAGTCTCATCCAGATAGTCAAGGTCATTGAGCAGTGCCACGGGCACCCAGCCCATGGAACGGCCCCAGAACTCATGTGAACATCCTGTAACGGAGTCCGCCCACGGCGTCGTTCCTGTACCGTCCCAGGCATGATACCACAGTCCCGTACGGGCATCGCGTGTCTTTTTGGCCATCAGCTTCGCCTGCCAGACAACCGTATCACTCAGCTGCGGACGATGGAAGCGGGCAGCATATTCCGCGCAGAACGGACCTGCCATGTACAGACCGTCCAGCCACATCTGGTCTTTCAGCGTTGTCTTGTGCCAGTATCCGCCCTCGGCGTTGACGGGAATATCCTTTACCTCCTGCCAGACGGATTCAAGGCACTTTGAATAGAATGGATCACCGGTCCGGTCAAGGAGCGGGAACAGCAGAATGCCTGGCTGAATATCATCCAGGTCCGCATGTACCCCTTTCAGAATCCTGCCGTCATGGTCAAAGACCGAATCCACCCAGTCCTTCATGTAGGTAAAGTATTTTTCTTCCCTGCACAGTTTCCACGTTTCATACATTCCGGACAGAAAAACACCCTGATGATAATGAAACCGTCCGACAGGCGGCAGTTCCGGTGCCGCATACCGGCGCATCATGGTCTCACAGGCCGCCCGTGCATATTCAAGTGCGTTCATTTCTAGATCCCCTTTGCTGTATTACTTTCCGGAATGGTCTGTCTGTGGAATGAGACCCATCTGCCGCAGCCGCTCCGAGACAATGGATGCGTAACAGAGCGCACCGGTCAGAGACGTATGCGTATCATCATCCATTCCATCCGGGTGACGCATGTCCTGTCCCGGCAGCAGATGCAGATGAAACCTGCGGCTCCCGGCTTCGCCAAGCAGCGACTGCACTTCATGGCTTTTCTGATACAGGTCAATCAGCGGAATACACTCATCTGCTGCCAGCGCACGCACGGCATCCACATAGGCACCGTGAGACGGCTGCAGCATGCCGTCCTGCCAGTTTCTGACACAGATCGGCGTCAGAAGGACGGGGACAGCGCCTTTTTTACGGGCACATTCCACAAATATCCGGAGATTAGACATAAAATCAGTCCAGGGCTCCGTATGCCGCTCCGGCTTGTTTCCGCCATCATTGTGTCCGAACTGGATCAGCAGCAGGTCATGCGGCTGAAGATGCGGCACAATGGCATCCAGACGCCCCTCTGCCAGAAATGTACGGGTGCTGCGTCCCGGAAATGAGCGGTTGTCAACCACCACCTCCGGCAGGAACGCGCCGATCACCTGTCCCCATCCGGTCATCTCCGTTTCCTCAGGCACATACGCAGCCGCTGTTGAATCACCACAGATAAACAGCGTCATGCCTGTCCCTCTGCCGGCATCTCAATCTCTGCGCGGATATATGGCCTGCACGCCGGCAGTGCCTGCATCTCACGGGCGACCAGTGCAGCAATCACCTTTGCGCCGGATGCGCAGAAATGTGTCTGGTCATTGTGTCCGTCCGGATAATCCGGATGTTCGCCCGGCGCCAGCTGGACGAACAGCTTTCTGGCCCGTTCCTGTCCAAGTGCAAGATAAAGCCGGCGGCTGTCCTGCTTGAGATCGCAGAGCGGAATATGTTTTTCCCGTGCGAGTTCCCGTACAGCCTTCGGATATTCGCCATGGGTATACATAAGGCTGTTGTCACCGGTAAAGAAGCGGCGGGCGACAGGGGTGATCAAAACCGGCTGTGCCCCTTTTTCCATGGCCAGCGTGCAGTAGCGCCACAGATTGTCCCTGTACGTTGTCTCCGGATCCGTATGCCGCTCGTCATCCTTTTCATCATTGTGACCGAACTGAATCAGCAGCAGGTCTCCAGCGGACATTGCCTCCTGTACCGGTACAAACAGACCTTCCTCCCAGAAGCTGCGTGTACTGCGCCCGCTGAGCGCATGGTTCCGCACCGTAACACCCGGATTGACATACTTAGGAAGTGCCCAGCCCCAGCCGCGAAACGGAGGCGTATTATCATCGACTGTTGAGTCTCCAATCAGATAGATCGTATTCAACTTACCAGTTCTCCTTTACCTGTTTGAGATCAATTGTGCAGACCTGTGCATTGCCGGCTGCATCCGGATTGGAAAAGAGGATCATGTCTCCGGCGCGGTTAAATGAAGGATGCTGATGGTCCGCACCGGTTTTGCAGAATCCGGTTGTGGCAATCAGCTGCATCTTTCCGGTTGCGCGTTCAATCAGAACAACGCCCTCCTGAATCTGTGTGCCCAGATAGCTGATTCGGTCCGCACACAGCCACCGGTGGTCACGGCTGATGCAGGGATGCAGCAGCTGTACGCTGCTGGCCGCCACATCAAAGTGTCTGCCGTCCTTGTCGCCTATGATTATATTGCCCGTATGCACTTCGCCGGCACTGCCGTCCACAAATCCCGGCGGATCCAGTTTCATCATGGCCATCTCGCTGCCGTCCGCAGACCACACCTCATGTGTAATCCACTCATTCGGATGCTCGACATAATAGGGCCGCACATAGCGCTCTCTGACATCAAACATCCAGGTCCGCTGGAATGCGTCCCCTTCTGTCTCATGAATATAGAAGATCAGGTTTTCATCGGTCGGACAGATCTGCGCATGTCCGAGACGGTAATCACTCTGATACACAACCTCTGCCTCGCGGCCCGGATCCAGAATCACCAGGGCATAGAGCTTGTTTGCCAGATGGTAACTGCAGGCAATCCGTCCGGAATCTGCTGCCGTCAGATGTCCTGTAATCTGGCCGCCCCTGGGCAGATCACCGATTTTCCGCATGCTGCCATCCGACAGATCCACCTCATAGACCTCAGTCTCATTCCGGCATGTATAGCCGACATTGCGGACACGGTCCGTCGCAAACCCGCGATAGTTGTCGTCCGTCACCCGCGTCAGTTCGCCCGTTTTGACATCCGCCCGCCAGCAGCCGCCGTCTGTCTGACCCGGAAGCTGCTGACGCATAAAGAAGAAATAGCGGTCATCTGTGGAAAAGTTTTCACAGGTAAAGTAAAGCTTTGAATTGCGTGCCGGACCGTCCGTATACCGGCGGACCAGATATCCGGTTATTTCGTCCCGATATTCAATCATGTTCCTGTCCTCCAGACGGATGCCTGTGGCATCCGTTTTTCAGTTGTCTTAAAGTGAAACCGTCTCTCCGCCCGGAATGCATACCGGCGTACCATCATTCACCTGAATCCAGCAGTCTGCAGCATTCGGATTATGCACAAAGCTGTTATCAGCTGCAAACTGGAGATTGCGGAATGCATCCATGCAGTCGATAAACTCGATATTTGTGCAATACCAGATATCTGTCTGGCCGCTCATCTCCTGGCAGAAAGTTTCGATCAGATCCCAGTTGTTCCGGTCGTCAAACTCGTAGCTGTGCCCCCAGACGTACATGAGATACAGATACTGCGTCTTGTGCATTTCCCTGAAGCGCTGTCCCAGTTCCAGCAGATTGTGGTTATGGTGACATGTCGCCTTCCAGCGGTATGGATTCTCCGGAAGCGCGAAATCATCCGAGGAACCGACAACGCGGGAATAACGTATGCCGCACAGCGGCAGAAGCTGCTCAATTTCCGGACTGAGCGAGCCATTGGGATAGCTGAGGCCCCGTACCGGGTATCCGGTCCACTGTTCAAGTGCACGGCGGTCAGCCAGCACCTCCTCCGCCACCTCTGGCAGCGGACAGCGGGCAATTGTCGGATGGGTAACGGTATGACAGCTGACCTCGTGGCCTGCATACAGCGTCCGGATTTCCGAAGGATCGATCCGGCGCTCATCCCCGAACAGTCCGCTGTTCAGATGAAACGTTCCCCGGATTCCGTTTGCATTGAATATTTCCACCAGACGGCGGTCCTGGGTGCGCCCGTCATCATAGCTCATCGTCAGTGCTTTATGTTTTCCTCCGGGATAACAGCAATACACCTTGTTCATATGTTCCTCCACTCCATAATTGCAATTATGCCGCATTATACGTAGACTGGATGAACAGCGTCAAGAGAAGCCGCCGATTTTTCGGCGGCTTCTTGTCACTGTCTCAGAAATGACGATAATTTATTTGGAAGCATCATACGCAGCCTGATACTCGGCGAGAATCATTTCACCGCCCATATCATACCAGTCCTGATAAGCAGCCTTAAGACCGTTCATGTCGATCTTGCCGGCAATGTACTGAACCTGTGCGTCCTCAACATCCGTATTGAGCGTGGCGCCCATCAGCGTATTGGTTTCGCTGTCAAAGGTCAGGCACGGATTGGCAATAACATACTGCGCATTGTCGATCAGGTTCTGGTTATACTGTACACGGAGAATATTTTGTGCCATCGGCGGCGTCAGATCGCCATTGACGTTCATGCCCAGCTGGTTGAGGGAGTGCTGAACCGTGCGGGTATAGATATCATACTGGTTGGAATTCTCCATTTCGCCCTCTGGATAGGTATAACGGAATCCATCCTCATGGATCCAGTAGGTCTTGTCCTGCAGACCGCAGTTAAGCAGAGTCTGTCCTTCTTCAGTATTGCACCAGTCGAGGAATGCAAGTACTGCCTGAAGCTTGGATTCCGGAACCGCCTTGGTAATGACGATTTCGCCGCTGGCACCGGTATTCTGCGGCCAGATCTGAATCTTGCCTTCGCTGTTGGGGATTGCCGTCAGCAGCGTGACAGCCGGATGCTCCGGATCCACACCGCTGTTTGCCTCAAGCCACTCCTCATAACGGTAGCCGTTGTCAAGGCAGTCAAGACGCATGAGCGCTTTTGGCGGATCAACGCGCTCGGCGTCATCCCAGTTGCCGGACTCAATGGTCATGAAGTTGGGGTCAATGCCGCCTGCTGCATAAAGGTCGCGCAGGAAATCCAGGCCTTCCTGGAACTTCGCATCTTCAAACGCCGGATAAACCTTGCCGTCCGCATCAATGCCATACTGATACGGCGCACCAAACATGACGGTTGTGATACCGATAGTACCGGTCACATACTTGCACATGTTGATCGCATACATGTTGTCAAGACCAGCCAGTGCCATGCACAGTGCCTTGAATTCATCCACGTTTGCCGGAACTTTCTCGATACCGGCCTTGGCAGCATAATCATTGCGGTAGTAGATGCCGGCACGCGCATACGCACGGGCACGATAGATGCCGTAAATGCGTCCATCAATGGATGTATTGTCATAGGTGGACTGCTGGCCCTGGGCAAGGTGCTCATACTGCGGGATGTAATCCGTCAGATCCCAGAATGCGCCTGCGCGGGCGGATGAAATTGTAATCGCATCGCGCGGTCCCTGAATGACCATGACCTCAGGCATGTTCTTGGGGTCAGCCATCGTAAGGGATGTCATCTCTGCATAACCGGAATTCGGTACCCAGGTAACATTGAGTTTCACACCGGTCGCCTCATAAATGGCCTGAAGCACCGGATTTCCAGCCTCGAGGGTAACCCAGTCGGAATCAGAATAGAAGTCAGGGAGCATGACATTGAGCGTCATGTCCTCAGCAGCCATTGCAGTACTCATTCCCAGAACGAGCAGTGCCAGGCAGATCACGATGATTTTCCGCATAACAAAACCTCCTTTAATTATCTGTAAAGCGCTTTCTGCGCAAACAGCCTTATCCTTTCAGGGCGCCGACCATAACGCCTTTGACGAAGTACTTCTGCAGGAACGGATAGATACACATGATCGGTACCGTTGCCACTACGATAACCGCCATTTTGATCGACTGCTTCGGCGGTTCAACGAAATTCGGATCCATCAGGCTCATGTCGCCTGCTGCCGCTTCCGCCGTCACGATGATATTCCTCAGGATCAGCTGGAGCGGATACATCTTCTCGTCCGTCAGATAAATCATGGCCGGGAAATAGCTGTTCCAGTGTCCGACTGCATAGAACAGGCCGAATGTAGCCAGAACCGGCATGGACAGCGGCAGTACGATGCGGGTCAGCGTCGTAAGATCGTTGCATCCGTCAAGATGTGCGCTTTCCTCCAGTTCCTGCGGAATTCCCTGGAAGAAGTTTCTGACAATCATCAGGTTATACGCCGAAATGGCGCCAGGCAGCAGAATGGCCCAGTAAGTACCGCGAAGACCCAGCCAGGACGATACCACAATATAGCCCGGAATCATGCCGCCGGAGAAGAACATGGAGAAAATAACCATATTCAGCAGACCGTTCCGGCCGCGCAGATATTTTTTGCTGAGCGGATATGCCATTGTAACGGTTGCAAGCAGGTTGATCGCTGTTCCGGCAGCCGTAATGAAAATGGAATTGCGGAATGCACGGAGCAGCTTGCTGGATGCAAAAATATACCGGTAGGCATCCAGGGAAAAGGTTTCCGGAATCAGGAACATCGGACGCGTCTGCAGTTCGAGTTCCGTTGCAAACGAGTTAAAGATAATATAGATGATCGGCAGCACGGTTGTAAAAGCCGCAAGCCCAAGCACCAGATAGTTCAGCGTGTCGAAGGCAATACTGCCGGCAGAACGGTATACACCGACCGGTCCGTCATGCACATCATGAGGGGTTTTGCTGTTTTTTGTCTTTTCTGTCATTCAAACCGCCTCCCTCAGTAAAGTCCTTCTTCGCCCAGGGCATGCGCCACCTTGTTGGCGCTGACAACCATGATCACCGATACCAGACTCTTCATAAGACCGACAGCCGTCGTATAGGAATACTGGCCGTTGACAATACCGTTCTGATATACAAAGACGTCAAGCGTCTGGGATACGGAACGGTTCAGGGAGTTTGACATCAGGATAAGATGCTCATATCCGGTATCCAGTACTGAACCCATGCGCAGCACCAGCATCAGGACAATCGTGCTGCGGATGGCCGGAAGCGTCACATGCCACAGGCGCTGTGCGCGGTTTGCACCATCAATCATGGCCGCCTCATACAGCTGTGTATCCACGTTTGTCAGTGCTGCAAGAAAGATAATCGTACCCCATCCGGTCTCCTTCCAGATGTTCTGGAATACGATCATCCAGCGGAATACACCCGGATCGCCCAGATAGTCGATCGAGTGCCCCAGCATCCGCGTCGTCAGCTTGTAAATGATGCCGTCCGCACCAAAGATGACGTACGTGATGGATACGACGATAACGATCGAAATAAAGTGCGGCACATACAGAAGGGTCTGTGTCACCTTTTTGAATCCGAGACTCCGGATCTCATTGAGCATGAGTGCCAGAATAATCGGTGCAGGAAAAGTCAGGATAATATTCATAAAGGACAGGATCAGCGTATTGCTGAGATAATCCTGCCATTTCCGCGTTGCAAAGAAGCGCTGGAACCAGTAAATCCCCTTCCACGCGCTCTTCAGCGGTCCCAGGAAAGGTGAGTAATCCTCAAAGGCAATGATAACGCCCCACATGGGAAGATACTTGAAAACAAGAAAATACAGCACTCCGGGGATGAGCATGATGTAAAGCCACTTGTTCTTGACAATATCCAGACCAAGTTTGCGCCAATACGCTTTCCCCGTTCCATAGAGTGCCCTGCGCTCTGCTCGTTTCATGCACAATTGACGTCAGTTTTTCACCAACGCCGCATCTCCTTTCTTTTTTCTGTTTCTGTTGAAAGTACTGACGGTCTTTCAAACCATGTTGGTTTCATTTTATAGGTATCCAGTCCATACTGTCAATACCTATTTTCAGCCAAATTTAGAATTATTAAACAATTTCTTTGTTCTGTTATTTCTGAATTGCCATGATTGTCTGAATCCTGACATCCATTTCATCCAAATTGAAAGCGCTTTCAATTTGTCATTGTTTCCATAAATGTCATCTGCTATAATTCATGGCATACGATATGGTATTGGTCTGATGGCACCGGGCTGCCTGAAACGGTATCTTCTGGTGATTCAGTCCCGGCCCCTGACAGCATCATAGGGAGAGGACCCGGCACTTCGTGCTGGTTTATCAAATCATGACAACTGCTTATGATACAGTGCCGAAAGCACGATTATGTCATAAAGGGAGGTTTAAGACATGTCATCCGGCGGAAACACGATTTATGACATTGCCTCGGCTGCTGGTGTCTCCATTACAACAGTTTCCCGTGTGCTGCGCGGCGAACCAAATGTCGCCCAAAGGACGCGGACCAAAGTTGAAAACGCCATTGAGCAGCTTCAGTACCAGCCGAATGCTGCCGCACGCGGCATGGCCGGCGGAAAAACCGGCACGCTCGGGATCGTACTCCCCCAGCTGTTAAACCCGCATTATGCAATGATCTATACCGGTGCCGTCAGCGCTGCCATAGAGAGCGGACAGAATCTGCAGCTTTTCTCAAGGCATGATATTCTCGGCAAAGGCGCATCCGCCCTCCCCGCCCTGATGAATCCGCATCTGGACGGCATCGTCCTCTATCTCGAATATCCTCAGCGGGAGGGTCTCGAACAGCTTGAAAAAACGCTGAACGAAATACACCGTTCCATGCCGTTCGTTCTGATCGGTACTGTCGCCCCGGAACTGCCGTACCCGGCCATTTCCTATAATATGGCTGCCATCATGAAATCAACGGTAAGTTATCTGACCGGCCTCGGACACCGGCGGATCGCTTTCATCGGCGGTGCGGCTGACAGCACAAACGAACTCCGCAGGGATATCGGCTATCAGCAGGGGCTGCGCGAAGCCGGCATTATCTATCGGGATGATTACAGGATACCCTGCAGTGATACCCTTGAGGCCGGCAGTAGCGCACTGCGTCAGCTGCTTGATCACCTGCCACGCAGCGAATGGCCGTCTGCCGTTATTGCACTCAACGATCTGGTCGCTACTGGCCTCATGGCATCTGCCCGTACTTACGGACTGCGCCTGCCGGATGACCTGTCGGTCATCGGATGCGACAATCTGTTCTATGCACCGTACCTGACACCATCCCTCACAACCATAGATCTCCATCAGCAGCAGCTCGGCATAAATGCCATCCGTCTGCTGCTCAGCGGCGATTCACGGCGTGAAAACGCTGCCTGGCACCTTATCGAGCGTAATTCCTGCCGGCCGTATTTCTGATTCACCTCCTTTCATGCATCATCCCAGTCCGGTATTGCAGGACTGGAAAATGCTGAAACGCTCACACCGGTACCCGGACGCCGTCATATACGGACAATTGTCCTGGCCTTTCGCCGCCGGTTATCCATTTTTTGACAGACTGACGCTTTTCGTCATGGCAGATCATCTGTCGGAACAGCGGAATCATTGTCTTTTACTATGTCCTGTTTTTGTCCAGCAGGACATTTTCCTCTTTCTGATGGTTTCTGAGCGCATCCATGGCAATTTCTCTTGCGACCTCATCCGCACCATGGTAGTATAGCAGAAGCTGTTCATCCTCTGAAAGCCTGTCAGCGTCTGCCGGCTCTTCCTCGTCCACTTCCTGACGTTCGGCTGCCTGTGTAAAACCAGATGCAATAATGCCCGTGGGAATGGCAATCACACCAATGCCAACCAGGCTGATAATCGCAGCAAAGAGTTTCCCCAGACTTGTTACAGGATACACATCTCCATAGCCTACCGTTGTCAGGGTGCAGAGTGCCCACCACAGCGTTGCCACTATATTTGGAAACTTATCCGGCTGGGCCGGGTTTTCCACTGTGTACATCACAATTGCAGAAAACAGCATCACGAAGAAACAGAGCAGCGTTGAGACGACCAGCTGGGATCTCGAATTCCAGATCACCCTTGAAACCGTTTTCAGTGCGGTCAGATATCTGCCAAGTTTGAATACCGGAAGCAGCAGAAACAGCCGGAACAGCCTTGACATACGCAGAAAGCGCAGATCCAGCGGAAAAAACGGAATATAGAACGGCAGCACCACCAGCAGATCTACGACAGCCATGGGCGTACAGATAAATTTCAGTCTTGGATGTGCCTCATCCGGATACAGAAGATCCGCAGTCCAAAGTCTCAGTACATATTCAATCGTGAAAACCACAATGCAGACTGCCTCAAACGTATCAAACAAGAAACTGTACCGTATGGCGAGTTCATCAAAACTTTCCAGAATAATTGCAATAACACTGGCGGCGATCAGCGTCATGATCAGTTTCTCAAAACAGTTTCCCAGCCTGCCGGCACGCTCCTTGTTACTGACGATCCCAAATATTCGCTGTTTCATATTCTGCCAGACCCGGTCAAACCACAAACCGGTTAATTCCTTTCCACATCGGTGCGCATGGCCGGATTTCAGATCATCCGGCCAGACTATTATATCGTCTTCTTCAATTCCAGGTCAATCCATTCTGCCCGGCGGATTGCTGCGGCAGAACCGACAGAGGTTAGTCTATGAATGATTTTTTGACCCGTCTCCAGATTCCGCCTGCTGAATATACCATTATGCCCTTCTGGTTTCTTAACGGCGATCTGGATCACGCAGAAATCCGCCGCCAGATTCTCGATTTCAAGGCACATGGTGTTCTGGGTTTTGTTCTGCATCCACGCATAGGGCTCCCGGACCGGATCGGATACCTTTCCGATACCTTTTTCGATTATCTCCGGACCGCAGTTGAGACTGCCCGTGAAAATGACATGCACATCATTTTGTATGATGAAGGCATGTATCCCTCCGGCTCCGCATGCGGCCAGGTTGTTGCCGGGCATCCGGAACTGGCAAGCCGGGGCATCGCCCTGACGCAGCAGCCTCTGGACGGGGATATCATTCTGGCGGAAACGGATGCGGGCTGTCTTGTCGAGCGCTTCAGTGGCGGCACCATTCGGGGCATTCACTTCGGTGAGGACGACGGAGAACCGGCAGCGCCAAAGAGTGCCGACATTCTGAATCCCGCAGCTGTTTCCCGTTTTCTCTCCCTGACACACGACGCTTATTACAGGGCGTTTGCCGGCGACTTTGGGAAGACCATTATTGGCTTTTTTACGGATGAACCGTCTGTTCTCGGCCGGAACACCCGGGACCTGTTTCCCTGGACCAGGGGATTTGAGGACATTTTCACTTCAGCCGGCGGCAGCCTGGCCGGCCTTACAGGACTATTTACAGGCAAAGAAAACGCTGACACAGCGCTGTATCATGAGCTGATTCTGAAGCGCGAATGCGAAGTTTATTACGCTGCGCTCTCCGGCTGGTGCATATCGCACGGCATAGCCCTGATGGGCCATCCCCACCAGAGTGACGATATTGAGTTTGAACGGTATTTCCACGTTCCGGGACAAGATCTCGTTCTGCGGTGGATCGCTCCGGAAACCGGCGATCTTAAGGGAATGGACACCGTTATGGCCAAATGCAGTGCAGATATCGCCCGTCTCATGGGACGCACACGGAACAGCAATGAATGCTTCGGTGCATGCTGCCGGGATGGAAACCCATGGTATTTTACCGGCGCTGACATGAAATGGTACATCGACTATCTTGCCGTCCGCGGCGTAAACCTGTTCATCCCGCACGCTTTCTATTACAGTCTTGAAGGCCCGCGAAGCCAGGAGCGCCCGCCGGATGTCGGTCCCGGCAGCATCTGGTGGCCGCACTATATGCACTGGTCACGGTACATGGCGCGCCTGTCCTGTCTCATGAGTGAAACTAAGTATCTGGCAGATATTGCTGTTCTGTGCAGGAACCGCGACATGCATGCAGATCTTGTCGCACCGCTGTTTGCCACCCAGCGCGCTTTCCAGTACATCCCTGAAAGTTTCAAAGATGAATGCCTTGTGAAAGAAGGTCGGCTTCATCTGAGAGGCAGATCCTATTCAGCCGTTGTGAGCGCTGCCGGACAGTATCCATCTGTTTCCCATGATGCCGCCTCTGTTCCGCCGGATGTTCTGTGCATCCCGCCTGAACCGTCACTCCGCTGCGCACCGCTGTGCCGGGACGGTATTCCCTTCTGGTTTCTGGTCAATGCAGGAAATGAACCCATTGATACGCTGCTTCAGCTGCCCACTGACCGCTATATCGGCTGTATGAATCTGTGGGATGCAAAGATATGCGCCGTTCCATGTGAGTCCGTCACGGACGGCATGCAGATGACACTGCATCTGGACCCACGTGAAAGCCGGCTGCTGTTTCTGTTTGACTCCCGTGAAGAGTGGGAACGGCATCTGCCGGATAAACACATCTGCCGGACACTTGGTGCAGATATCTTTACATGTATCAGCCGGAACCCGGACAAACAGGAAATCGTTTATGAGGCGCTGCTGCCCGCATGCGATACCGATATTGAACTCTGCCTGAAGGCAGAGGAAATGTGCCAGCTTACCGTTATAGCCGGGCAGGAAACATATGATGCCGGAACGACCTGCTGGACACCACACCGTTTTCATCTGCGCGCCGCATGGCTTTGCGGACATGGTGCACGCCTCGTGCTCACCGTCACCGGCAGCAGGGCCAACCGGTACGGCCAGCCGGTATTCTATGGTCTCCTTCCATCAGAGAAAGCCGGCACTTGAAATTCATGTAGATTCCTTTTATCATATTCACGTAAACCCGCATTCAAAACACGGTGTTTCCGTTGTCCTTTCACCGTGTGATCTTTTAAAACGGAGGATTCTGACATGGAAACCGTTTCTATTGTTGCTGTAGATAAAACAGAACGCTTTGTCAACATTCAGGAAGAAGACAGTCACCATCTGGATATCACCGATACCATTATCTGGTTTTATGAGGCTGATTCTTATTACGATGGAGATGCGCCATTGCCGCTCGGCCATCTTGAAGGAACACTGGTTAACGTAGCCGACATGAATGAAGATCCTCTCTTGGTCTGCGATGATATCGCCGCAGATCTCGGATTCATTATGGCCGTTGCCGCGCCTCATGTCGAACATTCCCTGTTCTACATTTCACGTCTCTATATGAACAGTGAGGATAATGCCCTGCGTGTCATGAAAGCCATGCCAACAATTCTGTATAAGCTGATGGGCTGCACACCTGACCTGCTGGTCAGCTTTCCGGAACAGCATCCTGAAAAACAGGAATCCGACATAGCATCCTGTGACATCAGCCGGGATACTCATGACTTCTTCAGCAAAGCCGGCTTTGTTGATACAGAAGGCGGTGTCCAGCTGTTCAAATATTCCATTCCCTCTGATATTGAAGGATAAGAAAACGACTGCCGATTTGCGCTGTTTTATCAAAATGACTAGCAGCGCTGAAGGCCAAAGCAACATCATAATGGAGGAACTGCCATGTCTTTTTCATTTGAACGCATTTCCCCTGCTTCCGCCGGTGTCCGCGAAGATGCCATCCGTTCATTTCTTTCTGCCGCTGCTGAAGAAAACATAGACCTGCACAGCGTCATGCTTCTGAGGCATGACAAAGTCTGTTTTGAGCAGTGGTGGCCAGGACACGGTCCAGATGAATTCCATGATATGTGGTCATTCAGCAAGAGCCTGACGTCAACTGCCGTCGGCTTCGCCGTGCAGGAAAATGCACTTACGCTTTCAGACCATCTGGTCGATCTTTTTCCAGACAAGCTCCCTGAGCAGGTTTCCGACAATCTCCAGAAGGCAACCATACGGGATCTGCTCACGATGAGCTGCGGACACGAAACCGAACCGGACTGCCGCAATGCACCTGACTGGATCCGGAGCTTTCTGACCCATGAATTCAAATATGCTCCCGGCACCATGTTCCAGTACAACACCATGGGCACCAATATGCTTTGTGCAGCACTGCGTCGTCGTACCGGAAAAAATCTCACTGAATATCTCCGTCCGCGTCTGCTCGATCCCATTGGCATTGAAGAAACACAGATGTGGCTCACAATGCCGGACGGAACAGAATTCGGAGGGGCAGGATACCGGCTCCGGACCGAAGATATGGCGAAGTTCATGCAGTTTGTCGCAAATGGCGGCAGCTGGCAGGGACAGCAGCTGCTGAATTCCGAATGGTTCCGGATGGCAACAACAAAGCAGATTGAAACAGCAAATCCGGTTTACCATCCAGACAATCCTGACTGGAGTCTTGGCTACTGCTTCCAGTACTGGCGCTGCCAGCCGGAAGATGTTTACCGTGCAGACGGCATGTACGGTCAGTTCGGCATTGTCATGCCGCACCAGGATGCCATTCTGATCATCACGGAAAAGACAGAGAAGACGCAGCTTGTCCTCAATCTTGTCTGGACACATCTGCTGCCCGGCATTGAGGACTGAAATATGTCCGACTGCCCGTTGTAATCTGGCAGGCAGCACTGATCATTTGCGGAAAACATGCCTCTGCTTTGCACCGTTTTTTCAAAAATGATATTTGCAATTGATTCGGTGCCGAAAGCTGTACCATGTCATTGAAGGAGAATACCATGCTCTACTCAGACAAACTTTACCGCCTTGCCTTTGATTTTTATGATATTGCCCCCTGGAAAAAGATCCGTGACGCACAGCTGTTTGCCTTCCATTCGCAAACATTTGACAGCACCATGTACTGCAGCATCACCGGGACTATTGGTGCATTGCTCGGACTCACGGTCTATACGGATGTAAAGGGACTTCAGTTTCTGTACGACTTAAGCACTCACTCCCACGATGTTCTCACTAACTTTCTGCCGGGAGACGGCTCCTATTCCACCATGTTAATCAATGCCGTACAGTGCATTTTCACAGATCATCATGAAACCTTTCCGGAACAGATGCAGGCACTTAAAGCCTATGCGGACAAATATCATGAAACCTATACCGGAAAACAGGACATCCCGACGTTCTACAATGTACTCCCGTTTCGGCAGCCATTTTCCCTTCATGATCCTGAGCGGCTCAAAGTACTTGAAGAAGCATTGTCTGCCTTTATGGTCTTTGACCGGGAATTTGGCCCGGACTATGAAGAAATCCCCCTGCTGTCTCCTGCCAGCCCCGTCACGGTTCCGCTTCTCATTCCGGACGGCAGCCACTGGCGCATAGTTTCACATAAACTGCCTGCTTATGAACCGGAATACCAACTTGATACGATTCCGTTCACCAATGATATCCTCCTTCAGAAACTGCGCCGCCTGCCCAGACTGGGTTCGGTAGACTGCATGTTGACGGTTATGCCTACTGCTGTAGCAGAGGAAGATACTGCCGTCTTTGCCGAGGCATTAATTCTTTACTGCCGTGAAAAGAGCTTTTTTGCACCACCTGCACTGGACCTGCGCGCACGCGGTGAAGAAGATGCATACGTATGGTCCAGAATTCTGAATCAATTTGCCAGAGATACCCTGCCCGTCCACTTGAAAGCACTTCCCAATACCATTTATTACAACGGGCAGCGCACCTTCTGTGTACTCTATGACCTCTGCATAAAGCTGCACATCAACCTCATAGCCAAAGAAAAAATGCCTGAACTTGAGCATCTGATTCAGAATATGGCACAATCCTTGTACCAGGAAGGCGGTGGAGAATTCTCAGATAATGAAGCGCTTCTGCTTCCTCTTCTTTCCGAGCTTGAAAAGCTTCCTTCATCTGCGCTTTACCTTATGCCAGATGAAGCCAAGGCTTTTCTCCGGTCCGTCAATCTCAAAGAGTGCAGCCCGCCTATTGCTGAGCGGCTGAAAAAGCTGCTGAAACGCTTATCCTGACCATAACGCAAAAAGCTCTGCCTGTGGCAGAGCTTTTTGTGTTATGGCTTACTTATTTTCATTCGAAAGTTTCGGACGGCGGAAATAATCACGGATCAGCCGGCCGAGACCCCTGTGCCAGTGTCCGTTGCACATAAAGCAGATGTCCTCTGCCATGGCAGTCGTCACCGCACCGCCCATCATCTTCGCCATCCCGCGGAACGGAATATTGTAGATAAAGAGCAGATTGAGATCCGGCTTGCCGGCATTGATCGCTTTTTGGACCTTTCCGCTCATGATTTTGTAAACCAGCCGCGCAATCGGGTTCTTTGCATAAGAAAGCTGGGTAATCGTATCATTCATGTCAAGCGGCTGCATGGTATTCCACGTATGGCGTCTGGGTGTCTGGCCGAGAAGCGCATGGAAGGCGGAATCCGGAATGTCCATCAGCTCACACCTGCGATAGCAGTCTACCGGCAGGGATGCATACGGATTCTGTTTGCCCGTTCCCTTAATCTGCCAGGTCCCGCGCAGACGGATATCCTCGCAGGAAGCACCAATCAGGATCTCATAATTGCCGCCTTCTATCTCAAACGCATTGCTCTGTACATTGAAGTAACGGAAGGTGTATTTGTCGAACGGAATCGTCACCTGTCTGCGTTCTCCGGCGTCAAGGTGTACCCGGACAAAGCCTTTCAGTTCCCGTTCCGCACGGAAGATTTTAGCATCCGGAAGACCAATATAGAGCTGTGCAATCTCCTCACCGGCAACCTTTCCCGTATTTTCAATGGTAAATGTAACGCCGTTTTCCGAGATCGAAAGATTTTCATAAGCAAACCGGGTATAGCTGAGTCCATAACCGAATGGGAAACGGACCGGCTTCTTTGCCGTTGTAAAGTAACGGTAACCTACATAGATTCCCTCACGGTACTCGCTGGTCGCCTGACTGCCCGGGTAATAATGGCTGACCGGCGTTTCATCATAGGCAAGCGGGAACGTTTCTGCCAGTTTGCCGCCTGGTGTAACATCGCCTGACAGCACTCGCAGCATCGCCTCCGCCGCAGCTTCTCCGCCCAGGCCGCCGTACACAAGCGCTTCCACCTGATCAAGCCACGGCATCTCCACTGCACTGCCGCAGGACAGCACCGCCACGATATGGGGATTTGCTTTGGAAAGTTCGGCAATCAGGCGGACCTGATTGTCCGGCAGACGCATGTGTGTTCTGTCAAGACCTTCTGTTTCAAATCCTTCCGGAAGGCCGATGTACAGAAGGACAATCTCCGCCTGTTTTGCCAGCGCAACCGCTTCCGCTTCAAGTGCCGGGTTCTCCGTATCCTGCCGCTCAAATCCCTTCGCAAATCCGATCTGATTCGGGAACATGGTGCGCAGCAGCGGAAGTGTTTCGTCCACCTGCTGGGCATTGACCATGCTGCTGCCGGCGCCCTGATACCTGGATGTTTCCGCAAAGTCACCGATGACTGCAATCTTTGCACTCTTGTTGAGTGGCAATACATCATGATCGTTCTTCAGCAGCACAATACACCGCTCCGCAGCTTCCCGGACCTTCCTGTGCTGCGCAGCAGGATCCACAGCCGGTCCCGGCCCGACAGCCTTTGTGGTCAGAATCACGTCAAGCAGTTCATCCACACGCTGATCCACAATGCTTTCCGCAATTTTTCCGCTGCGCACAGCTTCAACCAGCTGTACGGCACTGTCATCACCGGCACCCGGCATTTCAAGATTCATACCGGTCCGCACGCCCTCGACGTAACTGTTGCTTCCGCCCCAGTCCGTGACGACCATACCGTCATAGCCCCATTCATCCCTCAGAATGCCATACAGATGGGCACTCTCATTGGTATAGGTGCCATTCAGCCTGTTGTAGCTGGTCATCACGGCACGCGGCCTGCCCTCAGTAATGGCGATTTCAAAGTTTGTCAGATAAAGCTCCCGCAGCGTCCGTTCGTCCATGACAGAATCCGAATGCATGCGCAGCAGTTCCTGGCTGTTGGCGGCAAAGTGCTTGGCACAGGCAGAAATTTCATTGCTTTGAATGCCGCGAATAAATCCGGCTGCCAGTTTGCCTGCCAGATACGGATCCTCGGAATAGTACTCAAAGCTCCGGCCGCACAGTGTGCTCCGTTTCGTGTTCAGTCCAGGTCCCAGCAGAACCTGAACGTCCTGGGCTCTGGCATCCGCACCAATGACAGCGCCCATAGTTTCGGCAATTTCCGGATCCCAGCCATTCGCAATCGTAGATGCTGACGGAATACACGTTGCCTTGGTTGAGGCATTAAGGCCCAGATGATCTCCTTCACCAGCCTGCTTGCGCAGGCCGCTCGGTCCGTCTGACAGTGCCATGGACGGAATGCCCAGACGCTCAACCGGCCTGGTATGCCATACATCCTTTCCGGACAATATGGCGGCTTTTTCCTCCAGAGTCATTTTTGAGATCAGATCGGTATGGCGCATATTTATCCTCCCTAACCATATATCTTATTCTGCATCCGGCATAGCTGCCGGGTGCTTACAGACTCAGTTGTTTCGCCGTTGCAGCAGTGCTGCCGGAATCAAACACGGCACACCCATACCGGCCGGTTTCCCTGAGATGTATCAGTGCGGTATCCGCATCGTGGAAGATATCCCCCTGCGGATGCTCACGGTCTGCAAATGCAACACCTGCGCTGATTGTCACGGCAGGGATACCGTCTGCCGGATTCTGCAAAGCCTGGTTCATCTGGTTTACCTTTTCAACCAGAAGCTGCTGCACCGTGCTGTTCACACGCGTTACTATGACAACAAATTCATCATTACTGATGCGGCAGATATAATCGACCGAGCGGAAATGCATGCGGAGCACATCCGCCACACGTTCAATCACACGGTCGCCGGTGCCGTATCCGCCGGTCGCCCTGAGTGCCTCAAAGTCATCCACATTGATGACCATGAGCGCAATATGATTCTGGTCCGCATCCCTGAGCAGCATCTCATATGCACTGTAATTATACAGGCCTGTCTGCGGATCATGAAGCGCATCATAAGTAAACTTTTCAGCGAAATCCCACATCTTGACCCGCGGCTTTTTCTCAACAATCTCCTCCACCGCAGACTTTCTTGCCAGCAGGAACGCTTCATAGTCCGCAGGCGGCAGTGGACGTGAAAAATAATAGCCCTGCACGATATCACAGCCCATCGTCTTGAGGGTAAGCATCTGTTCGGCAGTTTCCACGCCTTCGGCAATTGTCGGAACATTCAGTGAACCGGCAATTTCGATAACCACCTCCAGCATCTTGGTATTCTTGCGGCCCTTGAAAGCCGACCGGATAAACTGCATATCCAGCTTGATGGCATCTACCGGCAGATTGGACAGCATATTGAGCGAAGAATACCCGCTGCCAAAGTCATCCATTTCGATATGGAATCCTGCATTGCGCAGTTTGTTGACCGTGCTGATGATCTGATCCGAATTCTGGGTATAAGCGGACTCTGTAATCTCCAGAAGCAGTTCACCCGGCGTGAGGCCGTACCGGCTGACCAGCTGCTGCATGTTGCCGGTCAGATCCGAATCAAACATGTCGACACGGGATACATTGACAGAGACGGGGACAGAAATGCCCAGCCGGTCCTTCCAGTCCCGCATCTGCGCTGCAGTTTCCTCCCAGACATAATGATCCAGTTTCTGAATAAGGCCATTGCTTTCAAACAGCGGAATGAAAACACCGGGAGATATCATCCCGAGCTGCGGATGATTCCATCGGATCAGCGCCTCTGCACTCGACAGAATCGGTACAGACGGACGGATATCAAACTTCGGCTGATAGTAAATCACAAACTGCTTTTCTGCGAGGGCCTTTGGAAAGTCTTCCAGCAGCTGCTCAGCGAACAGCTCTGATTCATGCAGTGCATTGTCATAGATGGCCACAACTTTGGAAAAACTGTTCCGGACGGTATCCGCTGCCATTTTTGCCCGGTCAAACCGCTGCTCTACATCTATCGTTTTGTCCACATCGGCGTACACGCCCATACGCAGCCGGATCCGGCTTTCCAGTCCTGCGGAAATTTTCTCCAGGATATCCGAATAATCCGTCCTGTGCGGACAGTACAAAAGGAATGTATCATCCTCACGCCGGCACACAATGCCGCTGTTGTCCTTTACAATTTCCTGAAGCTGCCTTGCAATGGTGCGCAGCACTTCATCGCCGTACGCCTTTCCAAAGCGTTCATTTACCATATGAAAATGGTTGACATCCACGACGATGGCATCCATGGATGTATCCTTATGGAAAGTATCCAGTTGCTCTGCATAACTGTAGAAATAATCCCGGTTATACAGTCCTGTAAGGCTGTCGCATTCGGTATAGCGGATAATGTCCCGGTCCTCAGACAGTTCTATGGTCCTCAGAACGCGCGCCTGAATGACGGCAGGCATCGGATACGGCTTTGGGATAAAGTCAATGGCGCCGGCCGTCAGGCTCTCCACTTCTGCCTCCCGGTCCGACGTGATGACAATCACCGGAATCCGGGCGGTTGACGGGTCTGCTTTCACCTGTCTCAGGATATCCAGTCCATGTGCATCAGGAAGATTCAGGTCCAGCAGAATCAGGCTGATCACCTTCTGATTCTCCCAGAGAATTCGGAATGCTGACTTTGCATCCTCGGCATTCAGAACATCATAGGTATCTGAAAGGATCATCCCCAGCAGTTCGCGGTTGATCCTCTCATCCTCAACCACCAGAATTTTACGTCTGCGGTTCGGAGAATGCATAAGTGGCGGATTCAGCATTTTGTTCCTCCATGGCATATCACGGTTTTTTAAGGAATTTCTTCAGTGTTTCAATCAGGACATCCACATCAATCGGTTTGGCAATATGCGCCTGCATGCCGGATTCAAATGCGGCCTCCTCATCCTCCTTGAAGGCATTTGCCGTCATGGCCAGAATCGGAATGCGGGCAAGCTCCGGATTCTCAAGCTGTCGGATCATCCGTGTTGCCGTGTATCCATCCATGACGGGCATCTGAATATCCATCAGGACCGCATCGTAATATCCTGGCTGCGAACCCGCAACCATATCAAGCGCAATCTGTCCGTTTTCCGCTGTCTCCAGCATAAATCCATACTGGGACAGAATCATCTTCGCAATTTCCAGATTAATGGCATTGTCTTCAACTAGCAGCAGCCGTTTCTTCGTAAAGTCAATATGCTCTTCCTCAGCCTCTGTTTTCGGCTGCGCATCGGCTCCGACCTCGGACGCCTCGGCAATGCGCATCTTAAGACGGATCACCATCTCCGTGCCGCTGCCCGGTGAGGTCAGCACCTCAATGTTTCCGCCCATGAGATCCACGATGCGCTTGGTAATGGAAAGTCCCAGACCGGTTCCCTCTACACCGCTGTCCGTGGAAGTTCTCTCGCGTTCAAAGGCATTGAACATCTTTTCCACAAAGTCCTTTGACATTCCAATGCCGCTGTCCTTGATCCGGATTTCATAAGCAGCATATCCGCTTTCCCCGCTGCCTGTTTCCCAGACAGACGCTGAAATCGTACCTCCGGCAGGCGTAAACTTGTACGCATTGCTGATGACATTCAGCAGCACCCGGTTCATATTTTTCCGGTCACACCAGACATAGCGGTGCTGTACCTGTCCCGTATGGATGGTAAAATCCAGAGACTTCTGCTGCATCTGCTCTTCAAAAAGATCACGAATCTCTTCAAAGATCCGGATAAAATCCATTGGCAGATACTCAAGCTTTACCTGTCCGTTTTCAATACGGCTCATCTCGAGAATATCATCCAGCAGCGCAAGCAGGTGCCTGCTGGAGAGCTCGATCTTGTTCAGATACTCATGCAGCTGCGGTGGTGCGGGCTCCTTGAGTGCAAGATTCGTATACCCGATGATTGCATTCATCGGGGTCCGGATATCATGCGACATATTAAACAGGAACTGGGACTTGGCCAGACTGCCTTCCACCGCCCGGATTTTCTCCCGCTCAATCGCCTCATGCTTTTCCCGTACCAGCCGCTGAATGAGCAGCATCACCACAAAACCGGTAAAGACAATGGCCAAAAGCACGATTCCGCCCCATCGCATGGAATGACGGGCCGCATCCATATCAGGCTGGGCCGCAGTCATTTTCCCAATCCACATAAACGAGGCATACAGAAGCAGGGCGAACAGGACAACGCCTGAGGCAGACATGCCGCTGTATTCGGTCAGATTGGTCCGGTTAACGGTCCGCCAGTAAAATGCAAACCCCAGCAGACACCAGAGCGCCAGAAGAAGAAACGATTCACTGCCCATGGCATCTATTGCTGCCATATTCGGAATCATCTGTACCACGATAAAAACAACCGCAATCCCTGCACCGGCAAGGCCGATGACCATCATCCGGCGGTCGCCCTCCGTTCTGGCAATTTTGTATGCCGCAGCGGATGTATAGCCATATGCCACAATAGCGCCAAAGGATGTAAGATCCACAAACCAGTTCAGTGTATTGCGGCCAAGGAGGGAAACCAGTATGGACAGCACCATGATAAACAGAATGCTGTACGATGTTTTCTGGAACCGCTCTGACAGAATCCTGTCCTCTGCCATGGTTGACATGACACGGACGATTGCCCGGTATGCGCCGATGATACCGGTCATAATCGCAGCCAGCGCTGTCAGTCCGAGCACCACCAGCCCCGGCGTTCCCATATAGGTCCGAGCTGCATGGAACGTCGGAACTTCCTCGATGCCGCCCATGGCATTGGCTGCCGTAATGTACGCCTGCCAGGAGGAATAACCGTCCGGAATGGCAGATACGCTCACAATTGTCATGGCGATATAGACAAAGCCTGCCAGCAGAATCGAAAGGACAACAATTCCCCTTGCTTTGGCGAGTGGAAATTTAAAGTGCGGCGTCTCAAAGGAAATGATTTCAAAGCCCACAAACGCCCATGGTGCAAGAATCACCAGACTGAAAACCGAAAAGGCACCATTTACCCGTTCGCTGCCGAATGACGTCAGAATTTCAGCATCCAGTGCATGCGGCGCGCAGATCAGCGTCACCAGAACCGAACCCGCCAGCAGGACCACGGAAAGCACCGTATGCAGGCGCTGCAGGACGGATTTGGCTACCACAAACAGAATACCGATTCCCGCCAGCGCACCGACAGAAACGGCCACCTCACCGAGATCGATTACATTCCCGGCTACCGTATAATGTACACCCGTCTGCAGGCTTTCCCCGAACATCATCCGGATGACCAGAAACAACGCGGTTCCGTTCAAAAAGACAATAGTCAGATAGGAGAGGCACAAAAACCAGGAACACAGGAAGGCATGATCCCGGCCGAACGCTTCCTTCGTGTAGGAATAAAGGCCGCCAGTCCAAGGATTTCTAAACATCAGGTATGAAATACTGGAAGAGACCAAAGCCATGACAGCCATGCCGATGATCATTGAGATAATCGTACCGGCTGGTCCTGCAATCGGCAGAAACGTCGTACCGGGCATCACATACGCACCCCAGCCGACTGTACAGCCAAAGGCCATCGCCCATGCATCCAGCGGCGACAGATATCTGTCCAGTCCCTTTTGGTTTTGTTCCATTCCGTGTTCTTCTTTCTATCAGGCATATGCTGCAGCCTGACGCAGAACCAGACCTGCAGCGTGTACTGGTTTTCAGAATAAACTGATTATTCTGCTGTAAGCGCGCCAGGCTTCATCAGGAAGTGTGCCGCTCACAGCTGTTTCAGAAAAAGGTTCCACCCGTTGTCCTGGCGGGCTGATCAGATGCTTATCAGGCTTTCCAGTGTTTCAAACAGCGCCTCCGGCTGTACCGGCTTGCTGAGATGGGCATTGAGACCTGCCTGCATACTCCGCTGAACATCCTCATCAAACGCATTGGCTGTCAAGGCAATAATCGGCACTGTCTTTGCATCCGGACGCTCAAGTGCACGGATCGTGCGCGTTGCCTCAAGTCCATCCATAACCGGCATCCTCATATCCATCAGGATGGCATCATAATAACCGTTTTCATGCTGTTCAAACATTTCTACTGCCAGACAGCCGTTTTCAGCGTGGTCTACCTCGATTTCCCGCATGCCGAGTACCATGATCATGATTTCGGCATTCACCATCACATCCTCTGCCAGCAGAATATGCCGTCCTTTCAGATCAGCCTGTTGCCTTGATGGCAGTGCTTTTTTTCGCCGGAATGCCGCACGGAATTCATCCATGACATTTTCCGCATAAAGCGGCTTAGGTACAAATGTATCCACCCCGGCTTCTCTGGCATCCTCAGCCACATCATCCCAGCTGTATGAAGTCAGAATAATAATCGCGCTCCCATTGCCAATCAGTTCGCGGATCCGGCGCGTTGTTTCCACGCCATCCATGCCCGGCATCTGCCAGTCAACCAGAATCAGGTTATAGGGATTCCGGCGGGCATGATGCATTCGGATCATCTCAATGCCTTCTTCACCAGAGAGTGCAGCATCACAGCTGACTCCAACCTGTCCCAGCACAAGCCGCGCATGTTCACAGGCAACCGGATCATCATCAATGACCAGTACGGTCATATCATTGAGATGCAGTTCTCCCTCATCCGCGTCGGAAGCCGTACGGCTGGACACAGCCAGCGGCACAGTTACCGTGAACGTCGTCCCGACACCTTTCTGGCTCTCCACAGCTATATTGCCATTCATGAGCTCGAGCAGACTCTTGGTAATCGGCATTCCGAGTCCCGTACTTCCGTATTTGTTGGTTGAGGAGGAATCCTCCTGACTGAATGCATCGAATATTTTCGGCAGATACTCCGGACTCATCCCGATTCCGGTATCCCGCACCGTAAAGCGCAGTGCTGCTTTTCCATCAAAACAGTTGAGCGCCTCGGTTACAAACTCAACCGTACCGCCTTCCGGTGTAAATTTCACCGCATTCCCCAGTATGTTGATCAGCACCTGGCGCAGCTTCATGACATCGCCGATATAGTAATCAAACAGTTTCCCTTCCGTGCGGCAGACATAGTCAAGTCCTTTGTCCCTGCACTGCCCGCTGATAATGGTATTCACCTGATCCATCAGCTTGGCAAATAAAAACTCCTCATTGCTGATAACCATGCGTCCAGATTCAATGCGGGACATATCCAGAATATCATTGATAATGCTGAGCAGATGCTGCGCAGATGCGCCAATTTTTTCCAGCTGGTCCCGCGTTTCATCCGGTATATGCGGATTTGAAAGCGCGATATTGTCAAGGCCGATAATGGCATTCATCGGGGTCCGGATTTCATGGCTCATATTGGACAGAAATGCCGTCTTGGCCTTGTTTGCCTCTTCGGCAGCACTGAGTGCCGCTCCAAGCGTTCTGCTGTGCTCCATCGCCTGTCGCATTTCCGAATCCACATCCACAAAGCACATACTGACCGCATGAACCACGTGATCATCCCGGTCCTCCGGATGCCGGACACCGGCAAACCGGATCATCTCATAAGACTCACGTCCACGGCGGATGACCTTGTACCGGAAGGAAATGACGCGTTCCGAAATAAGTCCTGCCCGGATGGCATCCGGCTGGATAAAATTCAGGAATTCTTCCCTGTACGCGTCGCTTACATATTCCTGCGCATAGCCGGTAATATCTTCCAGATAGGCAAAACGTTCTCCAACCCTGAAGCCGTGTTCAAGCTCGGAATGCACCTGATAGCACACGCCCTCATCGTTGTCCAGTACAACGTAATAAACGCCCCGGTAGTCAGAGGCCAGTGCAGTAATCAGACGGTCCTGTTCTGCCCGCTGATGTTCTTCATTCAGGAGCTTTTCCTGCAGAGCCAGACGCTGCTCCATCTCCTGCTGGCGGGCCTCAGCCTCCTTGATCCGGGTCATTTCCGTGATGTCAACACACATGCCCAGGACACACAGCCTGCCTGATGCATCAAAGAATTTCAGCTTGGTCGTCTGAAGATTCCGGATCTGCTTTCCGCCGGCGTCCGGTACATCCTCAAAGAAGATATGCGGCTCCTCCATGTCCAGCGCCTTCTGGTCATCTTCAACAAAATGTCTTGCCGTCTCAGAATCAAAAATCTCATAGTCTGTAAGACCCACAACTGCCTCAGGCGAAGGCTTATGCGCATATTCGGCAAATGACTGATTGCAGGCCAGATACCGTCCGGTTTCCGCATCCTTTGAAAAGCTCATGGCCGGCATATTTGACAAAAGTGATGCCACGGATCCCATCAGGGTTGCCAGTTTCTCTGCCGACTGGATTTCCGCTATGAGCCTGCGGTTTTCCTCTTCAGCACGCTTGGCCTCCTGCAGCTTTTTCTGTACGGCCTGTCCCTGGCGGACATCCTCATCCACATCCTTGAATCCACAGACAATACCCATTTTTCCGCCAGGCATATTGACTTTGGCAAATTCAATTCTGAAATACCGTTCCGTTCCATCTTCCGTCCTGCGGAGATAGTTGATGGAAAACTGCGGTTTCTGCCTGAGCCGCTCAACGATGGCGCTGAGCTCCAGTTCACGCTGCAGCCGTTCCTGATCTACCGGTGCCACCATTGTCTGGATATACGACGCCTTTGCCATCGAGTATTTCATCCGTCCGAGCGCTTCACGGATCGGGAAGGCATGCATGGTATCCCCCTGCGTATCTCCGCGAAACAGAGAAAAGCTCTCCGTCTTCACATCATTAATCAGCCAGACCGTATGGTACGCTTCGCTAAGCGCTTCAATAACCGCCTGACGTACGGCCAGATCTGAAGCCATGCGTTCCCGCTTCTCCGTAATGTCAGAGATAAAGACATAATAAATGCCGCCGTATGCTTCTGTTTCCGTATAATGTCCGTAATCATCCACCCAGCGCACGGTTCCGTCCCTGCGGACGATCCGGTATTCCACATAATCCAGATTGTCATCACTCTTTGCAATCTGATCGTCAATTGACTCCACAATTGCCTGATAGTCTTCCGGATACAGCATACCCTTGAAGGTATAGCCTGTCAGCGCCTTGAACTCCTCCAGATCGGCACATCCAAAAATATCAAAAACAGCGCGGTTTGCATACAGCAGCTCTTCCGGCTTTTCCGCCTTGTAGATAAAAAAACCGCCAGGCATATGCCTGCCTATTTCCTCTACCATTGGAATTGTCTGATCATTCAGCTGAAACCTGTTTCCAAACATCGCGCTGGTCTCCTCTTCTGTGCCTGCACAAAATTCGCTGCCATCCTCCAGCAGCTTATTCCCTGTCATACAGGATTTTTATACAAATGATGCCTTAGCCCCTTTTACATTCCTCTTCAAAAATGCTTTGTTTATTATTGTCCATTATAACGAACAATGTTCTAAAAAGCAATTATTACATTCTCGTCCCAACTTTAGCATGACAAACTGCCAAGAACAGGACAGGAACGGATATGCGTCCTTCATTTAATGACACAGATATGCTTTCGGCACCGTATCAATCGCAATTGTCATTATTTGACAAACCAGCACGAAGTGCTGGGCCAATTTCTCTGACCGTTTGACCTGCTACTATCCAGCGGCTGACTAATTGGATACATTTCAAGTGATTACAAGGCTGTTCTTTAATAATATCACCACTCCTTCGAAAGGATCTATTCAGTCAGAACATGAACAGCAGCTGCTTTCCAAAGCAGGAGATAAAGGACAATCCTGTTATATTGAAGCAGAAGATTATGCATGATATAATTCTGTTTGTTGAATTATTATGTAGAAGAGGATAACTGTTTGTATGATTGACAACAAAACGGAAAAAGGGAAAAATACAATCAGGTTTGCACCGATTTTTACAATTGCGACGCTTTCCATCGTGATTGATGAAGCCCAGCATATGCTCCAGGAAGCCATTGTTGGAAATCTGTTTAATGATACCGCGTTCAGTGCACTCAACCTGACGGAGCCATATAATCTCTTTATCCACTTTATTTCCTATCTCATCTGTGTTGGCGGAGCCGCCCTGATCGTACGTGCACAGGGAGCAGGAAATAAGGAAGAGGAGCAAAAGCTGTACAACCACTGTATTACAGCCTGTATTCTTGCAGCTGAAGTGTCTGGAGTTTGAGATGCCCGGTCGTTAGCGCCCCTATTCAACAAGGTTTGAAATCTGTGGGGCTTATCTATGAATGCATCCTTATTCGCGGTGGCCATTTTGAATTTCGTGCACTTTGAAATGGGCTTACCA
>JAFUHD010000361.1 GCA_017469025.1 Clostridia bacterium
CGTGGAGAACTCTACAATGATGATCCGCGCCTTGGAGATGCCCGCCTCTGCGGTACGACGGCTTCCCTCTGCGGCATCGAGAGCGCACGTGAGAGCGGCGATGCTGCCGCGATGCGCCGCGCTGTTTCCTATGATCTCATGCTGCATGCGTTCATGTTCACGATGAGTGGTGTTCCTGTTCTCGACAGTGGCGACGAGATCGGGCAGGAAAATGACAATGACTATCATTCAGATCCGCTGAAGGCGCCGGACAGCCGTTATCTGCATCGCGGAAACCTTGACTGGGATAAAGCGGCAAAACGCCACGACAAGGATACGGTAGAGGGGACCATCTTTGCTGCAATTCATATGATGGAGCAGCTGAGAGGACAGTATGAGGTCTTTGACGGCAATGCTGATACATGGCGTATCGATACCGGAAATGATCATATTCTCGGAATAGGGCGATACTATAAGGGAGAAAAGTTTCTTGGACTGTTCAACTTCAGTGACAGTACGGAGGTTGCCTGGGTTCGCGACATGGACGTCTATCAGAATCTCATGACTGGCGAAATGCGCGATGCTAGTGCCATCACAATGCAGGGCGGATCCTTTATCTGGCTTTACAAACACTTCTGATCATTCACAAAACGGTGCCGGAATATCCGGCACCGTTTTTTTATGCCCATCTGCAAATCATACAGCAGGCTGGATGTTCTGAACTGAGAAAAAGCATGGTTTCGGCTTGTCATTTCCAAATCCGTGTTATATACTTGCCGGGTTTGATTCCGGTTGAAAGGAATGCCTGATAATGAAAAAAGTGCTTACGTTCCTGAAAAAGGAACTGATGCTGACCCTGTCCGTTCTGGCGGCGGTTATAGCGCTCGTCATAACACCGCCGACGCTCCAATTGTTTCGTGATATAGACTGGCGGACACTGGGAACGCTTTTGATGATGCTGTGTGTTCTTGAAGGGTTCAAGCATGAAAACGTGCTGAATCCTGTGGTACGGCTTGCATCGCATCTGACACACATGACATCTCTGTCCCTTTTTCTGGTATTTGGTGTATTCTTTACCTCCATGTTCGTTACGAACGATGTTTCTCTGATTATCTTTGTTCCGCTGACCATACTGTTGTTCCGGAATGGCCATAAGGAACAGTATATTCTGCCTGTAATCTCCATGGAGAATATTGCTGCAATCCGTGGATCCATGCTCATGCCTTTCGGCAGTCCTCAGAATCTGTTTCTTTATGGACAGGCAGATGTGACAGCGTGGCATTTTATGCTGCATATGCTGCCACTTTGTGCCGCATCTGCAGTGCTGCTGATCTGTTTCATCTTTTTCCTGTACCGGAAAAATCCGAAGGAAGAAATTGCTTCAGAGGGCAGGGAAGAAGCCTGGACAGATGAAGGAAAAGTCAGAAGGATTGCATACCTGCTCCTGTTTGCGCTCATCATTGCAGTGATTGTCACCAGAACGTCTCTGTGGCCATTTGCCGTCATTCTGGTGCTTGCGGTGATTGCCATACTGGACCGAAGACTGCTGCTTCAGGTTGATTACGTCCTCATCGTAACGTTTTTCTGTTTCTTTGTGTTCTCATCCTCCATCGCTGCGAATGCCCGTATTGCGGAAGTGCTGAGAAAAGCAGTCGCCGGGCATGAGTACTGGTGGGCAATCGGTCTGAGCCAGATTATCTCAAATGTCCCGGCAACCATCGTGCTTTATCCGTTTACGGAAAATTTTGCCGGCCTGATCTACGGCGCGGATACTGCAGGACTCTGCTCGCAGATCGGTTCACTGGCATCCGTTATCAATTACCGCATTTATGTACGTGAATATCCCGGAAATGGCGGCAAATTCGTAAAAGTGTTTACCCTGATCAGCTGGGCATTCTTTCTGATCGTTGTAATTCCAGGATATCTTTTAAGCAGCTGGAAGTTCTTCTGATCCCCATTATCTGGAATGACGGCCATAAAAGCAGTCCCTGAAAAGGTTTTCTATTGTGAGTTTGATCTGATAGTGAAGATAGTTTCGATCTCATAGTCTCTTTCACCACTTTCCAGATTATTGCAAATAAATAAAAGACGGCAAAACGTTCAGAAAACAAAAACCATATTCGAAACAATGAAGTGTTTCGACAAAGTCTATAAATTCGGCGAATTCCTGCATATACAGTATAACGATATATACAGTTGCTGATTGAAAAAAACAGGAAACCAGGATAGAATGCTGGAACATCTTCTTCTCAATCTTTACCATGTTGTACAGCAAATATTATGCATCATATTATCACAGAATGTGCTGTCGAGGATTACAGTGAACAGTGGATAATGGTGAGGCATAACTGATGCTGACATTATTCGAAAGCAGGCAGGTTTCTTAATGGGGAAACAGGACAATCACCGGACAAAGAGCAGGATAAGAAAGTACATTCGACAGGGCGGGGAACGGGCACGTCAGAGCAACCTGAGATCGTCCCGTGAACAGGTGGTATATTTTTACTTTCTGATCATCTTTATTCTGGTTTCCATATATCTGGACCGTAACAGCGCATTGCCTTATCTGAGTGAATGTGTTCCGGCGAATACGGGCTGGGTGGCAGAAACTGGCGAGGCAGTGTCATTATCCGAACTGCCGGCAGGTATCCTTGACCTGAGTAAGGATGTAAGTGACCAATCATTTCATGGAGAGTCATTGTGCCTCAAAAGTGTGGATACACTGTTTGACGTTTATGCGGATGGACAATGTATTTACAGTTATCATCCAACAATACCCAGGCGGCTTGGCGCTTCCTATGGTATGTATGTTCATACCATTCCGATTCCCGAAAATACAGATACTCTGATGCTGCATCTGGAACCTGTTTTTCATAGTGCCCCGGCAGCCCTTGATGATGTGGTAATTGAGAATGGCGCCCAGTATATGAGAAATTTATTCAGAAAGAATCTGCTGGCATTTTGGCGCTCAACGGTAATACTGCTCATCGGTATTTTCTTCCTTGCTGTAGGCATTTTCGGAAGGATTCTCATGAAGACGGCAGGACTTGACTTCATATCCTTTGGCCTGCTGTGTGTTCTGATTGGTTTCACGGGATATAATGATACGCTGCTGCTTCAGGTTTTGACGGGGCATCCTTCACTGATTCGAGTGATTACTTACGTCTGTCTTATCTTTTTGCCATATCCGGCACTGTCATTTTTTGCCAGTGCTACCGGAAACAGTCATTCAAAGCTGATTTCGACAGCACTTGTTCTCAGTCTTGGAAATTTTGCGGTACAGGTGTTTCTGACGTATCGGGGAATTTCGGATTATTATTATCTTGTTTACATCAGCCATGTATTCATCGTTCTTGTATTTTTGGCAGTGACATATTTCCTGATTCGTGCGATTCGTGCACATACGATGCATAAGGAACTGTTTCAAAGCCTCGTTGTTGGAATATCCGCATGTGCAGTGGGCGTTGGACTGGATTTGATACGATATTACATGTCGCAAAGCTATGGTTCTTCCGGATATACCAGGTTCGGGGTATTGATATTTACACTGTTGATGGGGTTCTATCTATTCCACGAGCAGACGCGGGCGCTGAAACTTAAGCAGGAAGAAGACAAGGCTTTAATCAGCGAGATTACAACTGCCTTTGCAAAAGTCATTGATATGAAAGACAGCTATACCAAGGGTCATTCATTCCGGGTAGCTGAGTATACATCATTGCTTGCAAGAGAGCTTGGTTGTGATGACGAAACAGTTGAAAGGTATTACCGCATTGCACTTTTGCACGATGTCGGAAAAATTGGTATTCCCAAGTCGGTGCTGAATAAACCTGGCAAGCTGACTGATGCTGAGTATGACGTCATTAAGTCTCATACGACCAAAGGATACGATGTACTGAAAGACATCAAAATCATGCCGGATCTTGCTACCGGTGCACAGTCTCATCATGAACGTCCTGATGGGCTTGGATACCCCAATCACCTGAAGGGTGACGAGATTCCCCGAGTGGCACAGATTATTGCTGTTGCAGATTGTTTTGATGCAATGTATTCAAACCGTCCATATCGTAAGCGTATGAATTTTGAAAGAGCAGTTTCGATTATCAGGGATGCTTCAGGAAGCCAGCTGACTCCGGATGTGGTAGATGCGTTCCTTCGGCTGGTAGAGAAAGGGGAATTCCGTGATCCAAATGATTCAGGCGATGGTTCTATGGAAAACATAGAGAATATACGTAAAGGTGAACCGTAACGATGAATGTGGATTAATCCCGTTCGTGAATTGTATGATCTGAAAAGCATGATCTTTTACAGAAAAAGCAAAAAATGCTGATTACGATTGATGTAATCAATGATGATACCTGAAAGGATCAGTTCATATGCGCAGCGATAAAGCATGCGTCAGCAGATTGCTGCTTGATGAATTTTACAATGCATAAAGAGATAGTTTTCTATTCAGATGATTAATCGTACAACTTGAAATGGTCTGTTTGATAGTTGATTTTCTGAAAGTTGACTGGATGAGGTGACAATAAGTCTCTTGACAAAGTCTCTGTTTTTCTGTAGGTTATATCAGGAATGGCGCTGTGGTTGCTATGGTGTATATTATGTTTCATAGTTTTTTCAATATGAACTGAATAATGACATGACTATGCAGTTGCGGTAGAATCATGGCTAAACCGGCTCTGTTCCATGTGTGTTTCCGGTATGAGAAAAAAAGTGATAATTGCTGGACAGACAATCATGAAAGGGGAGGTTAACGGAAACAGAACGAAGACACAGAAACAAGGCTGCTTTGCGATAAAGAGCTGTCGTTAATTTGGATAAATAGTTTTATGTGGAGGTTGATATAATGAAAAAACTGATCATAGCACTGTTGACTGCAGTTATGCTGTTTGGCTGCATGTCTGCAATTGCTGAAGAGGAAACAGCTGGACAAATCTGTTTTGAGGAACTCGGTATTACAGTGGATTTGTCTGAGATTGACGAAAAATGTGAGTATTATTTTTCTCTGGACCAGCAAGGCGTCTTTCGCCACGATCCGTATGCAGCTCTCTGCTATGTGACGTATTATGAAATGACGCAGGATGCTCTGATGCAGTTCATTGATGCATATAATAATGCGTCTGACGATGATGAGAAGGATGCATTACAGCAGATTCTTTCTTTTCTGAGTGGTACAATTGGCATTATTTTGACCAGCGATGCACCTGACAAACAGGCTATGATTGATGCAGTCGGGTTCTCATTCCCGGAAGAGGAAAAGATCGAGGTTTATGAGGTTGGCACGCTGAATGAGTGGCATTACTATTACATTCCACTTCCAATACATGACATGCTGTACATTTATGATGACCCTGCTATCATCAGTGAGGACTACACTGAAGAACAGGCCCGAGCCGATAAGGAATTCGTTCAAAACGAAGTTGATATGATCAATTCAGAACTGATAAAACAGCTTCAGGAGGGTACATTTGCTGAGCCTATAGATCCTGATGAGCAGCTGATTGGTCAGGTGCTTGAGTTTGAGTCGACAGATTTGGACGGAAATGTGGTCAACAGTGCAGATCTGTTCAAGGACAATAAAATCACCATGGTTAACATTTGGGGAACCTGGTGCGGCAATTGTCTTGGTGAGATGGAAGAGCTGGCCCAGATTCACACACGCCTTCAGGAAAAAGGATGTGGAATTGTCGGTGTAGAATATGAAGTGAAGTCGCTTGAAAATGTTGTTGATGAAGCCAAAGAGGTTCTGAGCAGCAATGGAATTACGTATCCCAATGTTCTGAAGCCGGAGAATCATCCGATTTTCAGCCAGTTTGGTTCATATCCGACGACCATATTTGTGGATAGCGAAGGAAAAATCCTTACATTCCCTGTTATCGGAGCCGCGGTTGATGAATATGAGGCTGTTGTTGACAAACTGCTTGCAGGCGAAAATGTCGATGCAATTACTGGCACAGATGCAGTGACTAACAACGACAACGGGTATAATGTATATGTCTATGATCCGGATGGTAACCCGGTGGAAAAAGTGATTATTCAGCTCTGTGATGATTCTCTCTGCAGTTTTCAGCCTACAGATACCAACGGATGTGCTTCATTCAAGACTGATGAGGAGAAGGTCTATGAGGTTCATGTCCTGAGAGCACCAAAGGAATTCATGGCAGATTCGAAGATATATACGACTCTGGATACCTACTCTGATGTGACTATCTTCCTTGAGCGGGCAGAATAAAACAAAGCGTCACAGGGAGAAGGCCCCGTGCAAGTACAGAACTGTCAAATCATGATAGCTGGTATTGCTACAGTGCTGAAAGCAGACCTATGTTATCAAAGAAGTGGAGTTATCCATAGGCAGACTTAGACGTCACGAAGTGTTTGGGATGCAGTTTCAGAACGAATAAGCTTTGTCTCTGTTTGCAGACAGACAATGTTTTTCCTGCACTGAGATATTTGCTGGCGTGTTATGGTGCATAAGGTCTGTTCAGTTTTTCAAAAAACAAAGTGCGCCCGGTTTGCTGTTTCATAAAGCAGCAAACCGGGCGCTTTTTGTATACGCGTTTCAGATGGGTCTTTCAGAGGGCTCAGCGTGTCGGAGCAGATGAAATGGTGTTCATAGGCCAGCTTGGCTGGCTGCTGCGGATCTGCTTGAATCCATCGGTATCATAAAGAATGACGGCAGGCATGTCGCGGCTCAGAAACAGCGCAGGTGCTTCCGTGACGGAATAGGCACCGCAGTAGTGAAATGCAAGGATGTCTCCCGGATGCAGGGATGATGCCGGATAGGCACGTACAAGCACATCGGCGGTGGTACAGAGAGATCCGCAGAGCATCCAGGACCCTGATTCACCGGAGTCAGGTGTGCAGGAATCGGAGAGTTTTGTAATGAGCGGAACGCGCATTCCCATGCTTCCACCGTAGTAGTTGAGATGATGAATGCCGCCATCCAGTATGGCATACTGTTGTCCTTTGTTCCGCTTTGTATCCTGTACGGCAGTCAGGAAGGTGCCGCAGGATGAGGCAAAGAATCTGCCCATTTCAATGGTCAGACGGACCTGTCTGGAAAGCCGAAGGAGATCTGGAGCCAGTTCACGGATGGGTGCAAGGGTATCGCTGTGATCCTCATTTTCAAAATAGGGAAAATAGAGGCCGGTGCCGTATTCAATCCGTTCAATGGTGAAATTGAATTCGGACTGGATGCGGGCACAGGTTTCAGCCAGAAACTCGAGTTCACTGCGCTGGTCTTTCAGCTTTTTGCGCTGGGTGCCGGAAAAGTAATGGATGCCGCAGATGGACAGATGCGGACAGGTATTCCGGTTCTGAATGACCCACTCAAGATCGGATATGTCCATGCCAAACTGGGAACCGGCGGTCAGACGGAGCAGCACGGGAAGGATGAGACCGGCTTCCGCGGCAGCAGCTTCAAGCAGGGTTACATGGAGACGGGATTCACAGGTAAAAAGGCGTACACCGGCTTCGATTGCCCGGCGTATGTCGTTACGGGTTTTACTGACGCCGGAAAAGAGAATATGGTCCGGATTGATATGATTGTGAATGCAGATTTCCAGTTCACCAGGAGAGCAGACTTCGAGCATTCCGAGACGGCTGTCCATGGCAGGCACAAGGAATGGATTTGCCTTGATGGAGTAACACAGGCCGATGTCTCCGTCAAGAATATCACGGATGGCATCAGTGCGGGCATTCAGCTCAGTCAGATCGAAAAGATACGCAGGTGTGCCGTATTTGGCGGCGCATGCGTTCAGGATGTCCGGTGTCATGCGTGCCGGCCTCCTTTTTTGTCAAGATAGGACTGGAGCAGTGCCTGCCGGTCGATCTTTCCGTTCTTGTTGAGCGGCATTTCATCCACGAATACATAGATGTTCGGGATCATGTAATCCGGCAGGTCGGTTTTAAGCGCCTCAGAGATGGCCGCTTTGTCCTGCGTGCCAAGAACAAAGGCCAGGATCTTGCTCTTTTCATGATGATAGATGCATACAGCCCGCTCGATACCGGGGACCGCAGAGAGCTGTGTTTCGATTTCACCGAGTTCAATCCGGTGTCCCATATGCTTGACCTGGAAGTCCTTCCGGCTGACATAGACCATTTCGTGACGGTCATTGATACGGGCAAGATCGCCTGTCCGGTATATGGTTTCATTCCAGGCTTTGTTGAGCGGATTCTGTACGAAGGCGGCGCTGGTACGTTCCGGATTATTCAGATAACCCAGTCCGACGCAGGAGCCGGAAACACAGATTTCACCGGTTTCGCCGGGTTCGGTCACCGGCCGGTCCTGATCATCCAGCAGGAAGACATGTTCGTTGGGGAACGGAATACCAATGGGCAGTGATTCGTTTTCGGCAAATGGCCGGTCTACAACATAGTAAGTGCAGTTGCAGGTGATTTCGGTTGGCCCATAGAGGTTGACATAGGTGGTTTCCGGCAGTGCACGCATGAGTTTGTTCAGGTGCTTGATCGGCATTGTTTCGCCGGAGAACAGGATCATCCGGATGCTGTCCGGTGTCTTATAGGCAAGTGCATTCATGGTGGTCAGGAAGCACAGGGCAGAAACGGCCCAGACCAGCATGGTTACATTGTGCGCACAAAGGTAGTCCATGAGGACAACCGGCTGGGTGAAATAGGCGGTTGGAACGATGACAACTTCAGCGCCTGTCATGAGACCGCTGTAGATGTCCTTGACGGAGACATCAAAGTCAAACGGAGCCTGATTGGCCAGTACATCCTTCTCGGTAATTCCGAAGATGTCTGTAAAGTCAGGAATAAAGTCTATGACGTTCCGGTGGGAGATGACGACACCCTTAGGTGTTCCGGTGGAACCGGAGGTGAAGTTAACGTAGAGCGGATCAATATCCGTCATTCCGGCACGGCGGCAGTTCAGGCCGTCTGTATCAACCGGTGTTTTTATCAGTTCTTCAATCAGCGCAACCGGACCGGAATAGCCAAAACCGAGCAGCGATTCAAGATGTGCCCTGTCGGTAATGACAAGCGGGGTCTCCGTTGTTTCTATGATTGACAAAATGCGTGCGGCAGGATGACGCAGGTTTAACTGTGAATAAGCGCAACCCGCATAGACAGCACCAAAGAATCCGGTGACGGTTTCCACGGATTTGTCCATGTAAAAGCAGATGATGCTGCGGGACGCAGCCAGAGGCAGCAGGCCGCTGGCAATATGCTGAATATTCAGGTGGAGTGTCTGAAAGGAGGTGGTTGTATCCGGATCTGTAAAGGCGGCATGGTCCGGGAAACGGGATACGGTTGCGTCAATATAATCAGGTATGAGGCGCTTCAAAATCAGGACTCCTCTCTAAAAATCAAATGAGAATTGACGGCTTGCAATGTCAAAGTTGTCCGGATAGTCGTAGTAAACGTCCGGGTCCTGGGATTCGCCCTGGATACGTGCATAGACCCGGAGGTTGCCGGTTCCCGGATAGACAGTATTGAGGACAGCGTCTTCACTGTAATCGCGGAGAAGGGTTTCATTTCCGTCTTCATCCCGGTACACAAACTTGTATTCCGGGACCGAGTACCAGTCTCTGTTGCTGTCGGCAAGGAATGTATCCGGAC
>JAFUHD010000362.1 GCA_017469025.1 Clostridia bacterium
AACAGCCAGTGGGACCACGACATAACCATCGTAATCCTCATTAAAGTCAAATACATACAGACCGCTCTGCAGCCACTGCATCAAATCACTGTCAGTCTGGGTCTGATTCTGGAAAGGACTCCAGTTCGTCGGAAACTCGGCAGCTGCCATGTTGTATGTATGAACACCGGCATCTGCCATTGCGCACGTACATGCCATGCACAGCACAAGAAAAGCAATGATAAACTTTTTCAACAGGTACGCCTCCCATTACATTATTAATAGGAATTATATCGAATTTGATACTGAAAGGCAAGCAATAGAAGGATTTTCAACAAATGCGCCATGGAATTATCTCTGGGACGCTGCGGTATCAGGCCAGATGATGCCTGAATCAGTTTGACCGCATGCCGGAATCCCGTAACGTAAAACATCCTTTGGGAAACGCGCATTTTGAGGTCTTCCCACAGCAGTTTTTCACTGAATTTCCCTGCATGTTCCCTGCGCTGTTCCGGAATATCCGGTAACACACTCCCAGGTTGATGACTGAATCCGGACTGCAGCCTCATCATCCTGTCTAAAAGAGACCGAAATCCGGATTGCACAGGAGGTATCCCCCGTCAGCTCGATATGTGCACGGTATTCCCCTTCCGCTGCCATGGCACTGCTCGCAATGCAGGGACCGATCGGTCTGAATTCATTTTCTGTCCATGCATCCGGTCCGCAGGAAATTGGATATCGTGCCGTGTCAGTCACAAGGCATAAGCCGTCAGCGGATATTTCCACCGCTTTTACAGGATCGATCGGCGTCTTCAGTTCAATGTACAAATGACGTTCCGGCCTTTTCCCTGACAGCGGCCTGTAGTAAAACCGAGACAGACGTTTCTCCATTTCCGGATCATCCATTACACTGCCATCCGCATTCATGCCGGAAAGACAGCGGAAAAAGGCATCATAAATAGGCTGTACGCCGGTCCCGCTCAGAATAAGATCGCCTGTTGTTGCCAGCACCAGATTTTTCTCCGGCAGACAGAGTCCCATCTGACCGCCCATGCCATACATGCAGAACCCCCGGCGCATCTGCCAGAAATAGTAGCCATATCCATATTTTTCCTCCGGCATAGACCGGTGGTCTGTCATGATCTGGCAGCCCGTAGCCGCCCTGAGATAATCCCTGTCCAGCAGGCCCAGGCCGTCTCCCATACAGAATTCTGACAACAGCGCCAGGTCATGCAAAGGCATAATGAGTCCTGTACCACCCTGTGGATTGCCCGCGCGGTCCGTCAGCCATTTGAATGGTCCTTTCATCCCGATCGGCTCAAAAAGTCTGGATCTGACAAAATCCAGCAGCGGCTGTCCTGACAGACGTTCCACCAGTGACGCAAGGACCTGGGATGCACCCGTGTCATATGTAAATATGGTTCCGGCCGGATGCTGCGGCGTACCGGTAAAGAAAGCCTTTGTCCAGTTTTCATCCACAAGCGGCCTGTACTGTGTCACGTCATAACAGCTGGCCATTCTGAGCAGATCCCTGACCGTCAGGATCCCCAGTTCCTCTGGCACCTCATCCGGCACATAGTCCTCAAAATAAGGCATTATCCGTTCGTCCAGGCGGAGTTTTCCTTCACCTGCAAGGATACCGACCGCCAGTGACACCACACTTTTGCTGACAGAATACATGCGGTGCGGTTGATCGTTTCTGAATGGCGCTGCTCCCGCCTGTGCAATGCACTGTCCTCCCTGACGGATTTCAAATCCATGCAGGTTCAGCGGCTCAATTTCATCAAGAAAATGCAAAACATATTCACTTGTCCGCATCTTTTGCCTCCTTTAAATAGATTCGGCCCAATCACAGTTGTCATTATTTGACAATCCAGCACAAGTGCTGGGCCATCTCTTCATTTAACGATAGATTAGGCTTTCGGCACCGTATCAATCACAATTGTCATTATTTGACAATCCAGCACAAGTGCCGGGCCATCTCCTGAAAATATTTGTTTCTGGCAATCATACCAGGCAAACAGTCTGTATCTCGCATGCCGGAACTGCATATCCGGCCATATTCTGAATGCTTTTTAGTAGTTCTGATTATAACACAAAAGCCGGCAGGAACAATCATCCTGCCGGCCGTATGGCTTTAATTATTTCATCGCAGTAGCATAGCGGTCATACTGGGCCTGCTTGACCTTGATGAGTTCTTCGATCTGCATGTTCTTGAGTGTCTCAAGATAGCTGTCAAATTCGGTATCGATATCGGAATAGCCGCAGATGAAGGCAACTGCACGCTCATTCACGTAGGTTTCGATATCAACCAGGTACATGGAAATGATGGATGCCTCATCCGTTGTGGAATAAACCGTTGGGAACGGTGCGCGGATGTAGGGCTCTTCATAGGTGCGGTCATTCTGTACATGCCACGGTGCAAGCAGAACGTCGGTAGCAGGTGTGGACTGCTGGCTCGGCATGCAGGGTGCATTGATGCCGAGTCCCTGATACCAGATGGTATCCTCGGTGCAGC
>JAFUHD010000363.1 GCA_017469025.1 Clostridia bacterium
GCATCGCAGATGGGTGCAATTGTAATTGCCTGTCTTCCTGCAACATCCATAATCCGAAACGGCCAGATCCGGCAGTCAAACGGTTTTTCCGTTCCGAGCATACAGCCCTTTGCAGGATCCAGCAGGGGACAGGTGAACAGGTCATTCTCATCCAGCTCACGCACACGGAACAGATAAGACTCCCGCCCCTTGGATATGAATTCCACGCCGGGGATCAGCGCCTCGGCCTTTTGGCGGATCTCCTGATCCAAAACCGGCGTCTCCCATACATCATATCGGTCAAAAATGCAGCATAACCGACATTTCGCACAGGTTTCCCGGCTCAGCAGCTTTGTCAGCAAGCAAATTCACCCCCGAATGAAAGATTACCATTCTATTGTACCATATTTCCTGTGGAATTGCAAGAGGTAACCGGAAATCAGTCAACAAAAAGATGAAAAACGCATAAGATGCAGTACACATGATCTCATGTGAATCCAGAAAGGAGCATCCACCGTAAGGCGGATGATGATAATAGATGGAACTTCATGCGTATGAACAGCTGGCGGATTCCGTTGACCGTTCCTTGCAGGAGACGCAGGAATCTGCCCCCAAAAGTGTGTTCCCGGCTGTGACACCTCCGGGAATGGCGTATGTTCCCTACCAGCAGTGGGGAGAGGTATATGACCCGGTAAACGGCTTGAAGCGCGGGACGGTCTTCCCGGAGCTGGATCTGCCGTTTCAGGGAGGAGGGTGTGATAAATGAACAGACGCGATGTGCTGCTCAGAGCTGTCCAGAAGTACGATTTTGCCCTGTATGATCTGATGCTGTATCTGGACACGCACCCAAACTGCCGGGAGGCATTGATGCTGTACCGTAAATACCGTAAAGAGAGGGCAAATGCAGTAGAAGAGTACACCAGAAAATACGGTCCAATCGAAGCGCTGCAGAGCAAGGCAGAACACAAATGGGATTGGGGACAGGGTCCCTATCCTTGGGAAAGGGAGGCGAACTGAGATGTGGGTCTATGAAAAGAAGCTGCAATACCCGGTCAACATCAAAAAACCGGATCCCAGAATGGCGCAGATCATCTGTGCACAGATCGGCGGTCCTGACGGTGAGCTGACTGCGGCAATGCGGTACCTGAACCAGCGATATGCCATGCCGACTGATAAGATCAAGGGACTGCTGACGGATATTGGTACGGAAGAGCTGGCTCATCTGGAGATGGTTTCTGCAATTGTATTCCAGCTGACGCGGGATCTTTCGGAGGAGGATCTCAAGAAATACGGCTTTGACAAGTATTTCGTGGATCATACAACCGGCATTTACCCTGCTTCGGCATCCGGCGTTCCGTTTACTGCGGCCTATTTCCAGTCCAAGGGCGATGCATTTGCGGATCTGACAGAAGATCTGGCTGCTGAACAGAAGGCGAGGGCAACGTATGACAATATCCTTCGCCTTGCAGATGACCCCGATGTCATTGATCCGATCCGGTATCTTCGTCAGCGTGAGGTCGTGCATTTCCAGAGGTTTGGTGAAGCCATGCGTATGGTGCAGGACAAGATGAATGCCAAAAACTTCTATGCCTGCAATCCGTCCTTTGACAAGAACTGTATGAAACGGAAATAAGAACATTCATTTTCCGAAACAAAGCAACCGGCTCCTGTTCTGGGAGCCGGTTGCTTGAATCATATCAGGATTAAAGGAGAGAACGGTACAGCGCTGCGATCTCTTCTACGGACGTATCACGCGGATTGCCCGGACGGCATGCATCTGCATAGGCAGATTCGGAAAGGA
>JAFUHD010000364.1 GCA_017469025.1 Clostridia bacterium
AATTTTTGGCCTTTATAACGCTGTTTCCGAACATTCCCGCCCACCATTTCCCGGCATCGTTCGGAGTTCAGTACGCTTCCGTGAATCATTTATGTTTCACGCCGGTTTTTCCGCCTTTTAAAGCCGAACAAAAAGAATTTTTATCTTTTTGAAATTTTCTGTTTTTTATCTGTTCAGGTCCCAAAATACAGAAAAGGGATGCTGGATCAATCCAGCATCCTGAGCCAAACACTCTTCAGATAATGACTTTCCGGATATCCTGCAAGAACAGGATGATCCATATCCTGGCGCCTTAGGTCTATCAGCTGCACCTGACGGTGCAGATCCTGAGCAGCCGAATAAACCGTGTTGAGGAACGTCTCCTCCGGCATATGATATGAACAGGAATGTGTCGCCAGTACACCGCCCTTCGGCAGCAGACGCATCGCTGACAGTGCAATTTCCTTATATCCCCGGCAGGCATTTTCAAGATTTGCATGAGCTTTGGTAAAAGCCGGAGGATCCAGTACCACGACATCATAGTGATTTCCAGTGCGGACCTGTTCACGGAGAAAATCAAACGCATTCTGACAGACTTCGTCCACCTTCAGCCCATTCATCTCCGCATTCCGGCGGATAAGGTCCACTGCAGCTTCACTGATATCCACTGCTGTAACAGATTTTGCACCGGCAGCTGCCGCATTCAGGGCAAATCCGCCTGCATATGAAAAACAGTCGAGTACACGTGCATCCCTGCAGAACTGTCTTACATAAAGATGGTTTGCCTTCTGATCCAGGAAAGATCCCGTTTTCTGTCCGCCCCGGATGTCCACCTGCATCCGGATGCCATTCTCCTCAACAATGACCGGCTCCGGCATCTGTCCAAACAGGACTTTCGTAAAGCAGGTCATACCTTCCTTTTCACGGATCCGGTCATCATTGGCCAGATACAGACACTCAGGTTTTTCACAGTCTATCAGTGTCCGCGCAATCAGGTCGGTATACCGCTCCATTCCAAGCGTCAGAATCTGCAATACCAGCACCGGCCCAAACCGGTCACATATAACCCCCGGCAGTCTGTCTGCCTCGCCAAAGATCACCCGGCAGCTGTTCGTTCCGGGGCGTTCCCTGATGATCCTGCGCGCTTCGCTGGCCTGCCGGACACGGAATTCTATCAGCGCATCATTCACCTCTGTCCGGTCATGCGTCAGCAGACGGACCGTCAGCAGAGAATTGGCATTGTACATGCCGTATCCAAGAAAACGGCCTCTGAAGTCATACGCTTCAACCAGTTCTCCGTTTTCCGGTTCACCTTCTGTGTGCTCTATCTCATTGCCATAAATCCACGGGTGTCCATGCACCAGTTTCTTCTGTCGCCCGTTGAGTACATGTACAGATGCCATTCGTTATACCTCTACCACATTGATCATGATAACCGGACGACGTTTTGTCCGGCTGTACAGGAAAGAACGCAGTTCATTCTGCATCCGTCCGCTGTCAATTTCCTGGATGAGCTTGTGTCCTGAGTGAATCATTTTCGACGCATATTCCGCAATATGCTTGCGGCATGCTGCCTCAATCTTTTCATGCTCCGTATCATACAGGAATCCCATGGCGCTGACGCCCGGCATACCAATAATATAGCCGCTTCCGGCGGAAAGTGCGAGTGCAATGGCAACGACGCCATCATCAGAGAGCATCATGCGCTCACGCAATACCGTACTGTCTGCCTCTCCTGCAATGGAACCATCAATCAGTACAGCGTCTCCGTTCGTAAAGCCGGCAACCTTTGCCGAATTCGGTCCGATTTCAAAAATATCACCGTTTGCAAGGATGAAGATGTTCTCGAATGGCATCCCGAGTTTGTGCGCCATCTCCGCATGCTGGTACAGCATACGGGTCTCGCCATGGGCCGGAATGAAATACTTCGGCTTGACAAGTTCATGGACCAGCTTAAGTTCCTCCTGGGAAGCATGGCCGGATACATGAACATCCGCAAGCGCGGAATAATAGACCGTAGCGCCGCGCCGGTAAAGCTCATTGATCACCTTGTAAATGGGCTTCTCATTGCCGGGAATCGTTGTTGAAGAAAGGATGACTGTATCACCGGGTGCAATCTCAACTTCCTTGTGATTTGAGAAGGCGATCTTCGTGAGTGCGCTCATCGGTTCTCCCTGAGAACCTGTGGAAAGAATGACAACCTCATTGGGTGGATATTTATCAATGTCGGCCAGATCAATAAGCGTATCCTTTTTCATCTGGATATATCCAAGATTGTTCGCCGCATTGAAAACGTTCAGCATGGAACGACCAACCAGCGCAACCTTGCGTCCATAGCGTTCGGCTGCTGTAAAAATCTGCTGCAGTCGTGACGTATTGGATGAGAATGTGGCGACAAAAATGCGTCCACCCGCACCGTCAAACATCTGTGCCATCTTCTCACCGACATGACGTTCGGACTTTGTAAAGCCTGGCACTTCAATGTTTGTCGACTCACAGACAAACAGCAGTACACCTTCCCTGCCAATCTCCGCGATACGCTGCAAATCCATGATGCCGCCGTTAATCGGCGTATAATCAATCTTGAAATCACCGGAATGCATAATCAGACCGGCCGGCGTATGAATAGCAAACATGAATGCATCTTCAATGGAATGGTTCACATGAATGAATTCCACTCCAAAGCAGCCTGCCTGAACCGTCTCACCATCACCGACTACCGTCAGCTTTGCTGTTTTCCCAAGCCCGGAACTGCGGTCATTCAGTTTATACCGGATCAGTTCTATGGTCATGCGTCCGCCATAGATTGGTGCATTCAGCCGTTCAAGCAGATATGGGAGACCGCCAATATGATCTTCATGACCATGCGTAATAAAGATTCCGCGTACACGGTCTTTATTCTCAACGACATATTTGAAATCCGGAATGACAGCATCCACGCCAGGCATGGACTCATCCGGAAACAGCTGCCCACAGTCAACAATGATAATATCATTGCCATATTCATAGGCTGTCATATTCTTTCCGATCTCACACATGCCGCCAAGCGGAATCATGCGCAGTGTGCCCTTCGGAACATGCTCGCTCGCATGCGAGCGCAAGGTCGGCGGTTTCTTTCCCACAAAAGTCAAATTCTGGGAAATAATCGGCTTATCTCCAAGAGAGACCGGCACCGTTATCTTTCGTTTTCCGCTCACACCATATACAGTATTGTCCGGATGCTCAGCTCTCTGCTGATTTGCCTTGACCGGTACCTGACGGCCGGTGGTAGCCGGACGCCCTCCAAGTTTGGGCGTATTGCGGGCTGTTCTTGCGCCCGACGGCCGAAGAACCGGTACACGTTTTTTCTGAACAGGCTTGGAATCTGCCGCTGTACGTTCCCTCGACGTCGTGGTTGCTGCGGGTTTTTGTGCAGCCGGCTTCTTAGGTTCCTTCGTCCGTACTTTATTTTCAGCCGCAACAGTGCGTTTTTTTTGCCGGGAATTCGTGTGGTTTGTATTGTTAACCGTATTTTTTGCCATAATTTTCCTTTCCTGTTTAATTTTCTTCCAAACAAAAAAGCGCATGGATCTGCGCTTCGTGATGTTCAGAATAATCTATCTGTTCAGTTCGGAGGTCATCCCGTCTGATGAATACAAATGCAAATCATGCCTCTCTAAAGGCATGCGCATTATAGCAATTTCCATGCAGCTTTGCAATAGTTCTGCAAAAGGCCCATGCCGGCCTTGCAGAAATCATTATCCACCTGTCTTCCAAATCAAGTTGTCCTGCATTGACCCGATTGACCTGGCTCCTTGCATTTCAGTCAAACTTATGGTATCGTTTTATTTGCTAAACTGTCTTCCTATTATAATATTCCAATGAACTAATCAAGCCCTGCTATTGTTCCGGTGGAATATGACCCGGTGCTCTGCAGCAGCTTCTCAGATTATGATCCCAATATCAGACACAAATAGCACATCATTAAGGGAAAATCACCCGGTCTCTGGCTGGGCTGTGAAAGACAGGCAACGCATTCATTGCGAAATCAAAGGCTAAAACTGATGAAGAGAGGAGAACATCAGTGGGCTATATCACATTTGAACAGGTTTCAAAACACTACGATACGGGCGGCACGGTTGTAAAAGCTCTGGACGATGTCAATTTCACCATTGAAAAGGGCGAATTCTGTGTCGTTCTCGGTCCATCCGGTGCCGGCAAAACCACACTGCTCAATCTGCTGGGCGGCATGGACAAAGCCACCAGTGGAACCATCACCGTTGGTCAGAAGGTTATCACCCGCCTGAACGGACGCCAGCTGACAGACTACCGGAGGACGGACGTTGGTTTTGTATTTCAATTCTACAATCTCATGCCCAACCTGACCGCGCTTGAAAATGTGGAGCTGGCCCGTCAGGTCTGCCGAAATGCACTGGATCCTAGAAAAGTCATGGAACAGGTTGGTCTGTCCAACAGGCTCTCCAATTTTCCGGCTCAGTTGTCCGGCGGCGAACAGCAGCGTGTCTCCATCGCACGCGCACTGTGCAAGAATCCCGCACTGCTTTTGTGTGATGAACCTACCGGCGCGCTCGACTCGAAAACCGGCATCCAGGTTCTGTCCCTTTTGACGGATATCAGTCGCAATCACGGCGCTACAGTGGTCATCATCACGCACAATGCAACCATTGCGCGGCTTGGAAATCGGGTCATTCATGTCAAAAACGGTACCATCGATGCCATTGAGGAGCAGCCACATCCTGAACGGGTAGAGGATATCTCATGGTAAACCGCAGATACCGGAATGTTCTTGGCATAAAACTGCGGCGGGATATGCTCCGTGCCGCCATGCAGTTCCTGTCTATCATTGCCCTCTGTGCGCTTGGAACCTTTGCATTCTCTGCACTTGATGGTACTGCACGAATGGTCCGGGGTACCGTGAACCATTACTTTGAAGAAAACAATCTGGCAGATCTCTTTGTGAATATGCCGCAGGTTGACCGCTCTGTCATGGCAAAACTGAAGCGCATCAACGGAATCAGTCAGCTGCGTGCCCGTTTTGTCATGGACATGGATACCGATTTCGGAGACGATATCACATTGAATGTGGTTGCCTATGACGGCCCCATGGATATCAATATTCCTTTGATCCGGACCGGAGCAGCACTGACCGAAAGCGATTCACGGGGCTGTCTGCTTGAGGAACGTTTTGCATCTGTTCACAGTCTTGGGATCGGTGACAGCATTCCAGTCAAAATCAACGGCAGGAAAGTCACCTTCATTGTACGGGGAATCGTTACCTCACCGGAATTTATCGTCGTTTCAGAAGGTGTCGCCGCTGATCCGGAAAACTATGGTTACATTCTGATAAACAGCTGTGCGCTCCCCCAGTTTCCGCTGACTCAGGTCGTGATTAAAGCGGAAACCGGAACAGACCTTGACCAGCTTGAGACAGAGATCAATGCCGTCTTTCCTGAAGCGCTTGTTGTCAACCACGGTGCACATACCAGTACATCCCGTATCAATAATGATGCGCAGATGTTTGAAAACATGACCCTCATCTTTCCGCTCCTGGCTTATTTCATTGCTGCACTGATTGTGCTGACAACACTTGAGCGGATGATTGACAATCAGCGGCTTCAGATCGGCACACTTGAATCACTCGGTTTTCCAAAGCGAAAAATCCGGAACCATTATCTTTCCTATTCTATTGTTCCCTCGCTTGTCGGCGCGGTTCTTGGAACACTGATTGGTCATTATACCCTCCCTGTCATACTCTGGAATGCACTGCTTGGCCAGAGTGAAATGCCCTACCGCCTGAATCCACGGATCTCTTATCCGGCATGGGGGATGGTTGCCCTGACAGTTGTCATGAGCATGGGCATCTGCCTGCTTGCGTATCATAAGGCTTCGCGGGAAACACCTGCCAACCTGCTGAGACCAAAGCCGCCCAAATCCGGACGCCGCATTCTCCTGGAACGCATTTCCTTCATCTGGAATCATCTTTCCTTCAACAATAAGATGATCATCCGGAACCTGATGCGCAACAAAATGCGTTCCTTCATGTTCCTCCTGGGCATTCTGTTCTGTACCATGCTCATCATAACCTCCTTCGGCCTGCAGGATTTTGTCAAGATTCTGACCAATGACTATTATCTTCGGGCCATGCATTATGACGTTTCTGCACGACTCGACAGTTCTCCTGACAAAGCCGAGAGCTATGAGCGACGCATTGATGCAGAGAAGGTAGAATGTGTCATGACACGCTCCGTCACGCTCAGAACACCCGGCGGTACGCGGACCGTTATGCTGAATGTACTGGAAGACGATCAGCAGCTTCAGAACCTGGGCCCTGACTGCTCATATATCCCATTGCCGGACCGCGGTGCCGCTATTACACGAAAGCTGAGCCGGGTACTGAATGTTGCCATCGGAGATACGGTCGAAATCTGGCTGCCCGGCGAGCAGAGTGCCTTGAATATTGACATTCTCGGAATTGTTGAAAACAACTTCTCTCAAGGCATTTACATGAATCGTTCATTCTGGGAAACCCTGCGGAAAGGCGCATTTGTTCCAACCGCCATTCAGATTAAATCACCTACTGAGCGCGGGATCCGGCAGCTTGAAGACCTGGAGGAAGTCAAACGGATCCACTATCCTGCCGAACAGATCATTGATACGCTGGCTATGCTGGACACACTTTCCTCTGTTTTCCATCTTTTGACCGGCATTGCGCTCGCACTGGCTTTTGTCATATGCTACAGCATGGGACTGATGAACTTCGTTGAACGCATCCGTGAATATGCCACCCTTAAGGTCCTCGGTTATCATAAAAAAGAAATCCGAGGCCTCATTCTGAGCGAGAATATCATACTCACAGTAGTTGGCATCCTCGCCGGTATTTACCCGGGCATCATACTGACTGACGTCATCATGCATTCGTGTGAGCCCGAGACGGCTTTCTACAGTGGAACACCGGAACTGAAGTCCATTCTGCTGGCTGCTGCAATCACATTTGCTTTTTCTATCCTGCTTCAGCTCCTTCTTACCCGGAAAGTCCAGAAGATTGATATGGTTGAAGCCCTCAAATCCGTCGAGTAAAGGGGATAAATATGAAACGACTGTTTTGGCTTGCCCTTTGTCTGATGCTCCTGTCATCCGCCTCCGCGCTGGCCTCTACGGCAGATGCATCCATTGTTGCACCGAATACCATTAAAATTACAGCACCGTATGCCGGTGTTCTTACGCCATTTGACTGGCGCAGCGGGGATCCCGTTGCAGACGGTGATATACTTTTCACCTATCAGACAACACCCGTCTATGCCGCACTCGGCGGCAAAGTAGTCGCCATTCATGCAGCAGCCGGGGATGATGCACAGGGCATTATCAGCCGTTACGGCGCACTGGCTGTCATTGAGCCCATTCATCCACTGTATATTGCCGCTGACAATTCGCAGGCCTATGACAAGGATGAGAACAAGTATCTTCATGCCGGTGAGCTGCTTTATCTCAAAAACGGCAATGACAAAGGAACCGGGCGCGTCACCTCTGTCGATAAAAACAACTATGTGGTTGAAATTCTGACAGGGTCCTTTGATCCAGATGACACCGTTCGCTGTTATCGTGACAGTGCCTATTCAAACGATTCAGAAACCGGCCGGGGCAAAGTACGGCGGTATCCGGATTATACCGTAAGCGGCCAGGGACGCATTACAGCTGTCAAAATTCAGGAAGGCAGCACCGTCAAAGCCGGAGACCTGCTTTTTGAAACAGCCGATATTCTGGCTGTCCCCGACAGTTCAAATACCATTAATGCCACGGTTGCAGGTGTTCTGTCTGCTCTGTATGTAAATGGCGGCCAGCAGGTCTACCGCGGTCAGCTGCTGGCTGAAATCCTGCAGCTGGGTCATCTGGAACTGAGCATTGAACTGGATGAAATGGACCTGCCGTCAATTCATATTGGAGACACGCTTTCCTATACACTCGACGCATATCCGGATAAAACCTTCTCCGGGACTGTCTCGAAGATTTATCCAATCGGCACACAAAAACAGAATGCTGCCTATTTTGATGTCCGTCTCCAGATTTCCACAGATGCCATTGTGCTCTACCCGGGAATGAACGGGACCGTGACTATTCCGTAACAGAATTCCAATACGAAAAAAAGCCGCCTGCATTTGCAGGCGGCTTTCATTATGTCTCAGTCAGCAATCTTGTTGAATTCGTAGGTTTCGCCATGGGTTTCCACATACACTGTCCGGATGACCTGGTCATCTCTCGGCTTGTCACTGGAATCCGTCGGAACAGATGCAATGACATCGAGCGTATCAAATCCACCGAGCATCAGACCAAATGCAGCATAGTTGCCGTCCAGTACCTCATTATCAGCATGCATAATAAAGAACTGGCTTCCGGCGGAATCAAAGTCATTGGAGCGGGCCATGGAAAGTACGCCGCGGGTATGGGACAGGGTATTCTCGACTCCGTTTTCCTTAAACTCGCCTTTAATCGTGTAGTCCGGGCCGCCGGTTCCGTCGCCATTGGGATCACCGCCCTGGATGACAAAGCCAGGTATGACGCGATGGAAGATCAGACCATCATAGAAATTTGAATTGGAAAGTTCCACAAAGTTCGCAACTGTTTCAGGTGCAATTGCCGGATACAGTTCGCCATACATGACGCTGCCGTCCTTCATGATAACGGTGAACACCGGCAGTGCAGATGCTACCTCGGCAGCTTCGGTCTTCCCGGTGTTGTCGGTTTCATAAGCTGCATCTTTATCCGTATCATTCAGCGCACTCGCCGTCAGATATCCTTTCAGCTCAGTGCCCAGTACGCTGACAAACGCATATTCAACATCTCCAGCCGTTACTTTGCCAAGGATTTCAACAGCCGTTCCATTTTCAAGCTTCGCAACCGTTTCGCCAGCCGGCTTGTCGGTCAGGGAAGCTGCATCTGCAAGAATGCCAAATGCGGAGAACTCGGACATTGCCTCACCGGTATATACATGATAGAGCGGAGAAAGATCCTTTACCTCAACAGCAGCCTCTTCAATAATTGTGGCCAGCAGTGCAGAATACGCTTCCTCGCGCTTGGTTTCCAACAGTTCTGCCTTTTCTGTCTCAGCATGCGCCTCGAAGGCATCAGCCTTGCTTTCAAGATCATGATCATACAGGAACAGGAAGCATCCATAATCGGTAGCAACTACATCCGACATGTCTCCGGGTTTTTCAAGCGCCATAGCTGCATTGGAGAATTCCTCACTGTAGTAGGCACTGCCTTCAGCCACTGGGTATCCTGCATTCATTTCATCAGCATTTGACGTATCCTCATTGTACTTGGCCATCGCCTCGTCAAAGGTCATGGTTCCGTCTACAATCAGTTTGTGGACCGCCTCAGCCTTTGCCGCGCCCTTGAGAGAATCAATGTCGGCAGTTTCTGCCGGTGCTGCAGTCTCAGCAGGTGCTTCAGTTCCCTCTGCGGTTTCTGCGGCAGTATTTGTTTCTTCTTCTGCATCAGGCTCGAAATAGATCACTTTGACAATGCGGACACCTTCCGGAATATACAGCAGCTCATTTCCGGCCACATACTCATTGATGAAGTTGTCCATGTTTTCATCAAAGTCTTTTTTCTGCTCTTCAAGCGCAGCATCAAAGTGGGCGCGGACTTCCTCTTCAGTCACCTCTAGGCCCTCAGATGCTTTGTCAGTGATAAACGCAATCACATCCTGCAGCTTCTGGCTGTCTTCAAACGCTTCCATTGTATAGCCGCCGGCAGCCAGTTCCTCGTCGACCATTTTCTCCAGCTCTTCTCCCTCAAGACCATAGCCAGAGAGATAGGACTTGTAGTATTCACGGGCTTCAGCCATCTGCGTTTCAGCAGCCGTTTGAATGGCAGCCTTGCGTTCATCGGTCATCTCATAGCCGTTTGCCTCAGCCCAGCGGGTAACAACCTTGACATCAATACTGTTTTCAACCACTGACTGGGCAACATCCGCCTGAAAAGACTGATCATACTCATCCATCTGCATGCCGTACATGCTGTACATATACACATAGTACGCAAGCATTTCATCATAGTCGCTCTTTACTTCAGAAAGTGTAACCGTAAGCTCGCCGCCACAGGCTGTCGCAAGCACCGGATCAGCATCAGCCGACTCAGCACAGGCAAAGCCTGCTGTCAGCAGTGCGAGAATCAGGGTTAATAAAAGAAAACCTTTTTTCATTCCAACCTCCAAAAAAATGACAATCAGGATATCGCGGGTTATTATACCTTTCAGATTGAGAAAATACAACGCGCTTGACGGATTTGACTTAAAACGTTCACGGACATGTCACATTTCTGTCACATTTTGGCATGAACAAACTGATCCATCCGTGAGAGTGCTTCGCGAAGCTTGTCTATGCCGGTCGCATAGGAACAGCGGATATATCCTTCGCCTGATTCGCCGAACGCCGTTCCGGGCACGCAGGCCACATGCATCTCCTTCAGCAGTTTCGTACAGAATTCATCACTGGTCATACCTGTTGAGGCAATACTGGGGAACACATAAAATGCACCTTTCGGCGTAAAGCATTCAAGCCCCATTTCATTGAGGCCTTCTACCATCAGCCTGCGCCGTCTGTCATAAGAAGCCACCATTTTGCGTACATCTTCATACTGGGTGGAAAATGCACGTGCAAGCGCCTGACTGGCTGCCACCTGACCCTGCATTGACGCACAGAGCATGGTATACTGATGAATTCTGAACATCGGTTCAAGAATCTCCTTCGGTGCGCAGGCATAACCGACCCGCCAGCCGGTCATGGCAAATGCTTTTGAAAAACCATTCAGCGTAATGGTACGCTCCCGCATGTCCGGCAGCGACGCAAAAGCCGTATGTACATGATCCTCATAGATCAGCTCCGAATAGATTTCATCCGAAACGACCATAATATCCGTATTGCGAAGACAGTCCGCAATTTCCAGCAGTTCCTCCCGGCTCATAACCCCGCCTGTTGGATTATTGGGATAGGGCAGGATAAGTGCCTTTGTTCTCTTTGTAATCGCTGCCCTGAGTGTTTCCGGTGTGAGAGCAAAACCATGCTTCGCAAACGTCCGGACCGGCACCGGCGTGCCCCCCGCAAAAATGACACACGGTGCATAGCTCACATAACTGGGATCCGGGATCAGTATCTCATCACCCGGCTCTATCAGGGCACGCATGGCAAGGTCAATACCCTCGCTTGCCCCAACCGTTACGAGAATTTCCGTCCCGGGATCGTATGACACGTCATAACGTGTAAACAGATATCTGGAAATATGTTCACGCAGTTTCGGAAGTCCCCAGTTGGACGTATATTGGGTTCTGCCTTCCTCAATCGACTGAATTGCTGCATCGCGAATAGGCCATGGCGTAACAAAATCCGGTTCACCAACACCAAGAGAAATTGCGTCGGGAATCTGCTGGACAATGTCAAAGAATTTTCGAATCCCGCTCGGTGGAACAGATGCAATCCGCCGGTTAAGCACTTTGTCAAGATCCATCAGGGCATCACCGCCTGTCGGAGATCCGCGGACGGCGACTCAAAAACCGTGCCTCCGTATTTATAGGTCTTGAGCATAAAATGTGTGCTTGTCCCGGTTACACCCTCAATGACTGAAAGGCGGCTGTGTACAAACTGGGCCAGTTCCCGGAGTGTCGCCGCCTCACACTCCACCAGCAGATCATAGGCACCGCTCATCAGGTACAGTGAGCGGACCTCATCATACTGCATGATGCGCTGTGCAATGGCATCAAATCCTTTTTCCCGCTGCGGCTGAACATTGACTTCAATAACCCCACGGACAAATTCACGTTCAGTCCGTTCCCAGTTCACCAGCGTCTGAACGCCGACCAGAATACCTTCGCTGCGAAGTTTATCCATGCTTGCCTGAACAATTTCAGCCGTTTCTCCGGTCATGACAGCCAGTTCAGGAACAGTAACTTTTGCATCCTCACACAGAATCTCCAGGATCTGCATATCAAGTGTTGACAACATACTATAATAATCTCCTTTAATGACATAGTCGTGCTTTCGGCACCGTATCAATCGCTGTTGTCATGATTTGACAAACCATCATGAAATGCTGGGCCATCTCCTTTAATGACATAGTCGTGCTTTCGGCACCGTATCAATCGCTGTTGTCATGATTTGACAAACCATCATGAAATGCTG
>JAFUHD010000365.1 GCA_017469025.1 Clostridia bacterium
CAGGGACATTGCGTGGTGTCAGATAAGGCGCATCCGTCTCAATCATAACCCGGTCAAGCGGCAGAATGGAAACCGCCTCACGCAGTTCCTGCGCCCGGCGGTCATCGCAGATCCATCCGGTAATGCCGATCATGAATCCCATCTCCAGATACCGCTCCAGTTCCTGCTTCGAACCGGTAAAGCAGTGAACCACGGCTCTCCTGCAGAGTTCCGGATATCCTGCAAACATCTCTGACAGTGTGCCGGATGCTTTCCGTTCATGCAGGAACATCGGCTTTCCGGTTTCCTCTGCAAGCGCAATATGGCCTTCAAGACAACGGATCTGGTTTTCACGGGTGGCATAGTTCCGGTCAAAATCAAGACCGCATTCACCGACAGCAACAATTCTGCTGTTCTCCTCAAGCAGGCGGCGGATGGTTTTAAAATCCTCTTTACCGGCACTGTCTGCATTATGCGGATGGATGCCCGCTGTTCCCCATGTCCGATGCGTTTTCAGAAATGCGTCAATCTGCAGGTCTTCCCCGATATCCGATCCCGTAAGAATACAGGAGATGCCATTCTGTTCCGCCTGTTTAAGGACAGCTTCCGGGTCTTTGTACTGAGAGGTAAAGAGATTGAGTCCAATATCATACATTTTCATGATTGCCTCAGTCCATCCGTGCAATGCTGCCGTCCACTTCCATCCTGTAGCGTATAACAGCATCTTCCGTGATATTTCTGGTTACACCATCATCTGTATAATATTCATACACGGACGGCTTTCCATTGGGGAAAGACAGGAAGTGAATGTCATTGAAGTCAACCTCCCGTTCGCAATGGCCGCCATCTGAAACCGGAATCATATGATTGGGGCGTACAAAGAGGATGACCTCGCTGAGTGCAGCAGATACATAATGGTCCCCTGCCTCAAGCACAGTTTCATCAGTCGTTCCATCCTTGTGGAACCGGTACAGTTTCATAGTTTCAGGGAGATAGACCATCCTTCCAACTGCATTCTGTACATAGACCGGCGCGATCATCATGCCGTCACCCAGCATCAGCTGATCTTCCACTCCGCGTGCGCGGTCATCTGCCGGATAATCAAACGCAAGCGGTCTGTACATCATTTCATCACGCAGCGCTGCTTTTACAAACTCACTGTAAATATACGGAAGGAGTACATACCGCATAGATATCACATGCCTGAATCCATCCGTATCCGTAAACTGATAAGCTTCCTGCTCACGTGTGAGCCGCGCAGAATGATTGCGCATCAGAGGCGTAAATATGCCCAGTTCCAGCCAGCGAAGCACCAGATCTTCTGTCGTATTGCGGCCAAAACCGCCAATATCCGCGCCGGTATACAGGAAACCGCACATGTTAAGGGATGGCAGCATTTTGAGATTCAGCAGAATATGTGACCACCAGGAGCAGTTATCCCCCATCCAGGTACCGCCATAACGGTGCATTCCAATGCAGCTGGAACGGGAAAACAGAAGCACGCGTTTTTCCGGTGAAAGCCGCTCAAATGCTTCTCCGGCAGCCCGTGTCATGTTGTATCCATACAGATTATGCACGGTTTCGTGACAGATCTGCCGGCCGTTTACATTGTGATAAAAGCGGCTGTATGTATCCGGTGAATGAATCGCGCCGTGGAAAAGCCCCATCATGGCCCAGAATGCCTCAAGATCCAGTTTCTTCCCCTGATATGCAGACACCTGCTCCAGTGTGCTTTCAAGCTGATCTTCTGTATAGAAGATCGCCGGTTCATTCATGTCATTCCAGAATCCTTCAATGCCCTGATCCAGCAGCACCTTATACTGATCGCCGAACCACCTGCGCGCCTCTTCATTCAGCACATCCGGAAACAGGGACAGACCAGGCCACACAGCACCTTCAAAAACAGTCCCGTCTTCTTTTGTGCAGAAATATCCCTTTTCAAGCCCTTCATCACAGACAGAATACCCCTTTTCTGACTTGACTGCAGCATCAATGATGGGAACCAGATGAATGCCCTGCGTCTTCATTTCTTCCACAAAAGCAGAAAAAGACGGAAAGCGCTCAGGATCTACGGTAAAGTCCTTATAATGGTCCATATAGTCAATATCAAGGTAAACGCTGTCAAGAGGAATATTGAGTTCTCGATACCGTTTTACAACGTTTCGGACATCCGCCTCATTGACATAACCCCAGCGGCTCTGTCCGAATCCCATTGCCCAGCGCGGTGGAATATATGAACGTCCGATCAGCTGCCGGAACTGATGTACAATATCCAGTACACTCTCGCCCGTGATAAAATAGAAATCGGCATTCAGATCGCTCAGCTGTATCGAGAGCGTATTCAGTTCTGTATAACCGACATCGAACGTAACAACGCCCGGATAATCCACAAAAAGACCAAATCGCACACTGCCGTTCACGACCAGGAAATTGTGGGCGGAGTACATCTGGACAATATCCTCCTGATGATTTCCATCATCCGTTGCGCAGCTTCTGTAAATCCATCCGCGCTTATTGATCCCACGTGCATTTTCACCAAGACCATAAACACAGTCGTCTGATTCAAGATTCATTGTTAAGGACAGCTTTTCCTGATCCATTGTCAGAAATGGGATTTCCCCGCTTGATATCTCAGGTTTGACAGGAACCGTATCGGTTTCAAATCTGTTTCCAAATGCGTATCTCTTTATCATAACAGCCTCCCCGCAACAATCTGCTGCCAGTTTCGTAATGATTTCCTGCTTGTTTCATCGCCCAGCATCCGCCATTTCGGTACCTGGCAGGAAACACACAAACTATATCACATTGCCATCAAAATAGAAACAGTGATTCTGACCCTTTTGTCAGGAAATCTTTGATCAACTGGAACTGCAGCCTTCCAATGCAGTCCTCTACTGTCCCCTCAGCTTTCGGAACTCAGATGGTATGCTTTTCCTTCTGGCAAAACCGTACGAATCTTGATAGAATACAAATAAATATGCAGAATTCCAACCATTATCAGCCAATTTGAAACTTTCAGATGCTTTGGAATTGCCGGCAGCGGTCTGCACCGTAAAAAAGCCGGCACATGCACCCGGCCTGAATCACAAAGTCACGGCAAAACCATTACAACTTTGCCACGTTGCTTTGCTCTGGACTTTCAATTTCTGACAAAAAGAGCAGCAACAAAAAAAAGGAGCGCTTCATATGGAAATAACCGTTATCGGTGCATCAATTCTCGATGTGCTGGCCAGACCTGTCAGCAGTCATGTTTTTATCTCCGGTTCCGAACCGGCTGAAGACATCAAGCTCTCTTTCGGCGGGGATGCCTGCAACGAGGCCGTAGCCATGTCAAGACTCGGCAATGCAGTGTCCCTCATCTCTCTCATTGGAAACGATGAAGCCGGACGTTTAATCCTTGACTACCTTCATAAGAATCATGTGGATACCGCCGGTATCGTCAGATCAGATACCATTCCAACCGGAATCAATCTGGTATTCATCACTGAACTGGGAGAGCGCTGCTTTGTTACCTGTCCAAAAAGCACCCTTCGACATCTGAATGAGGAAATGATTCTGTCACAGGCCGACAATATGGCAGATATTGTCAGTTTTGCCAGCCTGTTTGTCTCACATGATCTTTCCATCGCGGCATTATCCCGCATCTTTAAAGAAATCAAGCACAAGCCTGGGCGGTTTCTGACCTCAGACTGTACACGGCCGAAAAACGGAGAATGCCTTTCTGATCTTGCATCAATTCTGCCATACCTCGATGTGATCTTTGCAAACGAAATGGAAGCTGCATCCATTACAGGATGCAAATCGCCTGCTGAAAATACAGCATTGTTTCTCGAAGCCGGTGCCCGCTGTGCGGTTATCAAAACAGGAAGCAGGGGCTGTATTCTCCACTCAAAAGATATGATCGAACCGGTGACCATCCCTGCGTATCCATACGCAAAGTGTATCGACACAACAGGCGCCGGAGACTGTTTTGCTGCAGGATTCCTGCACGCATTCAGCAGAGGAATGAGCTTTACAGACTGTGCTGTCTATGCCAATGCAGCAGCTTCCTGCAGTATTGAAACCGTTGGTGCTGCTGACGGTATCCAATCCCCTGAAATCATACAGAGACGGTTTGAAATCATCCGGAGTCTGATCTGAGTACAGTTTTCACCTCCTTTCTATCAAACGATTTTAATACAGCCTCATCGCGGGATGAGGCTGTATCTGTTACGCTTATCATAACATTTCAGAATACTACAGGACAGGTAAAGCCATATTTTCACATCTGAATACGATATTATCCAGCCCTCCATACATGTTGTATTCACAGTTAAACCGTCCGATTTGTCTGATCTGGTCTGGAAACAAAGCCAAGAGTGTGATCCGGATGGATTCCCTGCATTCCTCTTCGGTGAAGTCGCACAGGATGTATCTGACAGAATGCAGACGCATCCTGACCTGGTCTGGCGGGCATCCGATTTCCTTTTCGTAATGCTCCGGATTCTTTTCAAACGTTTCTTTGAGCCATCGCTCACAGCGTTTCACGCTGCGTTCCACCATTGCTTCGTCCTCAACAATCGACAGAAGTTCCTCCTGCATTCACATCACCTCCAAACCGCGCGTATATTAACGGATGATATGCAAGGTGTCAATGTTCCATTTTAACGAAAATAAAAGCACTTCTGAGTTTATTTCTTACGATATTTAATATGACACAGAAAGAAATGCCAACTATCTGTATGTATTCCTTTTCTGTTTCACGATGCAAAGAAACAAAATGGTATCTTTACTCATTTGACGTCATTCCATGTAAAGCTCAGGATCAGACGGTCTTTCTTTCAAGCCACTACACGGAATCATCTCAGAAAAATCGTGAATTTTTTTTTGAACATGCCGCTGTTCTATGGTGCTTTTTCCCTGTCTCCGTTATAATTGTGTCATCAAAAATAGGAGGCCCATTGTTATGGCATTAATGGAAACTCATTATTACAGCTTTTCTATGAAGAGCAACATTACCCTCAACATACTTATCCCAACCCCAGGCTCTGACTGCTCCATAACCGATATTGCCGGCAATGACAAGTTCGACTATGAGCATGGTCTTCCTGTCGTATACCTGCTCCACGGTGCTTATGGAGACGCATTCTCCTGGATCCGTTACTCCAACATTGAACGCTATGCCCAGAGCCGCGGCATTGCAGTAGTCATGGTTTCAGCAGGAAATTCATTTTATCAGGACATGCATTGCGGACAGAACTATACACAGCTGTTTACAGAGGAACTGCCTGTCTTTGTACGGACCATCTTCCCGGTAACCAAAGATCCTGACAAAACCTTTATTGCCGGCTTCTCCATGGGCGGCTACGGTGCATGGTATCTGGGTCTTTCCCATCCGGAAATTTTCGGTAAGGCTGCTTCCATGTCCGGTGCGCTGGATCTGGCTGCACTTTACGATTCAATGGATCCGACTTCCAGCATTTTTTCATGGGACGACTGCTTTGGTGACGCTGTAAAAGATGGAAATCATCTGGCCGGCAGCCAATATGATCTATTGACACTCTATGATACTGCTGTCAAAAACGGTTACAAGCCGAAGCTGTACCAATCCATCGGAACCAGCGACTTTTTGTACAGTCTCAATCAGAAAGTACGCAAAGAGATGGAAAACCGTAAGGCAGACCTCTTCTACGAGGAAGGCCCCGGCGGTCATGACTGGGATTTCTGGGATCAGTACATCCAGCATGTACTTGACTGGCTGCTCAAAGCATAATAATAGCCGCACCTATATGGTGCGGCTATTATTATGCTCGTCTTCCCGGCTCTATGGTGCCAGATTCTCTTTCTGTTTAGTCCGGATCTAACCGTTGCGGCCCGGTCTTAATCATTTTCAAACTGCAATACTGTTCTCATGCCATCATGACCACAGACTTTATGCTCA
>JAFUHD010000366.1 GCA_017469025.1 Clostridia bacterium
CCCAGCACTTTGTGCTGGATAGTCAAATAATGATGATTGCGATGGTTACGTGGCCGATAGACTGACTATGTCATTGTGGTATGGCCCAGCACTTTGTGCTGGATAGTCAAATAATGATGATTGCGATGGTCATATGGCTGAAAGCCAAATCATGTCATAAAAGAATGCACAATGAACCGGACAGCCAAAGGAAAAGGATACATGTCGGTTCAGGAAGACACTGACGATTGCCCGTAGATAGGTTGGAGGCGTAAATGAGGAAATACGTTTGTCTGATGTTTCTGGTATTTTTGCTGGCTGCCGGTGCAGTTGCAGAGGAAAATGGCAAAACTGCTGTTTTTAAACCGTCAGCCTCCGAAATACCGGACAGGGGTACACCGCCTGTTACAGCTGTACCGACGCCTGGTACAGGCAGTGAGGCAACACCCGGAGAGGCGGAAATGACTGCGGAAGAACTTCGCCGTTTGTACGAGAGCGATGTTTTTACGGCCATCCGTACAGGAGAGCGCATCCTCATTCGTGGGTTTGAAGGGGAGGACGTCCGGCTGATTCAGGCACGTCTTGCAGCACTCGGCTATGATGTGGGTGAGATAGATGGTGTATACGGACGGCAGACCATTCGTGCAGTTGAACGCTTCCAGACTAAAAATGAACTGGAAAAAGTGGATGGAAAAGTCGGAATGATGACCCTTGCCATGCTCTTTTCCGTCGAAGCCGCTACGGTCCCCACGCCGACGCCCAGCCCGACGCCGACACCTTCTCCAACGCCAACGCCGACACCGACGCCTGTTCCGACGCCTGCACCGACACGCACGCCGGACCCGGTTGACGCACCATTTGAAATGGTGCCGGGTGAAGCAAAGATCAACGGCAGGCCGGCGAAACTGATGATGGGCATTGATGAAAAAGGGACCCGGTTGTATCCGCTTGGCGGCGTTCTTGCATATCTTTTGTATGATGGTTCAGCTGAGGATGGCAGCTTTTCCTACCTCCGGACGCTGGATGGACGTGAGATTACCCTCATGACATCAGTGACGGCCGGGCACTGTGATGACCTGATGGGTGCTGTGGACGGCTTCCTTTTCCTGCTGGAAAATGCTGAGGCATATGTCTGGCAGAGGGAACTGTATGTGTCAAAAGAGCTGCTCAACCAAATGGGATATCTGGTAACAGAGGGAGAAGTACCGTCAATTTCCGAAGTGATTCCTGAGGAAAGCGGTACCTGAGGAAAATGGTGTGAACAGACAGCAGGCAAACCGGGAAATCCTGACGAGACTCAGCGTGTTTCTGCAGGGCAGTGCAGAACTTGGCAGGGCGGATGTGGAAATGCTGGCAGAGACATATCGTTTGCCGCGTGAAACAGCAGCGCTTACCATGCTTTCTGCCTGTCTTGGACTTGATACGGAGCAGGCCGGGGACCGCATGCTTGAAGAAGAATACCTGATTCCGGGATTCCGTCTTCTGGAGCCTTCGGTTTACATGCAGGATGCATACAGGATGCAGATCCGGTTTCCGGAAACGCAATGCGGTGAATGGACGTTCGGAGAGCGTGCGGTCGAGGCATATGAGGTATTTGTCAGAGATGATCTGCTGCTGACGGCAGATGGCAGGGAAATTCCGTGTATCGGCACGTTTGCGGAGCGGTTTGTCTATCCGGCGGTCATGCAGAATGGACGCGAATGGATGACGCTGGCGCCGGTTGAGATAGAAACCATGCGAAGACCTGTCCAGGCCGCATGCGGCGATGTGCTGACCTTCGGCCTTGGAATGGGATACTATGCGTTTCATGCATCCTGTAAACCGGAGGTTCATTCACTTACCATTGTGGAACGGGATCCGGAGCTGATCCGGATGTTCAGCCGGATTATTCTGCCGCAGTTTCCGGATCGGGAGAAGATTAATATTGTTCAGATGGATGCCTATGATTATCTGGAAAAATGTTTTTCTGAAAAGCATTTTGACAGTGTTTTCTGTGATTTCTGGCATGATGCCGGAGACGGAGCAGAACAGTATCTGCGGCTTAAGACATACGAAAAGCGATATGAACAGACTTTTCTTTACTGGGCAGAAGGACTGATTCGTCAGCAGCTGCGGCTTGAGGCTGGTGGAAACGTCGCTGTCCTGGATTAATGCCGGCGGGTATCCGCAAAGATGCAGATCCTGTCCGGCGCGGGTCTGAAAGCGGTCCGTTGATTTGCTGCGGATTGTCAAAAGAGGTTAATGATACAGGACTGAAAGCAGATGGCGGGCCATCAAAGAGGAGATCATTATGGGAATGATAATGCTGTATGGCATGGATGTTTTCAAGGAGAATACTGTGGCCGGTATTGCGGTGCAGCAGAAACTGTCAGTTCGCCATATCTCAGCTTCTGAGGCCGCAACACCGCTGCGCGAACTGCTTATGCCGGGAACTGTGGCAGATGCTCCGGCCAGGGATGCACCAAAGGCTGAAATCATGATTATGGCACTTGAGTCAAGAGCTGTGCTGGATGGATTTCTGGATGCGCTTAAATCAGCAGGCGTTGTTGTTCCTCTGAAGGCAGTGGTAACACCGACAAATGTGAACTGGACAGTGTCAGAACTGATCCAGGAGATTACAAAAGAACATGAGGCAATGTCAGCTGGGAAAGGCGGCAGGGCAAATGAATAACTGGATGAAATGGGCACTGGTCGCATTGATGCTTGTGGCTCTGGCGTTCCTTGTCCCATCACCGGCCATGATGGAGTCAGCTGTTGCCTTTGGAGGACTGATCCTATGAACGCGGCGTTTACAGTCTATGGAATCTGTACGGCACTGGCAGCATTGGTCAGTATCCTCCTGTTTGGTTATCTGTCCCGGGGAACAGTGTACAGGGATGAAACGCCGGCACTGGCACTCTGCCTGATACCTGCGGGGCTGTTTACTGCACGGCTTTTGTATCTTCTTTTCCGGATTCCATTCTTTGGTGCATCAGTACTTGCGCGTTTCTTTTATCTGAGAGAAGGCGGGTTTCTGCTGTATGGCGCCATGCTGGGCATCTGTCTGGCGGCAATCCGGTATACGGCAGCTAAAAAAAGGACAGCGTTTTCACTGCTGGATCTTCTGACGATACCAGGACTTGCTGCAATAGCCGTCTGCAGATTTGCTGAGGGCAGCGCGGGAGAAGGACTTGGCAACTGGGTGGAAAATGAGGCACTGGCTGTTTTTCCGCTGGCCTTTCCAAACGCATATGGGGAAATGCAATGGGCGGTGTTCATTCTGGAAGGCGCAGCAGCGCTGCTTATGGGTGTCTGTCTATATTTTCGGAAAACTGAAGTTCCCGGACAGAGATTCCTCTGCGGTCTGACACTGTATGCCGGCTGCCAGACTGTATTTGAAAGCCTGAGGATGGACAGCGTGCTGAAAATCGGATTTGTGAGAGTCTCCCAGGTTATCTCAGTTGTTGTTCTCCTGGGGATCCTGCTGTATTGCCGGCTTTCATCCGGCAACAGAGCAAAGGCTGCAGTGGATTCCGGCATATTACTTTTGTGCGTCGGGATTGTCGGTGGACTGGAATGGGCGCTTGAAAAGACACAGATTTTAAATGCTGTTATCTATGCGGTCATGATTCTTGCCTCAGCTGGAATGATTTTCCTGACACTCAGGGCAGTTGCCGGCCTGAAACAGCGGCATCGCTGAGTCTGTCAGATGCGATGCGTCAGCAAAATAAGGGAAGTGCAGCAGGACACTGCGGTGCCGAAAGACCAGAATAACAGACACAGACGGAGGAACGCTCATGGAATCTTTTGTGATTCGGCGTGCGGTACTTGCAGATGCGGCGCGTCTTCTGGAAATCTATGCGTATTATGTTGAAAAGACCGTGATCACGTTTGAAGTTGAGGTACCGGCACTGTCTGAGTTTGAACGCAGGATGCGGATGACCATGCATCGGTATCCTTATCTTGTCATAGAGCGGGATGAACGCGTGCTCGGATATGCGTATGCTGGACCGTTTGTTGGCCGTGCAGCATATGACTGGGCGTGTGAACTGACGATCTATCTTGATCATGAGGAGACTCACGGCGGTCTCGGACGCAGACTGTACGGGGCACTTGAACATGAACTGGGCAGGATGGGGATTCTCAATCTGTATGCATGCATTGGGTATCCCGAAGTTGAAGATGAATATCTGACAAGGAACAGTGCGGATTTTCACAATCATATGGGGTTTGGACTGGCCGGCCAGTTCTGTCAGTGCGGATACAAATTTGGCCGCTGGTATGATATGATCTGGATGGAGAAGATGATCGGGAACCACAGGGAAGATCAGCCGCCGGTTCGGCCGTATCCGGAACTTCCGCCAGAGGAAGATGGACCGGTTGCCATATGAGATGGCCTGACAAATGACGGGATAATAGACGGTTATGGATCAGGACAGTTGGAGTGTGAGATTTTATAAATCAGGAGGGAACGAATATGCAGATTGGCGCACAGATGTATACGACAAGAGAAAGTTGTCAGACACTCGAAGGCTTTGCGACGACACTTGAGCGGATTGCAGAGATCGGATACAAAACGGTTCAGGTTTCCGGTACATGTCCGTATGAAGGCGAGTGGCTTCGCGACCAGCTCCGCAGAACTGGACTCAAATGCGTACTTACGCATATTCCGGTGCCGCGGCTGCAGGGAGAACTGGACAAGGTTATCCGGGATCATGAGATATTTGACTGTGATAATATCGGTCTCGGTTGGTGGGCGTTTGATCCTGAAAAAGATATGAGCTATGAGAAGTTCATGAAGACCTTCCCGCCGATCGCGGAAAAGATCCATGAAAGCGGTAAATACTTCATGTATCACAATCATGATCAGGAGTTCAAACGCAGGAATGGAAAGCCGATTCTTGAATGTCTGGCGGAGGAAGTGCCGGCGGATATCATGGGATTTACACTGGATACTTTCTGGGTTCAGGCAGGCGGTGGTGACCCTGCCCAGTGGCTTGAGCGACTCAGTGGACGCATCCCGTGCATTCACCTCAAGGACTACGCATATGGCAGACAGATGGCTGTAGTGGGTGAGGGAAACATCAACTTTGACCGTGTCTTTGAAAAGGCAGAAGCAGGCGGAACGAAGTATATGCTGGTTGAGCAGGATGATTGCCATGGAGAAGATCCGATTGAGTGTCTCCGTCGTTCCTACCTGTATCTGAAAGCCTGCGGCTTTGAATAAAACTGTAAATCCCTTACTGCTGCTTTGCGGCAGTAAGGGGAATGTGAGGACAACATGGAGATTCGTACAGCAGTTGTTGGAATTGGAAATATAGGTACGGCTCATGCTACTGCACTGCGGGATCATTTAATTGAAGGCATGTCACTGGCGGCTGTCTGTGATATCAATGAAGAAAGACTTCATGCAGCGGAAACACAGTTTCCTGATGCGAAGCGGTATTCCTGTATTGATGATCTTCTGAAAGATGAGTCTGTAGAGGCCGTCATTATTTCAACACCGCATCCATTTCACGCAGAACTGGCCGTTCAGGCGCTGCGCTCAGGCCGGCATGTGCTGGTTGAAAAACCGATCGATATCCGGCTGAGTCAGGCGAAGCGGCTGTGTGATGCGGCAAAAGAATCAGAATGCAAATTTGCCATCATGCTGAATCAGCGTACTGATCCCATCTTCCGTCGTGCACGTGAAATTGTTCGGTCCGGTGCACTGGGGGCGCTCAAACGCAGTGTGTGGATTATTACGAACTGGTACAGAACGCAGCACTACTATGATTCCGGCAGCTGGCGCGCTACCTGGGCAGGAGAGGGCGGCGGAGTGCTGCTCAATCAGGCACCGCATAATATGGATCTGTGGCAGTGGATTGTCGGTATGCCGACACATGTCCGCGGTTTCTGTGATGTAGCCAAATATCACCGGATTGAAGTTGAAGATGAAGCTACACTTATGACGCGGTATCCGGGTGGAGCGACAGGTCTTTTTATCACCACAACAGGCGAATATCCCGGAACGAACAGGCTGGAGATTTCAGGTGAGCTCGGGAAGATTGTCATTGAGAATGGCATTTTAACCCATTGGCGGCTTGAACAGAATGAACGGGAAATCCGCTTTGCTTCCGTTGAAAACTTTGCCAAAATTCCTTATACGGTGGAAACATTTGCACCGGGAGAACCTGGGGATGGTCATATTGGTATTCTGATCAATTTCTCAGATGCTATCCGGAATGGGGCAGAATTGATTTCCCCTGGTCAGGATGGCGTCAATGAACTGACGCTTTCCAATGCGGCATATCTGTCTTCATGGGAGGGAAATATTGAGATTGCCCTGCCTATTGATAATGATCGTTTTAATGCCCTTCTGGACGAACGCGTCAGTCAGTCTACGGGCATCAAGACAACTGCAAAATCGAAGATACCGACAGGCAGCTACAGCGAACGCTGGCAGGTCAAATGGTGAAGGTCACCATTTGACCTTTTGCGATTCGGAAAGAGGAACAGACCCGGCTGCTGGGTGAGGGTGACGATGATGCAGCCAGAGTGCTGAAAGGAGATGGCCCAGCATTTCATGCTGGTTTGTTAGAAATAATGGGAGATAAACCACCGCCTTCTAGGCGGTACTACTTCTAGTAGCATTATTTGTAACGGATGATATAATAGCTGCATGGAGGTAGAAAAAAGGTTTATCAGAATAACAGTGCCAACGTAGTGGGCAGTATGAAAGTACACTTTGTTTGGTGTACAAAGTATCGGTATAAGATCATCGAAGGGCAAATAGCCCTGAGATGCAGGGAACTGATCCGACAGGGTTGCGA
>JAFUHD010000053.1 GCA_017469025.1 Clostridia bacterium
ATCAGCCTGCCCCGCAGAACGGACAGAGCGTACAGCCAAACGGCCGTGGAATGAACCGGAACAGCCAGCAGGTCCCGCAGAACGGCCGCGGCGGACGTATGATGCCGCAGTCCGGAAGTACGAATATGGCTCCCAATGGAAATGCTGTGCCAAATCAGGGAAGCGGTGCACCGGATGCAGTGACAGGACCGACCATGGGCTTTGGCCGCATGTATGGATTCAATCTGTAAGCGCCAAAAATGGGCCCGTTTCTGGAATGTCAGAATTAAATATACAAAAAGTCAGTCTTTACGAAGACTGACTTTTTTGTGAAATACAGAGACATTATCACCGCTGGACAGTAATCTGCTTCGCTTGAAGCATGTTTGCTTATGCAAACTACATAATTATAGTGATATAATTCCTTCCCGGTTCAAATAACTATGCAAGAGGGGCTCTTTGTCATGCACGCTAAAATTGTGGATACCATTATCAAATCGGAAAAAGAGACGCCGGAACTGCTGAAGCTGACCATCCCGCTTCTCAGCGAAGCAATACTGCATATGATGCTGGGCTTTGTGGATGTTTTTATGCTCAGCCGGTATAATGATCTGGCTGCTTCCGGTGTTAACGCTGCCAACCAGGTGATTACTGTTCTGTCCATGGTGTTTCTGGTGTTTTCGAGCTCCGCCGGCATTCTGATTTCCCAGTATCTCGGAGCAGGCCAGAAGGATAATGCCTCCCGGGCAGCCGCGCTGACGCTGGTGCTTCATCTGATATCCGGTTGGCTGATCAGTCTGCTGGTGTTTTTTTTCAGCAGTCCGATGCTGCACTTTATCGGCGCGGAAGAAATCGTTTTTGATTTCGCATCCGATTACCTGACGTTTGTCGGTGGTTTCCTGTTCCTGCAGTCCGTGTACAGCGCCATGAGCGTGATCATTCGCAGCCACGGTCTGGCGAAACAGCCGATGATCTTCGCTACAGTGATGAACATCCTCAACACCAGTCTGAATCTTCTGCTGATCCCGTCCATGGGTGTAAAAGGGGCCGCCCTGGCCACTGTCATTGGCCGCGCGGCGGGCGTTATCGGGATGGCATGTTATCTGTTTACCAGGATCGAAAAGCCCTCCATTTTCCGCCTGGTCTGGCCTCTGCCCGGCTAGGAGCTGAAGCAGGTGTTCAAACTGGGCGTTCCTGCCGCAGCGGAAACCTTCCTTTATCAGCTGTCCCAGCTGATCATTACCTCCCTGGTGCTGTGGTTCCTTTCTGAAGACGAGCTGATCACGAAAACCTATATGTCCAACATTGCGATCCTTTTCCTGATCTTTTCGTCAGCTGTGGGCCAGGCAGCCCAGATTGTCGTCGGACATCTGGTGGGTGCCGGAGAATTTGATGAGGCCAGACGGCAGGGGTTCCGGGCGTTCCGGCTGGCGGCCATCATCGCCGGATCCACAGTGCTGCTCTCCATGATTTTCCGGGTTCCCCTCATTTCATGCTTTACATCCAATCCAGAAGTGATTCGCTATACGAAGCTGCTGTTCATCATTGAACTGTTTCTTGAGCTGGGCCGTGCCTGCAATCTGACCATCATTCCCTGCCTCCGCGGCTCCGGCGATGTCCGGTTTCCCACGCTGTGGGCGATTTTCTCCAACATGATCATCGGTCTGGGCGGCGCTCATCTGCTGGCAATTCGATGCCATATGGGCATTTACGGTCTCTGGATCGCCATGGCGCTGGATGAGGTCTTCCGTGCGGTCATTATGCTGATTCGCTGGAATGGATCCAAATGGAAGGAGAAACGTGTTGCCACGCAGGCGCAGTAACGATTATCTGCTGCAGTTTTTACCGGTCCGACAGATATCTTCATCGAGATGCCGATCAAATTTCCAAGGATGCAAACCGTTTGCCAAGTATAAAGAATGACGGGGGCCGGATGGAATAAGTCTTGCTTCACAGTCCCTGTAACGCATTATTCAAGGATGACGGCCAAAACTATCACTGCAGTGATATAAACAGGAGAGGATGAACAGCGGAACAGGGATGGCCGCAAAGCAGGTTTTGATGACCTTTACCGTATTTTCTGGGTTCCTGGCTGTCCATGGAAAGATTCCTTGGAAGGGGACCGCTTCGATGCCGGCTAACAACAGATGCGCTCCAAATGTCTGATGCCTGCAGGCGTATTTGCTTTGTTTCAATGCTTTCCCCACACCCAGGATTCGTCCGTTCTCTTCATTATCGCCGGACAAATATGGCTGTGTGTCGGGCCCCATCCGCAGTGCTTACAGCTATAGCACTTAACATAGGAAGATCCTGTCAGGATGGCTTCCGTGAACGACGGATCCGCCAGAAGGCCGCAGGCCAGATCCACGGTATCAATCAGGTCGTTTTCCAGCAGATAATGAACCTGCTCCGGTGTCCGGATCCCATTAACCAGGGAAACAGGCACAATTCCTTTAAAGTGCCCGTGGAAGGCAACGCCAAGCGCCGCAACGCGGTTATAGGGCAATGTCTCCTCATGCGGCATGTCACTGATATCGTGGATTCCATTTGACACCTGAAGATAATCGCACCCAGCTTTCACATAGCATTCAGCGATCCCGATGCTTTCCTCAATCGTGGGATCACAGCCGGTCGTACGCACGGAAATGATAAAGTCATCACCGCACGCTTTTCGGATCCCCGAGATGATTTCACAGCAAAATCGGGCCCTGTTTTCTGTTCTTCCGCCGTACATATCCGATCGTCTGTTGATTTCCGATACAAAGTCATTGATCAGATAGCTGTGACAGCCGTGAAGCTGGACCCCGTCATATCCCGCGGTTTTCGCCCGGACGGCTGCGTCAACAAAGCACTGCTCGATTCGCCGGATCTCCGGAATCGTCAGCTCTTTCGCCATCATTTCCTTTCCCCAGCTGTTCCACAGAACCGGGGAAGGAGCGGTCAGGGGACCGCACTCCGGATGTGTTCCAACACCTCCGTAGTGAATCTGGGGCATGATCAGCGCGCCGTACTGATGGCAGGCTTCCGCGATTCTCCTGTGCCCTTCGATCTGTTCATCGCTCCACAGCCCGAGCTGTGTCGGGGCAAGACGTCCCTTCGGAGACACTGCGGTGGCTTCCACACAGATCAGTCCGCAGTCATGCTTTGCCCGCAGTTCATAATGCTTCACAAAGAAATCCGTAACAAGCCCATCCTCACCAGCATTGAACTTTACCGTCGGTGCCATGGTAAGTCTGTTTTTGCAGATTTTCCTTCCAATTTGAATAGGGGTAGTGGCTGTGGACATGATGTTTCCTCCTTAACTTACATAGTTGTGCTTTCGGCATCGTATCAATCGCAGTTGTCATAATTTGACAAACCAGCACGAAGTGCTGGGCCAACTCCAAAAAAACATAGTTGTACTTTCGGCACCGTTCCTGAATGCTTTATCGCTTTGACAGGATTATTGTACATGATGATTACAGAATCTACAATGATTTGATGCAAGAAGAACACTGAAGGTCAAAGGGGCCGGCCTGTGACAATCTGGCGGACCGCATTTCCCTTCCTCTTGCTTTTTGCGTGGCAAACTGGTATAACCAAAGAAGCCGATAGTAGCTTGTTACGGTGAAAAAACGCCGTCCCCCGGACGGTAAAATTTACATGACAGAGGTGTACCATGAAAAAAGGAAAACGCTTTGGTTGTATTCTTCTGGCGGTTCTCTTGCTTTCCGTTGCTCTGCCCGGGTTCGCCACGGAAGGAACGGATGCTTCTTCCGCAAAGGCGGAGTCCGCTACCGCGGAAATGACGCTGGACCGGGTTGTAATTCTGAGCAGGCATAACATCCGCTCACCATTATCGGGCAGTGGTTCCCTGCTGGGTGATATTACGCCGCATACCTGGTTCGAGTGGACCAGCAATCCCAGTGAGCTTTCCCTTCGCGGCGCGATGCTTGAAACCATCATGGGCCAGTATTTCCGCCTTTGGCTGGAGAGCGAAGGGCTTTTCCCTGAAAACTACCGTCCGGACGAAAAGGCGGTTCGCTTCTATGCCAACAGCAAGCAGCGTACCCTGGCCACCGCTCGGTATTTCTCGGCAGGCCTGCTGCCTGTCGCGGAAGTCCCGATCGAAAGCCACACACCCTATGACACCATGGATCCCACCTTCACGCCTGCGCTGACCTTCGTCACCGACGCATATGCCCAGGACGCGGAAGCCCAGGTGGCTGAAAAAGGCGGAACCGCCGGGCTGGAAGGGATTCACGCCGGGCTGATGGATGCGATTACCCTGCTGATGGAGGTAACCGACATGGAGCAGAGCGAAGCCTATAAGGCCGGTACCTATGGTGATTTGCTCCGGGATGGTACCACCATGAATCTGAAGGCCGGCAGCGAGCCCGGCATGAACGGCCCCATCAAAACGGCAACCAGCGTAGCTGATGCGCTGACGCTGCAGTATTATGAGGAGCCGGATGCCGTGAAGGCCGCCTTTGGCCATGATCTGACGATCGAAGACTGGCGGAAGCTTCATGAAATCGTGGACGCTTTTACGGAGATGCTGTTTACCGCGCCACTGGTGTCCGTGAACGTGGCACATCCGCTGCTTCAGGAAATACGGAACGAGCTGACCGCTGAGGGACGGCAGTTCAGCTTCCTCTGCGGCCATGATTCCAATATCGCCAGCGTTCTGGCAGCTCTGGGAGTGGAGGACTACCTGCTGCCGGATACCGTGGAGCAGCACACGCCCATCGGCGTGAAGCTGGTTTTCGAGCGGTGGCTTGCAGCGGATGGTGCCGCCTTCTGGCGGGCCAGCCTGGTGTATCAGAGCACCGAACAGCTGCGGGGCATCACGCCTCTGACACTGGAGAACCCGCCGGTGAAATATGCTCTGCACTTTGCCGGAGTGAAGGAAAACGCAGACGGTATGATTCCGGAGGATGCGCTGCTTTCCCTTCTGGACGGTGCCATCTCAGAATATGACGTTCTGCAGACACGGTATGAGGAAGAGGACGGGCTGGCGAACGCCGCCTGATTTACCGATATTCCTTCAGGTTTTATCATTGACAGTTCTGTATTTCGGAAGCAATTCTCTATCCGGTGTCAGGGGAATGCACCAGTCCGTCTCCTTAATACACAAAAGTCCTATCCTCTGAAACGGTGTTGAAAGCATGACTATGTCATTAATGGAGCGGATGTTGAAGCTTGCGTACGGTATTATACTTTCGCAGTATATCGTGGAAGAAAAAACTGTAACAGACACAGCGTCATCCCGTTCGGGATGACGCTCTTTTTGATGATATAATGATAGCGGGTGATTTTATGAGACTTCTATTTGCTGAGGATGACAGGTCACTGTGCAAGGCCATGAAAACAATTCTGGAACATGCCGGATATGCAGTGGACATCGTACATAATGGGCAGGATGCCCTGGATTATGCACTTGGGTATGCGTATGACGGGATAATTCTCGACTGGATGATGCCCGCGCCAGACGGACTTGAGGTATTGCGCCGGCTGCGCGGACAGGGAATTTCTGTACCATGCCTGATGCTGACGGCAAGGGATGCGGTGGAGGACAGGGTGTCCGGGCTGGATGCCGGAGCAGATGATTATCTGTCAAAGCCGTTTGCCTCAAGCGAACTGCTTGCGAGAATTCGTGCAATGCTGCGCCGGAAAGAGGAGTTTCGTCAGGATACTCTGGTATTTTCAAACCTGACGCTTGACCGGCAGAGCATGGTAATTGCCTGTGGTGGGAAAAGTGTCAAGCTCAACAACAAGGCTTTTCAGCTGATGGATATGTTTATGGAGCATCCGGGGATGGTCCACAGTGTGGAACAGATCATGGAACGTGTCTGGGGATGGGATTCAGATGCCGAAATGAATGCGCTCTGGGTGACGATATCCAACCTGAGAAAAGTGCTTGGGGAGATTGATGCGGGTGTTCAGATCAAGGCAACCCGTGGTGTCGGATATTCGCTGGAGGAAACCACATGATTGAGGGAATCAGGCGGCGTTTTATCCGGATTGCTGTATCGGTGCTTTCACTGACCATGATTCTTCTGGCGGTCTTGATTAATGCTGTCAACTATGTGAGTGTACGGAATGAACTGCTGGAGACACTGAACAACCTTTCCCTAATGGAAATGGAGATGCCAGGTGGACGGAAGCCGCCGACGCGCCGCCAGCAAAATGCACTGGATGAGGCACGGTATGCCGTGGCAATGAAGACGGAACAGGGCGAAATTTCTCTGATCGGTGAGACACGGATGTCTGACAGCAGCTCAGATGAACTCCTGTCTGTTGCGCAGCAGGTATTTGCTGTTGGCAGGGAATCCGGCAGGATTGGAAACTATCTTTTCAGCATCCGGACGGGCCGGCTGCGCGGGGGGACAATGGCAATCCTGCTGAACTGTGAGACGAAGATGGACGCTATCCGCAGTCTGCTGCTGGTCTCGGGGGCGGCATGTGCTGCTGGTATTCTGCTGGCATGGCTGCTGATGTCTCTGATCTCATCCAGAGCAATTCAGCCGCTGGTTGAGAATGTAATCCGCCAGAAACGGTTTATTACAGATGCTGGACATGAACTGAAGACACCGCTGACGGTGATATCTGCCAATATGGATGCACTCTCACTGACAACTGAGCCGAGTGAATGGATAGAGGATACGCGGAAACAGGTAGCCAATATGCGCGGTCTGGTTAACAATATGATCTATCTGTCCAGAATGGATGAGGAAGGTGCTGTACTGCAGAAAGAAACCGTGGATTTTTCGGAACTGGTCCAGGAACAGGCGGAATCCTTCCAGGGAATGGCTGAATTCATGGGAAAGCAGCTTTCTGTTGAAACACCGGACAGGGTAAAGCTTTGGGGTGAGCGGGAGGCACTGAAACGGCTGATTTCCCAGCTGTGTGAAAATGCCGTCAAGTATGCGCCTGAGGATGACACAATTCGGCTTTCGCTCGTACAGGAAGGGCATGTGATCCGGCTGGTGTCGGAAAATGGTCTTGTAGAACTGCTTTCCGACGAGAACCTGCAGCATCTCTTTGACAGGTTCTACCGTCCTGATGCGTCAAGAAGCCGGGAAAGCGGTGGATATGGCATAGGGTTATCCATGGCACGTGCCATCATGGAACGCCATGACGGGCATATCAGTGCCGAACAGACAGCAGATCACCGGATCCGTTTTGTTTGTGAATTTCCGGTGAAAAAGGTTAAAAACTGACGCTGATAACCGGTCATGTACAATGCAGAACGTTCTATGGGCGGGGAAGTGTAATGACCACTGGCTCCGCAGAAAGAAAATGGCCTGGAGCCTGCGCCGGTCTGTCAAATAATGTCAATTGCTATTGATATGGTGCTGAGAGCACAACGGTGTCATTAAAAAGGGGAGAAAAATAATCTTTCAGGGCACGATCCAGCTTATATCTGTTCAGGAATGTACCGTGGAGAGGGATGACAGCATACCATGTATGAAATACTGGAAGCAGAACACATTGTGCTTCGAAAAGCAAAACCGAAGGATGCACACACCATGCTGAAACATGTATGGGGTGATGAGGCAGTCTACAGATGGATGCTGTATACACCTACGCTTACATTGACAGACGCCGAAGACAGATGCCGCAGAAGTATTGCGTATCAGAAGGATCATCTGGCCTGGTTTATAGCACTTAAAGAGACGGACGAAGCCATTGGACTGTGTGCAATCCGTGAGAGGGAACCGGGCCACTTTGAGGAAAGCGGTATCTGCATTGGAACGGCATTTCAGGGCATGGGGTATGGGAAAGAGGTTGTGACCCTGCTGCTGCGGCTAGCTTTTATGCAGCTGAATGCGCTGGATTTCAGGTACGGTTATTTTGACAATAATGTGCGGTCAAGAAATCTGGCAGAGTACTTTGGGTTTCAATACGAATGCAGTGAAGAGATGAAAAGACCATGGGACGGTGCGCTCAAACGGATAGATACCTGTATCCTGACCCGGGACAGGTATCTGGCTGAACATGCGTGAGACCGGCTGATGTGGAGAGATTCATTCCCTTTGACGTGGTCTTGTCAGATGGAAAAACTTTCCATCTGTGGCATAAATCAAAAATGAACTGCCATGTACCTGAATGAACTCGTATAATCTGCTGTAAGCCGTGACGGCTTAATCAAATGGAAGGAGTTAACAGTTATGAAAAAATGGGGTTGTTTCATTCTTGCAGCAATGCTTCTGCTTCTTTGCAGCGCGTGCTTTGCAGACACTGTGCTGCCGCCTTATACATATACCGGAAGTGATCCTGTAGAAGAGGCTGCAGCGGTTTATTCCCTGGGCATGAGAGAGCGCTTTCAGCCGGAAGAGGATGTGGTGACGATACCGGCACCGGTTATCCTGAAAACGGTGGAATCAGAGGATGGCCATGTGACCGTGTATGCCAACCTGTGGATTTTCAACTATAAGCTGGATGGAACAGTGCTTGAATGTGTTTCCGGCGGAGAGGCGGCGGGCATTCTGAAACTGGCAAAGGCTGACAGTGGATATACCGTAGAAAGCTGGGAGGAAGCCGGAGACGGTGATGAGTATTCGAAGGATATAGAACGTTTCAGCGCCGGCGATACTGCACTCAGGGATGCATATTATGCGACGACTGATATGATGGAAGATCCGGCTGAAGGGATCCGGACCAGGTTTATCCAGGATTATGTGACAGCCAATGCGCTGCCTGTGGATGCCTATAAGGATTATGGATGGGATCCGGTTGCACTTGTGCCCGGCAAGACTGAAATTGCGACGGGAGATCAGCTCTTTGTGAACCTTGCAGACCGTGATTTTATCTTCTCAAGCGGTGTTGGGGCCTGGTCTACCATCCTGATCATGGATACGGACGGCAATTTTACCGGTGAATATCATGACAGTGATATGGGCGATATGGAAGAAACGTATCCCAATGGCACTGTATACCGCTGTGCATTCCATGGACGGTTTACAGAGCCTGTGAAGGTGGATGATCTTACCTGGACGCTCAAAATAACCGGTCTTGAGCAGGATAAGCAGCAGGAAAATGAAGAAATTGTAGATGGGATCCGGTATGTTGCATCTGAGCCGTATGGACTTGGAAACGATATGACTGTGACAGTGTATCTGCCCGGAACATCGGTCAAGAATCTTCCGGAGGCCCTGATCCCCTGGACACACATCAATGAAATTAATCCGAAAGCAGAGACGCTGCCCTTCTTTGTGCTTTGGAATGAAGAGGCGGAGAGCGGCTTTGTCGGTGAAGACTAAATAAATTATCTAACGGCAGCCGGATGCGGCTGCCGTTTTGAATTGTCTGACCTGCATGATTTGTGCTTGAACATCCATGCTGTTCGTGGTAATCTTAATTGGACAAAGGCTAAATGGAAATAAACAAAGGTGCATAAAAAAACACTGGATGTGACACTGATTTGTTCTGTGAGAGGAGACGGTTTATGCGAAGAAGAGAAAACCGCCGGTTTATGAAAGCCGGATTGACGGGAGCTGCAGTGCTTGGAGTGGCTGTTCTGCTGGGATTTGCCCTGTTCCGTCTGGATGCGGTTATCGCGGGCATAATGGGTTTTTTCGGCATTTTGAAACCGTTCCTGTACGGCGTTGTGATTGCGTATATTCTGACACCGATGTGTGGGAAAATACAGGGCTGGCTTGAATCCATACTGGGCATAAAGCGGCAAAGGCTGTGCAGCGGGCTTGCCATCCTGATTTCGCTGCTGTTTTTTATTCTGGTGATTTCACTGCTGTTTATCATCGTTATTCCGCAGGTTGTGAACAGTGTGATTGGGCTGGTTAATATACTGCCGGGGCAGATACTGGGCCTTAACGCGCGTATTGAAGAGCTTGTATCCGTGGATAAGGATCTTCAGAATATCTGGATGAATTTCACCTCTGAAATTGTCTCACGTCTGCAGAAGTTCCGTGATACAGAGCTTATGCCGCTTGCACAGCAGCTGTTGTTTGGTACAGCTGCATATGTAACAGCGCTTCTCAAGATTCTGAGCAATCTGATTCTCGGAATTGTCATTTCTGTCTATCTTATGGCAACCCGGAAACGCTTTGCAGCGCAGGCACGTCTGCTGCTCAGAAGTGTTTTTGACAAGGTATGGGCTGACCGCATAGAGCGTGAGGTACTTTATGCGGATGAGATGTTCAACGGCTTTTTTATGGGGAAGCTGCTGGACAGTGCTATCATCGGCGTGATCTGTTTTATCGGATGTTCCATCATGGGCTTCGGTTCCGCACCGCTGATTGCTGTCATTGTTGGTGTAACGAATATCATTCCGTTCTTCGGACCGTTTATCGGAGCATTTCCATGTATCCTCCTTCTTCTGCTGGAAAACCCGCTGCACAGCCTGATGTTCATCATCTTTATCCTGATTTTGCAGCAGCTGGACGGCAATGTCATTGGACCGCGCATTCTTGGAAACACGACCGGTTTGTCCGGATTCTGGGTGACATTTGCGATCATTGCTTTCGGAGGTATGTGGGGAATTGCCGGTATGATCGTTGGCGTGCCGCTGTTTGCCGTCATTTATGATGTGGCCCGCAAACTGTGCAGAAAAAGCCTGAAACGTCGCGGCCTTCAGAATATGGTCGCAGAGTATGATGCGGCATTTCACGCGCCGGAGACCAAATAAATCCTGAAGTTGGAAAAAGCAGCGTATAACGCTGCTTTTTTTATGCAAGAATCAGAAGGACGGCGAGAATGGCAAGCGGCACTGTAATGGTATCCAGTTCGGTTGGGGAAAAGAGTTCGACGGCGGCACCGACAGCAGCACTGCAAAGTGCGGCAGGAATGGCTGAAGCAACCGGAATATGGGCCGAGAGCAGGAGTATGCCGAGCAGGGAAGATGTTATGAACAGGGCTGTGGAACCTTCCACGGACTTTTTCCCGCCGGCAATGACGGGAATCTTGTGGCGCCCGTATGGAATGCCGACCAGCGCTGCAATGCCATCGCCGTTGCCCCACATCAGGATAGCAGCAGCGGCTGTGTAGCGTTTGCCGAAGATGCCCATCCGATCCAGGTGACGATGGCGAACATGGAGAAGAGCAGAAGGAGGCTGATTTTGATTTCTCCAGGTTTTTTTTCTACAAATAGCACCGGGTACCAGGGTTGGTTTTCGAGAATGGCGAGAACAGGATAGATCACGGCGGCAACGGTGATGGAAGCCAGGGCAGCGGTCTGCCAGTTTGCAGCAACCATAATCATAAGCGTAACGCAGGTAAAGGCAATTATGTGCAGGAGTTTTCGGTATACGAAGGATGGAATCCGGGTCAGAAAACGAAGGGGGATGATAAGCAGAACACAGGGAATGAGATAAAGGATGAACTTGCCCAGACAGTCGAGTGTTCCCGTAAACAGCGGAAAACGGGACAGGAAATCCCAGTAATGAAGGAGAATCAGGCCAAAGCCCATGACGGTCAGAACGGCACCTGTTACCAGCCCGACGGTCCGGTTTGATACCCGGTTGGCAAAACGGGCAGAAATAAGGGAGGCGGCTGTTGCAACTGAGGCACAGATCAGAAGGGCATCATACCGTTCAAGCACAATGGCCGGATGAATGAGAATATGGCTGACGGAGGCAATGAGCGCCGTGAACGTCATGATAAAAGTACTCGTCCCAACAGCGGTTTTAAGTTCCATGCCGAGGAATGCCGTAAAGACAATAAGCATCATCATGCCGCCGCCGGTTCCGACAAAACCGGTGCCAAAGCCAATGGTAAGCCCAAAGAACAGAGAAATGAGAATGCCCTTGAGATCAAGGGGTGCACCGGAATGCACCGGATCTGAACGGGATGTATCCGGTCTGACCAGGAACCGGATGCCGATGGCGAAGGTCAGAAACAGGGTGAAAGTTCCGAGCACGACATTGCCGGCCAGCCACGCAGCATAGCTTCCGACCGTGCACATTGTGACAATACAGACAAACATGATGCCGCCGCGCCGCAGATCAAGATGACCGTGTTTTGCGTAGGTATATGTGGTGACAGCAGATCCGAGAATATCCGATGCGAGCGCAATGGCAGTTGCCTGATAGGCACCGGTTTCACCGGAAAAGCTTGGACAGAGGACGATCAGAATGGGGACCATAACGGTTGCAGCGGAAAGGCCGGCCAGACCGGTGCCGATACCGGCACCGATGGCAGCAATCAGGTACCAGATGAGTTCCAAACAGATCCCTCCTTTAATGACATAGTCGTGCTTTAGGCACCATATCAATCGCAGTTGTCATTATTTGGCAAACCAGCACAAGGTGCTGGGCCATCTCCTTTGACTATATGGTTGTGCTTTCGGCTCTGTAACCATTGCAGATGTCATTTTTGACAAAGCGGTGCGGCGCGCCGGGTCAAATCCATTAATAATGTGGTTTTGCTTTGGAAACTGTACCGTTTCCAGCTTGTCTGATCTCTGATGAACAAAACCGCACCCATTCCATGAATGAGTGCGGCTGTATTCAGTTCTCGACACGGATCATGCTTTCTACTTTCACAAATTCAGGATTCAGGGAAGCGAGCGCTTCCTGAACGGCGCATTCATTTGCCTCGTGTGTTATGAGAATGATCTGGGCGCGTCCGTCTGCAGCCGGTCTCTGGAGCATGGAGGCAATGGAGATATTTTTTCCGGAGAAGGCACCAGCAACACGTCCAAGCACACCAGGCGTGTCGGCGGCATCCAGGCGGATGAAGAAGCGGCAGGTCCAGTTATCAGAGAAGGTGATGTCTGAATCCGGCGTGTCTGTATTTTTGAAGGACGGTACAGTCGGGTTCTCCAGATGCTTTGCAGCATAAAGAATATCGCCGCAGATGGCACTGGCGGTCGGCTTGTCACCGGCACCGCGTCCCTGGAGCATCATGTCCTGGCAGTAACGCCCATGGATATAAATGGCGTTGAGAGAGCCATCCACACGTGCAAGCGGATGGGCATTTGGCAGGAAGGTCGGATGTACGCGGACCTCAACGGTATCGTCTGTACGCTTACCGATGGCCAGCAGTTTGAGGGTGTAGCCCATTTCCCGGCCATATGCGATATCATCAGGTGTTACAGATGCGATGCCCTCCCGGTGGATCCGGTCATACGGAACCCGGGTATGGAACGCAATGGAGGACAGGATGGACAGTTTATATGCCGCATCATATCCTTCTACATCCGCAGTTGGATCCGGCTCTGCCAGCCCAAGCTTCTGCGCTTCTGCCAGAACGTCAGCATATGAGCGCCCCTGCTGGGTCATCTGGGTCAGAATATAGTTCGTGGTTCCATTGACAATGCCCATCACCTGGTCAATCTTGTCTGCATCCAGGGAGACCGTCAGGGACCGGATAACCGGAATTACGCCGCCGACACTCGCCTCATAATACAGTCCTGCACCATGATCTGCCGCGGCAGCCTGAAGCGCAGGCCAGTTCAGGGCAAGGGCCATCTTGTTTGCGGTAACGACGGTTTTTCCGTTTTCAAGCGCCCGCTTCATAAACGAGGCCGCCGGCTGTTCACCACCCATGAACTCACAGACGATATCAATGGAGGGATCCAGCAGAACATCATCTGCATTTTCTGTCATAAAGGCCTTTGGAATATCAGTTCGTGCTTCGGCAATGCTTTTGACGAGCGCACGTCTGATCTGGATATCGATGCCTTCGCGCTCGAGTATTTCATCGTGCATTTCTGTCAGAAGATGATAGACTCCGCCGCCAATATTGCCGCATCCAAGAAAGCCGAGATTCATTGTCTTCGCCATGTTGTATCCTTTCAAACACAATCCGGAGGGTTGTGGTTTTGTTTTGTGTTTTTCTCTTATGTTTTTCCATTATAACACACTTTTGCCCGGTTCGACATAACAGGCAGATGAATCAGCTAATATTTTCATTTTTTCGTTCATCTCGGCCTTCTGATCATCATGCGAGATAGAATTCTGAACGAGGGAATGTGCCGGGAATGACAGAAATAAGTACAGGCGTATTAATCTTTTTCGCTGTCCGGTGACTTTGAGTGCAGTTGAATCCGGCCTGATGGGCAGACAGTGCTTGTATAGACAGATGGAAGCAACCCGGTTATAATGAGAATTGTTCACTGCATTTGAGGCGCTTTTTGCTGGTTAGATGAATCCGGCAGGCATGGCCTGGTGCCCGGTAAGCTGAATCTGTTGACGGATACAATGCAGGCGGATCAATCTGTATTTACGGGAAGGTATGCCAGATGATTGGATATGAAGAATATTTACAAAAGTATCCCCAGGTTGCCAGAAGGCGTGCAGACAGCATGCTGTCGGGAAGCATATGCTACTTTTTTGAAAACAATACGGCTGTAATGCAGGAAAACACCACTTCGGATAACTATGCTGTGGTGAATATCAGATCATTAACGTGTACCTGTAATGTGTTTCGTAATAAAAAAGCATGTCCTCATGTGGCAGCTGTACTGGGACGCATAGAGAAAAATGATGGAAAGATTCCCTATACGGATCTGCTTTCCACCGTATATAACAGTCTGGAGCGGCTAAAAGAACATGCTGGACGGGAAGACAGGTATGTAAGTTCGTTTTGCTGGAACATACGGCCGTTAATGGAGAAAATATCGTTTGCGGAGAAAGAAAAGTATCTGCTGCAACTGGCACTGTATTATCAGTCTCCGGAGTGCGGTATGTCACCCGATGCTTTTCTGCAATGCTATGATGCAATCAGATATTGCATGAGGGATTCGGAGAAACTGGCTAACCTTGTTTACCAGAACAGGAAGGACTGTCTTGATGCATTTGTCCTGATTGCAGTACACAGAGGATTTTCATCACATGTAATGGAAGCGTTCTGCAAGGAATTGTCTGCAGATGATGTGCTGACTGAAAAATACCTGCCTGAGCTTGCGAACGAGTATACGTCTTATTTTACACGCAATCAGCTCATAAATTATTACGAGACAAAGGTCAAAAAAGATCCTCGAAACTATGGCATTGATGTGAATAAACTGCTGAACCGTCTGGTTCTGGAGGAACCGCCGCTTTATGATGACTTTTTTGAAATCTTTAACAGCAGCAAGGTTGCTCAGCTGATCCTGAAAGATGAAGCCATTGACAGGCTGCTGCAGGCAGGGTACGGGGACAGGTCCGAGGCATTTCTTGAATACCTGATAGAGAGTATCAGAAACATTGGGCATTATGAAAAGATTATTCGGTATGTGCCCCACGACCAGTTCCTCTCAGCATGGAGAAAATGCCAGGATAAAGGATACTTTGCATGGGGCTGGAGAAGAGCGCTGAAATGTGAAATCAGTTTCCGGGAAGATCCGGATGAGCATGTTGATAATTATAATCTGGATGATCTGGAAGATCACACACTTGAGGTCATCCTGCGGTACAGGCCTGAATTCAGCAAGGAGATCAACATGAATGTCCGGAAAAGATACCGTGCAGCTGTAAAGGCCAGAAGAAAGGAAGCAGCTCTGAAGGCGCTGATGATGCTGGTGCTTGGCAAGGATACCATCGCAGCAAGGTATGCTGCTGAGTGGGAATTTGGATGGGGGAATGGAGATGACCGGGTGTACGAGACGATTGTCGGGACGCAGTTTGACTGTCTTGAAAGACTGGCACCGGATATGAAGAAGCTGGAGGTATCTCATGCTGCTGGACAGGATTGATGAAAAAACCATTGACTCGTTTTGTCTCAAACAGAAAGAAAATACGGAATTTCCGGCTGAAAAATACGATGTGTATTATGAGTATGATACAGCCGGCGGTGCCATGATCTATCTTGCCACGCGGAAGGATTTGTGGGACAGCTCAATGCCTTTGGGGTATTACTTCTCAATCGGAGCGGACCTTCAGGTAAGCTATGGACAGCGCTTCCCATGGCTTCCACTGCTTTTGTATCTTCGCAATTATGAAAAGACGCTGTCCGAAGAACAGCAGAAGGAAATGTATGGCGAAGCGTACTATACACTCGGCGCGGTGGTTGGGCTGTCCACGAAGGAACTGGCCGAACGGCAGACAGCGAGAAACAGTTTTCTCAGTTTTCTGAACGGTCTTGAAGAAAAGGGGCTGCTCAATACATATGTGCCTTTGGAAAAAAAGCTGGTTGTCCGCCTTGAACTGCAACAAAATTTGAACAAGTCGCTTGCCATCCGCATGAAAGTCGGAGAGTCGGATGGAAAGCTGTATTATATTCAGAATGCCCAGAATTTCTGCGAGGCACTGAAAAAGGGCAGCGAGCTGTCAATAACATCGCGCTTTTCTGTTCATCTGTCTCTGGAGGCCTTCGAAGAGGCATGGCAGCCGTTTATGCAGCATTTCCTTGAGTTTGCCATGCCGTCATACAGCGGTGTTTTTCTGGTTTCCCGTGACAAACTTCCGGCATTTTTTGGCATGATTCCAGAAGCAGAACGCGGTGAGGCGCTGTTTTCCAACGAGGGCAGATGGGTCATCCGGGTAGAGGAAACACCGGCATCTGTCAGTCTGGATGCTGCTGGTTCCATGACGCTGGTTCCCTCGCTTAAATCGGAAAAAAACAGTCTGGACTACGTGATTTCTGAAAGTCAGATGATCGTCTTCAACTTAGAGTCCCGTGAGGCAGTTCTTTACCATTTTGATTCGCTTGTCGATGCGGAAATCTTCCGTTATTTCACCGGCCGGAGCCAAAAGGAAATCGGATATGTATCGGATCTTTTGATCAAGAATATTGCGCCGGTATCTGCAGGCATTATCCGGAAAACGGAGAAAAATGTCTTTAAGATTACGGTGCATATTTCCCTCGAAGGAGAGGCATTGCAGTTTGAAACGGAATATTGGACCGGCGATGAGAAAAAGGCTCCGTCTTTTTTTGAGGGAAAACCATTTGAGCAGGCATTAATTAGTTCCTGTATATCTACGCTGATCTCTCTGCATGGTGTTCCAAATGGAAAGGTTGCAAATGCGGATGATGTATTGTATTTCCTGCGAAGCGATCTCGGGCCTTTGCGCCAGGTTGCCACAGTTTACCTGGATGAACGGCTGAAGAAACTGAAAGTCTGCAGTGCACCGCATGTCGAGATCCGCGCTACCCGGATTAAGGGCTGGCTCAATCTCTCCATTCACAGCAGTGAGTTTTCCACTGAGGAACTTGAGGAAATCTATGCTGCATACCGCAAAAAGAAGAATTTCTTCCTGCTCAAAGACAATCTGATTCTGCTGGAACCTGAGAAAATGAAGCCGGTTGAGGAAATTGTTGAGGAGGCCGGTGCAGAAAAGAGCTTTTCAAAAACGCGTCTGCCCTTCTATCATATTATGATGCTGGAGGGATACCGTGAATCAGGCGTGGATATCTCCATGGACCACTGGGTTAAGGATGCCGTTACGGAGGTTGCCGAGTACAAAAATGAGCAGCTTGCGCTTGATGACAGTCTTGCAAAGGTCCTGCGGCCGTATCAGGCAGATGGCGTCAGATGGATGAAAAAGCTTTCCAAATTCGGCTTTTCAGGTATCCTGGCAGATGACATGGGACTTGGAAAAACGCTGGAGGTGCTGTCATTCCTGTCCTCATATGAGTATGAAAAACCGGTGCTGATTGTCTGCCCGAAATCTCTTGTCTATAACTGGCGCAATGAGATCCGGAAATGGCTGGGAGACGTTCCGGTTGTCATTATTGCCGGTGCCAGAGGAACCCGTCTGGAACTGATAGAAGGCATTCCGGAGAAGGCAAAGACGCTCTATATCACAGGCTATGATTCCCTTCGTACGGATATTGATGCATATGAGAAGAAGTCTTTTTCGCTTGTACTGGCAGATGAAGCCCAGAATGTCAAGAATGCTTCAACACAGAAAGCAAAGGCGATCCGGAAGATTGGCAGCAGTATGCGCCTTGCGCTGACCGGTACGCCGGTTGAAAATTCACTGATGGACCTCTGGTCCATATTCGATTTCCTGATGCCCGGTTACATGGGAACCGAGACCGCTTTCCGGAAAAAGTACGAGTCGGAAGGGGACCAGGACATGGCGCGGGCAGTACTGGCCAGAAAAGTTTCTCCCTTTCTGCTGCGCCGAGCCAAAGAGGAAGTGCTTGAATCGCTGCCAGGGAAAGAGGTCATTGTGGTTACGGTTTCCATGGCAGATGAGCAGCGCCGCCTGTATGAGGCATATCTGCACAAGGCGCGTGAGGTTGCGAAGACAGAAAAGGGCGTTTCCGTCCTTTCTGCCCTGACCAGACTGCGTCAGATCTGTGTGGATCCCTCGGTATTCCTTGAGGATTATGATGAGACTTCCGGCAAACTTTCTGTTGCGCTGGATCAGGTGACGGCAGCCATTGAAGGCGGCCACCGTGTTCTGGTGTTCTCTGCATTTACGCGCGTACTGGAACATTTCAGGTACTATCTGGATGAACGCGACATCCGTTCTTATTACATCAGTGGAGATACACCTGGCGCCATGCGCGTGGAAATGGCGGAAAAATTCAACAACGAAGACCGCATCAAGGTCATGCTTATTTCCATTAAGGCAGGTGGAACAGGCCTGAACCTGATCGGTGCAGATACGGTTATCCATCTGGATCCCTGGTGGAACTATGCTGTTGAGGAGCAGGCGACGGACCGGGCTTACCGCATCGGCCAGACAAAGCCTGTTACAGTTTACAAACTGATTGCCTATGATTCCATTGAGGAGAAAGTGATAGCCCTGCAGGAGAAGAAACGTGAGGCAAGCAGGGATGTCGTTCAGAGCAGTATGGATGGTATTGACTCGTTCTCCGCAGAGGATATCAGGTATATTCTCGAGTAGGACGGCCAGAACAACGGATAGACAAAAAAAGGCGGGACTGTGTCCCGCCTTTTTCATAATGGCAATGAATGCGGCGTCTTTGGAATGATACGGGGAAACGGATGCCTGGCATTTTCCGCCGGCATGAACTTCATTTTGTGTTTGCCAGGAGCATTCGGTCATTGTCAAATGTCTGATTTGTGCTGTTTGAATACATGGTGAGCAGATCATCCACCGTCATACGCGAGCGTGTTTCGCCTGAAATGTCAAAGAGGATGCGGCCGCTGTCCATCATGAGCGTACGGGTACCGGTTGTCAGCGCAGATGACATATTGTGGGTGATCATCATGGTGGTCAGATGGTTTTCCTGTACAATCTGTTTCGTAATGTCCATGACCTTTTGCGCGGTAGCGGGATCCAGGGCGGCTGTGTGTTCATCGAGAAGGAGCAGTTTCGGGGTTACAATGGTGCACATGAGCAGCGTGACCACCTGACGCTGGCCGCCGGAGAGCAGACCGACCTTTGTCTTCATGCGGTCCTCGAGCTGCATGCCGAACTCTGCAAGACGGTCCCGGAACAGCACTTTTTCTTTTCTGCTCGGGGCAAATGACAGGGCACGGGCGGTGCTCCTTGAGTGGGCGAGGGAGAGGTTTTCCTCAATCGTCATGTTCGGTGCTGTGCCGCGCATCGGGTCCTGGAAGACACGGCCGATGTGCTTGGCACGCTGGTGTTCCGGACGCAGGGTCAGGTTGAGCCCGTCCAGGTGAATGGAACCTTCATTCAGGAAGAAAGAGCCGCATATGGCATTGAACAGGGTGCTCTTTCCGGCACCATTGGAGCCGACGATGGTGACAAATTCGCCTGCATCCAGATGAAGGGACAGGTGATCCAGTGCAGTGTGTTCGATCATGGTTCCCTGTTCGAAAACCTTGACAGCATTTTTGATATCAAGCATCCGGATTCCTCCTTTTCTGACGGCGTACGGCTGCACGCAGGCGGAGGGCAGGAAGGGACAGTGCAAGTGCGACTATGATGGCGGATACGAGTTTGAGCATATAGGCGGGCAGTGGACTGTATTTGGTCGCAAGTGCAATGATGATCCGGTAGATGAGGGAGCCGACAACAGCAGAAATGAAGCCGATGGTAACGCTGCGACGGCCAAACAGGGCTTCGCCGATGATGACGGAGGCCAGACCGATGACCAGAATGCCAGAGCTGGAGGAGATATCCGCATAGCCCTGATACTGGGCAATCAGGGCACCTGACAGTGCAATAACGGCATTTGAAATGCAGAATGCCAGAATCTTGCAGGCATCCACATTGATGGATGAGGCACGGACCATTTCATCATTGTCGCCGACAGCGCGGATGCACATGCCGATGTGTGTTTTGAAGAACAGAATCAGCAGGCAGAGCGTAAGCAGGCAGGCGATGAGGGAGAGTACGGTCTGTGCATCCTGTTTGGAGAGTGACGGCAGAATTTTAAACAATGTATCCGTACGGACAAGAGACAGGTTGCTGGCACCGCCCATGATCAGCAGGTTTACCGAATACAGGCCGCTCATGGTAATGATGCCCGACAAAATGGGATGGACCATAAAGGCAGTCTGCAGGATGCCTGTTACGGCACCCGCGGCGGCACCGGCAGCCAGTGCCGCCGGAATTGCCAGAACCGGATGCCCTGCTGCCGTTACGGCAGCAGATACGGACAGGCCGAATGCGAAAGACCCTTCAGTCGTCAGGTCCGGTACGGAAAGAATGCGGAAGCTGATGTAAATGCCCAGCGCCAGAATGCCGTAGAGCAGTCCAAGCTGAAGCGATCCGATAATGAGTTTCACGTTATTCACTCTCCAAAGACGCCATCCGGGCGGAACCGGATGGCGGTAGTGGGATATTATTTGCCAAGATACTGAATATCGCCCATAGCCTTGACGGCATCCGGAATGGTCAGACCGAGCGCATCCAGCGTGCCCTGATTGACAGAGACGATGTCTGCGGGAACGACGATGGCAGGAACATCGGCAACCTTGGCGCCATTGAGCACTTTTACGGCAATCTCTGCAGTCTGCTCACCGATGGAGACATCGCTCATGGCCAGCGTTGCAAGGCAGCCGGAGAGAACCGTTGTGGCAGAGCAGCAGTAAGTCGGAACGCCTTCTTCTGTGCACAGTTCAGCAAGCACATCCACGGCAGCCTGTACGGTGGAGTCGTTGGCGATGAACATGGCGTCAATGCCCTTTTCAAGGAGTGCCTGTGTGGCAGTCTGAACCTCAGCAGAGGAGGAGACAGTGGTCTCGATGTACTTGTAGCCGTTTTCATCCAGATAGGTTTTTGCATTGTTCATGGCGTTGACTGCATTGATTTCGCTGGTGCAGTACAGCAGACCAAACGTCTTGACATCCGGAGTAATGGTCAGACCGAGGTTCAGAATGTCGCCTGCCGGAATAGCATTGCTGGTGCCGGTTGCATTCATGTCCGGGGTCTCCAGTGCGCTCATGACACCGGCGGCTACAGGCGCGGCGACAGAACAGAAAATGCAGGGCGTATCCGATTCAAGGCCGACAAAGGACTGGGTGGCCGGGGTGGCTACGGTGAAAACAACATCATATGTGCCGTCATCCATGGACTGACAGATGGTGGCCAGATTGGTGGCATCACCCTGAGCGTTCTTGTAATCAATAATCAGATTGTCGCCTTCGACATAACCGTTGGCAGCGAGTCCTGAGATAATGCCGTCCTTCATATCAAGGAAAGCGCCGTTTTCGATCATCAGGATAATGCCGACTTTGGTTTTTCCATCGGCTGCCGCGCCGGCAGCAAGTGCCAGGGTAAGAACAAGCGCGAGAATAAGAGCGAAGAACTTTTTCATGGTGGGCCTCCTGTTAGTGGTTTTCCAAATTGATTTTCTTAAGCTCATCAAATGCTTTGGTGAGCATAGATTCGGTAATGGGATACGGATTGTGGTCGATATCGTGCATCGTAAGCACACGCGGAATGACTTCGCAAAGACGTGCTTCACTGAGTCCGATCTGTTCCGGTGATGTGGGCAGCCCGATGGATTTGTTGAAACGGTAGAGTTCTTCAAATGCTTCCTGCTGTCCGTCGACCAGGAGCAGAATCAGGACACCGAAGCCGACGACTTCGCCATGCAGATGATTCTTCTCAATCTCCAGATCCGGGAAGGAGGTGAGTGCGTAAAAGACCGCATGAGCCAGTCCGGTATTGTAGTCGATGATCCGGTCTGCCGTAAGAAGGATTGAAGCGATGCCTGTTGTGACAATGATGCTCAGGATCACCTGCTCCAGTTCAGGGGTTACCTGCCGCAGTTTGTGTGCTTCCATGGCGGCGGCACCGTATCTGAGCAGCGGTGTAAGACAGCTGCGGCTGGTGTTTACACCAAGTGCATGGTAATAGCAGAGCTCATCAAGACGCGAAGACATGGTTGACTCGTAGTATTTGGCATAGGTGTCGCCCAGCCCGGCCCACAGATACTGTGTTGGTGCGGAGGCGATGACGCCTGTGTCTATGAATGTATGTGCAGCCGGAGCCGGCAGAAAGAAGGGCCGGTCAAAGCCGCCGTCCTTATGATAAAGGATGGAAACAGCCGTTGTGGCGGCACAGGTGGATGCAATGGTCGGGAACGTGAATACTTTTTTTCCGAGCTGGTACCCCAGTACCTTGCACGTATCCAGCGCTTTTCCACCGCCGGCAGCGAAAATCATGTCTGCATGCTGAACATCGGGGATGGCGGCCAGCGCACTCACGTTTTCCATGCAGGCTTCTCCGCCGTACAGGAAAGGTCCGGCAATTTCAATGCGTCCGTCCTTTTTTACGGCATCCATCAGTCTGCCGCCAATGGCTGCAAGGGCATGCTCACCGCCGATCAGGACTGCGCGGGAGCCGTAAGGGCTGCACAGTCTGCCGACCTGATCCAGAATGTTTTCACCGATCGTCCATGCGGGCAGACAAATGGTGTAATCTCTGAGGGATGCTTCCATATCCGATTCCTCCAGTCATTCCCGCGGCCGTTTTCAGTCGGGGCAGTCAAAGGAGGCGATGGCCTCCACGTACGGGTTGTACTTTTTCCCGATACCCTGATGCAAGGGATGCTGCAGATACCTGGGCAGTGAACTTTCATCTTTCAGCTGCATCTCGATCATGACCGTCATATTCTGCGGACGGTCCACAATGTTCCGGATGACACGGACTGCCAGGATATCCTCCGGCAGTGCCTGCGCCAGTGCGGCAAAGGTTTCCCTGTATTCCTGTTCAGCGGCTGCGTCGAAAATCCCCGGTTTCAGCCGCATCATGACGATGTGTCTCATGTTCCGCCTCCTCTTGAATCCGGCATCTTCTGTCCGGACAATGACGATCTGTATCTGTTTTTCTGCCAAAAAAGCCCTGTCCAATTAAGGACAGGGCTGGATTGCCTCTGCGGTACCACCTTATTTGACCCTGACAAAAATCAGGATCCTCTCTGCAGGAATGCCAACACATTCCCCGCCTTTCACGCAGGCATACGGTCCGGTTACTGGCGTAAGCGTTCACCTTTCCCTCAGTGGGCCATTTGCCGATCCGCTTTCTGTCTGGCTTCCACCCGGTAAATCCGGCCAGACTCTCTGGAAGTGCGCTTCCGGTTTGATTTCCACGTCACAGGTTTATTGTTAAGTTGCGGTCATTATAACGGGTCACTCAGATCACGTCAAGCCTTTTTTGAAAAAAATCCATAACAATTTATTCAAAATCCATAGAATTCGCTTTATCTATTGAACGTGCTAAAGCAGATTATCTGCCGTACCCCGTTCCATACAGGGGACCGTCCGGATGAACAATGGACCGGACATGATGGATTTTCTTCTGTATCGCAGTTGAAAACACAGGGAAGATTTTGATATGATCTTTCCGAAAAAACAACCTGCAGAGGTCTGCCATTATTGCAGTTTAATCATGCTGTATCAAAAGCAAGGTCAGGTGGCACAGTACTGCTCTGTCAAACATTGTCATTTGTGATGGGGATGATGCCAAAATGCGTCAAAAGATAATGCCAGGCACGTTGTGCCGGTTTGTCAAATAATGGCATCTTATTCTAATTCGATGCTGAAAGCATAACTATGTTACTGAAGGAGAAGGCCCAGCACTACGTGCTGGTATGCCAAATAATGACAATTGCGATTGATACGGTGCCGAAAGCACGACTATGTCATTAAAGGAGAAAGCCTGCAATGAAAAGTATTAAGAGTGTGTATAAAATTGGTAATGGTCCGTCGAGCAGTCACACGGTAGGTCCGTACCGTGCTGCCCAGCTCTTTGGAAAACGGTATCCGGATGCAGATGCATACAGGGTGACGCTGTATGGCTCTCTGGCATTTACGGGAGAAGGACACGGTACCGGGAAGGCCATCAGGAGTGTTCTGCCCGGGGTTGAGGTGCTGTTTGACCGGGATGAAACGGATCTGCCGCACCCGAATACGATGCGGTTTGAGGCGCTGCGGAACGGGGAAAACATCGGAACGGTCAGAATATTCAGTATCGGAGGCGGTGCAATCCGGATAGAAGGCGAGGAATCAGATGAGGACCGTGATGTCTACCCGCAGAAGTATTTCTCCGAAATTCTGAGAAGATGCCGGGAAACAGGCACCAGTCTGGTACATTTTATTTACCGCTGTGAGGATGCTTCCCTGCGGGAGTATCTTGCCACCACGTGGCATGCAATGCGGGCGGCAGTGGAGAGAGGACTTAAGGCGGATGGTGTTCTTCCGGGCGGGCTGGGACTGGCCAGGAAAGCAAAGCTGCTGTATGAAAAGCGCTGCTACAACGAAAGCGCTGATGTTGCCATGAACCGGATCATCGCGGCATATGCCTATGCGGTCAGCGAAGAGAATGCAGATGAGCATGTGGTTGTAACGGCACCTACCTGCGGCAGCTGCGGTGTGCTTCCGGCAGTGCTTTACTACATGCAGGAGGACCGTGGATTCCCTGAGGATGAAATCCTGGATGCTCTTGCTGTTGCAGGCCTTATCGGGAATGTTATTCGTACGAATGCCAGCATTTCCGGCGCGGAATGCGGATGTCAGGCAGAGATCGGCAGTGCCTGTTCCATGGCGGCTGCCGGTCTCGCGTCCCTGTACGGTCTGAATATCGATCAGATCGAGTATGCGGCTGAAATTGCAATGGAGCACAATCTGGGACTGACCTGTGATCCGGTAAACGGACTGGTTCAGATTCCCTGTATTGAACGCAATGCGGTTGCAGCCATGCGTGCCATCAGCTCTGTGAATCTGTCGCGTTTCCTATATGAAACACGCAAGATTTCCTTTGATGAAGTCATCGCAACCATGTATCAGACCGGTAAAGATATGGATGAAAAGTACAGGGAAACTTCACACGGCGGTCTGGCGAGCATTTACAGGGCATGAGTGAATCCATGCACCGGACTTGAAATGAATCGCATTTATCATTAAAATGAACAGACAGGACTGAGCAGCACGGCTGCAGTCCCCGGACTGCCGGGGATATGGCCTGATGCTGCTGGTATTTCGCAGTTGTCAGGCGTACTGCCTGTTTCGCTATTGGTAACAGGCGGAGATTCCTTGCGCGGGGACCTGCCAAAAAATTGCACTGCCGCTTTGGCAGTGCCTGAGAAAAGGAGACGCAGAGAAGATGGCTTATCAGGCATTATACAGACGTTACCGCCCGGCAAAATTTGAGGATTTTGTCGGCCAGGAAGCGATTATAAAGACACTGAAAAGTCAGGTTATGAGCGGACGCATTGCGCATGCCTATCTTTTCTGCGGTACCCGCGGGACAGGCAAGACATCTGCAGCGAAGGTCTTTGCACGTGCGATCAACTGCGAAACACCGGCGGATGGAGAACCGTGTGGAAACTGCCCGACCTGCAGATCTCTGATGGAAGACAGTACACTGGATATTCTTGAGATTGACGCCGCCAGCAATAACGGTGTGGATGAAATCCGTGATTTGCGAGAGAAAGTCAAGTATCCGCCGGCCGTCGGCAGATTCCGCGTTTACATCATAGATGAGGTACACATGCTGTCTCAGGGGGCATTCAACGCGCTTCTCAAAACGCTGGAGGAGCCCCCGGCACATGCCAAGTTTATCCTGGCAACAACGGAGCCGCAGAAACTGCCTGCGACAATTCTGTCACGGTGCCAGCGCTTTGACTTCGGCAGAATTCCGCTTGTCAAAATATCGGCACGTCTAGAACAGGCAGTTCAGCTTGAAAACATTCCATATGAACCACAGGCGATAGAGCGGATTGCACGTGCAGCGGAAGGCGGCATGCGTGATGCGTGGTCCATTGCGGATATGTGCATGGGATATGCACAGGAAAATGAACAGGGAATGACGGACACGCTTGTCCGTGAGATTCTGGGCGCCACAGACCGCAGCACGCTGTTTGACTTTGCAGATGCTGTTATTGCCGGCGACAGTGCCGGTGTGCTTTCAAAGATTGATGCCGTGATGCGCGGCGGCAAGGAAATACAGGTTTTCATGAAGGATGTCAGCAGTCACTTCAGGGCATTGCTGACGACAGGCGTCTGTGGCAGGGAGGCGTGCACTCAGGTTCTGGATGTTACGCAGGAGGATGCGGACGCTTACTATGAGCAGGCGGCCAAAACGACACAGATGCGTCTCATGCGGATTCTTAATCTGTTCCTTCAGGCCGAGTCGGACATGAAGTGGTCATCCCAGCCGCGCTTTGCTGCAGAAAATGCAGCTCTGAGAGCGTGCCTGCCGGAGGAAAGCCTGCAGCTTGAGGCATTGCGGGAGCGGCTGGATGAACTGGAACGGAAGATACAGGCAGGCGAGATTTCTGTATCCGCAAAGCGTATAAAGAACAGTACTGGAGCGGGTACGCAGGCTGCGGGAGATGCGGTTGCTGAAAAACCGGTTAACACGGAGCCAGGTGTTGAGGCAGGCGCTGAGGCAATTTATAAGGCGGCGCTTCAGGATATCCGGAAAACAATGCCTATGCTCTATGCATTGATGGTTCCGGGACGACTGGCACATGAAACAGATGGACTGTTTACGGTTGTTTTTAATTCCAAGACGGGCGGTCTGAATGTTAACATGCTCAATCAGCAGGAACGCAATGAACAGGTTTCTACGGCGCTCAGTGTGGCCGCAGGACGGCCTTGCCGGTTCCGGGCAGCAATTGAGGGCACTGTTGAGGAAAAGGACCAGAGAATTCTGGATGCACAGGAGGAGGCAAAGCGTCAGGCGCAGGAAAACCTCCAGAAAGTATTTGATGCCTTTGGACGTGAAAATGTCAGGATCATTGATACCTGACCGTGCGGGTGCTGCGGCACCCGCTTTTTCTGTCGGGAATGCTGGTAAATTACACGTCAATAGCCCTACCTGTTGACGTTACTTCGACTCTTATTTGAACAGAGTTTCTTCCAGGGCTTCAAGCCTTAGAAACTTTCAAACCTGGGATTGAGCCGCAATAAGAAGCAAAATCATTCATTGGATCTGAATAAGGAAAACAAAGTTGCGCAGGACAGATTTTCATCGAGGTTATTGACGCAGCATCATAGATTGTACGGTTCCATGGTGAGTTGGTGTTTTTGATATACTATGACGTGATAGTGACAACAAGGGGAATAATACATGTGTATGCAGGTCTCGTTTAAAACATACATAAAAGAAAGCGGCTTCAGAGGAGCTATGCGCCTTGAAGCCGGTTTTCGTTGTTACCATCCGAAGAATGCCGGCTCAAATCAGCGTATTCCCTGATTTGAACTGCCTTTTGGACCGGGGCTTGAAAAATGCAAAAGAATTATCTGGCTGCAGCCGCATTTTCACCTGCTGTCTTCCCGAAGTACAGCATAGTGGTGATGCAGTCGCCGCTCTGGTGGGCATCACCTTCTAGGCCGGAAAGCACGTCACCGGCAGCATACAGGCCGGGGATTACTTCGCCGCTGGTATTAAGCACATGTGCGTCGGGGTTGATCACTAAACCGCCAAAGGTCAGATGATAGTGAGCTTCACCTTTTGCGATGCAGAACGGACCATTTTCTACTTTGCCGTTAAACTTGGTACGGCCAAAGTCTTTGTCTTCGCCAGCATCCACATAGCTGTTGAAGGTTTCAATGGTAGCTTTCAGGGTTTCCGCATCCAGGCCCATGACTTCGGCAGCTTCGTCGATGGTGTCACGTACCACGAACCAGTCGCCGCGTGCCTGCATAGTATCGGTAAAGCCTTCCTGAGCGGCGTTGAGGCCATTGACCATCTGCGCGTCACCGATGAAGTAGACCAGTCCGTCAGGCTGGTTGATGTAAACAGTGCCATTGGTACCCATGCCGGCGTTCCTGGTATCATCGCCGAAACGAACGGCATTGGCATTGACGGTCAGCTGGGACTGAGCGTTGATCTTTCCGAATTCGCTGAGAGAGCTGCCTTCATGATAGCCTTCCATAACAGTGACCATGAAGCCCATATCCCGCAGCTTGGCATCCAGGGAACGGGTCATAGTGATGCCGTCGCCCACATTGGTCGCAGGGCTGGTGCTGGCATTGTTTGCACCCAGTCCCTTGCCGATTTTCTGGTATTCTGCAGCCATGGAAGCGTTTGACTGAAATCCGCCGGTGGCGAGCACTACACCGCCTTTGGCATGATAGGTGTGGGTATTGCCCTGAGCATCCTGAGCGATAACGCCGGTCACCTTTCCATCTTCCACGATCAGTTCTGTGGCACGCATATTCAGCACGATACGTGCTCCGTTGCTTTCTGCCATATTCTGCAGTGTGGAGATCATGGCTGCTGCGCCACCCACGGGGGTACCGCCATGGGCATTGTACATTTTGTCCTGAATGCCCATACCACCGTCTGTCAGCCACGCGTTGATATCGCCTGCACCATAGAAGGATGCAGTCAGCAGCGCATAATCATTGGTGGCTTCGTTTCCATCCATGTCCTGACCGGCGCCCTTGAGATAGTGATCGATCAGCGCCATCTCAACGCTGTCAAAGCGTCCTGCCTGATCACTCTCAAGATAGGCTTTGATCTGTTCCTGAAGTGTGGTCAGGATGCCAGCCCATTCACCGAAATCAGCAGGATCATAAGCCAGATATGTCTGCAGGGCATCATCGTTACGATCCATGGCAGCATTGATTGCATCGTCAAATACGAGCATATGGCCGCCGGAGCGGATTGTTGCGCCGCCCACGATGCCGTTGGCTTCCAGAACGATGACAGATGCGCCTTTCTGCGCTGCACCGGCAGCGGCGGAAAGGCCGGCACCACCGGCACCTACTACGATGACGTCAGCTGTATCTTCGACAGGTTCTCCGGCTGCATCAGTTTCCACCTGAACTGCTTTCATGGCATCTGTATCCAGACCGGCTTTCTGCGCAGCCGTCTCAATGGCAGAGACCAGAGCGTCCCTGGTGACCGTCGCACCTGTGAAACCGTCAATCGCCAGAGACTGATTGTCTATGACCATTGCCGGAATTTTTGCCAGTGGTTCGTCCGCAATGCCGGGGGTCTCTTCCTGTTCGGTGACCGTTACAGATGTGATTTTCCCATCTTCAACACTGATTTCCACAACGACTTTCCCGTTCTTGCCTTCGGCTTCGCCCGTATAGGTGTCAGCCATTGCGGGAAGTACGCACGCCAGCATCAAAGCCAGTGTCAGTAAAATGCTCAGGGTTTTCTCCATATGTTTTTCCTCCTTTATTGACATATCGTGCTTTAGCTTGAATTCCCGGGTAGATTGTTAACTGCATCAATATTTCCTGACATTTCTTTTTCCTATCAACAGACTCAAGAACCCAGACGATAGGCCTATCTGCGGCACTCTATTAATAAAAATTAATTGTTGACAAATATTACAATA
>JAFUHD010000367.1 GCA_017469025.1 Clostridia bacterium
GTTTCCGGTATCTTCAAGAATCTCAACGTGCTGATCGACGCCTTAATCTTCTCCGTTCTCTCAGACGCCATCTTTACATATTCCGGACTGAACATTGTCATCATGATTTTCTCCATCTCCGGTCTGTGCTCTTCCAAATACCTGATCAGGTATACACAGGTCAATTTTCGCGGTAACGGTCCGCTGCTTTTCCTCCGGTGTGTTTGCCTTAAGCACGTTTTCATCCCAGATTCTGCAGAAGCCCATGTACCCTTCAATAACCCCACCCTTGTACCCTTCATGGATGATTCTGGCCTAAACTCCGGTTTATTCGGATCTCCACCGAAAAATTCCTGGTTCAGGGAAAGATTCAGCAGGTTTACACATCCGGTATGGGCTTTGTTTATTTATCTCGACGCACCCATCATTTCCCGCATCTCAGCTTTGATTTCCACGCCTGCCGCATCCCTGGAGCATCTCCAGGGCATTGACTGCTTCGTCCTCCATTCCATGAATACTCAAAAGGGCAGCCCGAACGGTGTCAGGCTGCCCAAAGCGCAATGTGCGTATATCTTTTCCTGGGAAATACACGATGCCAGTTTTTATGCACCGAAAGTCCCCGTGTTCCATCAGAATGAGATCGTTGTGTAATAACCGTAGTATTTAAAATTTTAAGCCTTCTTGAAAACCGTTTTTCCCATGAACACAGTTTCAAGTACTTCAATATCCTGAATCTGTTCCACCGGGATGGTTTCAATGTCTCTGTCCAGAACCGCCAGTTCCGCGGATTTTCCTACTTCGATGGAGCCGGTAATGTTCTCCATATGTGCCTGATAGGCTGCATTGATCGTATGAGCCTGAAGTGCCTCCTTGAGGCTGACGCACTCCTCCGGCTTGGCAGCAAGATTATCCTTGTACATCTCATAGGTCGGGTCCAACTTGACATGTCTTCTGGTCATGGCGACCTGAATGCCAGCGAGACCGTAGGAAGGGCTGACAAAAAAGTCTGATCCATAGGCGCACACAACACCGTTGTCAATCAGCGATTTGCTCGGATAAGCCTCTCTGACGACATCCTCACCCCAGTCAGCGACCATAATCGGTTCTTCTGCCGGATGATCGTTGAACCAGGCAGGCTGATTGCTGGCGATGATATGACTCTTCCCCATGCGTACCCTGTCTTCCGGTGCGATAAATGTGTCATGCGCAATGATGTTGCGGATGTTGGGATTCGGGTACAGCTTCTGCGCATTCTCATAGCAGTCGACGACCCTGTGAATGGCATAGCTGCCCATGGCGTGCGTATGGATATTAAAGCCTTCCTTGTTGGCAAGCGCCATTGACTCCTCCATATGCGCTTCATCCCAGAGGAGCGGCTCTCTTGTACCAGGTTTATGATTGATTGAAGTCTCCAGATAGGGCTCCAGCATAGCGAACTGACCGTCTGCAAAATACTTAACCGTATCTACCGTGAAAAGGCCCTCAACATCAAACTTCTTGCGATTGGCAACAGCCTTTTCAAGATCCTCTTCCCGGGTCGCATCGTTGACGTTGAATACGCCGGAAACTCTGGCGGTAAACTCACCGTTTTTGGCCATATCCGTCAGAACTGGATAGGCTGCACCCTGCTGGCAGTCGCACAGCAGCGTGTATCCGTGTTCGTTGAACACATCAAAGCACTGCTTCAGGCAGTCACGATGCTCCTTCGGCGAAAAATCATAACCCGGAATGCTGTCGATGATAGGCAGATAGACGGCAGGCTCCTTGATGTAGCCGCTGGGGCTTCCGTCTGCTTCTTTAACGATCAGACCGTTCCGATCATCGGTGTCCTTCGTAACACCGGCTGCTTCCAGTGCCTTCGTATTCAGCAGAACCCTGTGCCCACAGTACGACATCAGAACGGCTGGCCTGTCGGGGACAATAACGTCCACATCATGCCGGGTGAACGGCCTGACGATGCCCTGCAGACCGCCGGAGAACCACGTTCTGTCCCAGCCAAGTGCGCGAATTACCGGTGCGTCCTTGTGCTCGTCGAAATAAGCCTTCAGCGTATCCTGAATCTGCTTGATCACGCCCTCGGGTGTGTCCTTCTGGGGATCAGGCACAATATTGCCGAAGCTGCAGGTTCCGAATTTTTTTGCAGAGTGCGCCAAATGCATATGCGCGTCTCCAAGGCCAGGAATAATGCTCTTTCCGTTGCAGTCGATGACTTCAGTGGTATCGCCGATCCATGCCTGAACACCTGCTTCATCGCCAACGTAAGCAAATTTGCCGTCCACGATAGCAAGCGCCTGTGCGTGTGTCTCCGTACCGTCCAACGCAACTGAATAGATCTTCGCGTTCCTGTAAACCTTGTCTGCGATCTGTGCCATTTGTAATTCCTCACTTTCACTTTATTATATCCAACAATTCCTTGACTTCTGTTATCCTGTCATCAACAATATCGCACGAAAGCTTTCCGTCTGCAGCAATATGTGCCTCAGGGAATGCTTTCCAGTCGAATTCGTCAATGCCCGAAATTTCGTTGCGATACAGCTGCAGGGCATCCCCGCTGACGAATTTCAGCAACAGAACCTGGCGCATCTCAGAGAAGTCCGGGTTCATCACGCTTCCATACATCTGCAGCGCTTCACCGGCTCCAAGCAGTTTCACCAGGACGTCTGCGGTGCCTGAACCCAGGTTTTCTATCCTCAATACCCGTTCAGACATCACCAATGCCGATCCCGACACCGGAATCGGTGCAATGTGTCCGAATAAAGACATTTATTATTTTTCTATGCTCTCGCTGTGATTGTTTTCTGTATTGTCCGGGTATTTCAGATCTGGTCCTGTTTCAGAAGCAGTGGCTAATCTGGCTGGACGCTATTATTAAATAAAAAACCGTTAGAAGTCCGTTAAAATATCAAAAAAAATATCCCCAAATGCTGCACAAAAACACCGGAGCGTTTTCTGTAATGGCAAAAGCGTCCAAGGAAACCTGCTGTGCGGCATCCGTTTTTTCCTGCAGAGAAAAAAACGGCATTGTTTTGTTGAGGTATATTTGAAAACTCACTGACACAATCTTATGGTTGCAGTCCGTTCAGGGCAGTGTCACCTTTACCACGGTCCCCTCTCCCTCTCTGGGCATGATCGTCATTTTACCGTGACACATCATTTCAAGCCGCTGCTGTATGTTTTTCAGGGTGATGTGCGACTGACTCTCATCGGATGGATCAAAACCTGGTCCTGTATCTTCAACAGCAATCTCTGTTCCTGAATCGGTGTGCTGTGTCCGAATAGAGA
>JAFUHD010000368.1 GCA_017469025.1 Clostridia bacterium
GTCCATCACCATGACAGTGTTTTACGTTCTGCTTTACTACATCCTGCTCGGGTGCAGGAAACAGAAGGAAAACAGAAATACGACGAATCTGATCTGGATACTGGCAGCTGTCCGCATTATTCTCTGCCTCTTCCCGCAGAATGCCTGGCTTGAAAACAAAAGTGATGTGACATGGGGAATCATTCGGAATGTGCCATTTGTGACTCTTGGCGGGATCATCTGCCGGCTGTATTATGAGATCAGAAATGAGTACCAGCCGTTCCGAAATGTCTGGGTCTATATCCTGTTGTCATTCCTGTTCTACATTCCGGTTGCAGTTGCGGCAGGCATTGTGCCAATGTTTGGAATGCTGATGCTTCCCAAGACGGTCTGCTATATTCTGATGATCTGCGCATTTTTGCGTGCAGTATAAAAAAGTACTGCCATATTAACCATGAATCAACATTCGGCAAAGCCTGCAATTGAATAAGACAAATAAAAAGCAGCTGGTCCACAGAAGATGTGTCTTCGTAACATTCTGTGAGCCAGCTTTTTTTATGATTATACAGACAGAAAAGATAGCAGTTATGGCCGGTTTATGGGGATTTCTGAAGATGTATTCTGGAGAGCATCCTTCATACCGACTTATGCCTGGAATTTCCCGGACCATGATCCGGAAGATTCCAGACCGTGGGTACTGTGATGATGAATACAGTCAAAAGAAGGATTCTACACGGTTCTCCAACTCATCACCTTCACCCTGTTTTGATAAGGTTTCTTTACATTTCATCAGTAAAATCATGGTCTTGCCCTATACAAATAGTATGTAAGCGGATATTTCTGTTCATGGAACGAAATACCTATCACGAAACAGTTCTCCAACTTGTTGAACTTGATATACAGAGGTACTGTTTTTTCTTCTGTCCCATTCCTCTCCAAAGGGATTACATCCTTGCCAAATACATACAGTTTTTCATGTTCAAAACCCTTAATGCTCATTCTGCAGACTCTCCGAAAAATCCATTACAGTAAGGCTCAATATGATTTCTTTAGCTTTTGCCTCATCGATAACATAATCCAGGAACAGATTGATGTTATCCTGCCGTCTGTCAGTTCTTTTTGCCGATTTCATTCATCATAGCAGTCTAATATGACAGACTTAACTTGTGATGGAATCAAAACGGTATTGTGATAACTTGTTCGCAGGTTTTTGGTGACGTTTGAAAGCCGTTAACCGGACAAGGAAAGAGAAATCTGTCCGCACTGTTCCGGAGTTCGGAGCGGTACGGACAGTCAGGTGTAAAGATCAGGTAGTCTGATGATCTGCAACAGGTCTGTAAACATATTCAGCGACTGCAACAAGATCCAGCCCGTTCAGTTCTGGCGTGACTACGGACAGGGAATACATGATTCCGGCATCTGGATCATACCAGAGACAAAGCTCAACCCAGTCGTGTTTATCTGCCTGTGCCTGAGCTATGGTTCCGGAGCAGCTGCCGACAGCGACTGCTTCTTCGTTTTCCCAGACATAATAAATGTCAGAGATGTTCAAGAGCTCCCGGGGTTTCAGGGAAGCGGGCTGCATACGTGCGCAGAATTCATCGCTGTCCAGTGTAAACCGCATTTCTGCGAGCTGTTCATCTTCAAGATACCGGTAGCTGATGTTTTCTGCATCTTCCGGCACACCGAAGGATAATCCGGTCTTTTCACTTAACTGCTCAGCCGTCAGATGAAGCCATGGATCCACGTACCCTGGATATGCAAGGAAACCACTGTCATTTGCGATGCTGGTGAGAAACCAGGTTTCCAGTTCACTTGGCGGATTTTCGAGATCCTGGACGTGTGTCCAAAGCCGCAAATCTTCCGGTAGATCAAGAATCGGCATACCTGGTGCATACAGGACCATTTCATCTCCCTGAGTGAGCCCGTACGGAACTGCAGTTACAAACCGGGTACCGTCACTGAACGATTCTATGCCGGTTTTCTCGTCGAGCAACAGCTCATCAACATGGATTCTGAAGACGCGCTCACTGATCTGCTCAATAACAGACAGATGTCCGGTGAAGCTGTTGACGTATATGGTGCCGTACGGATATTCATCTGCAGCTTCGCCCATCTCTCCGTCGTGAAACAGACCGGTGAAAGAGCCGTCTTCCCGGATCGTCATATCAGTCGACCAGGCACTTGCGCCGCTGCAGTAACTCCATTCCAGATTCCTGAATTCTGCAAAAATGGATTCTCCGCCAGCACTGAATATGGGGAGTGTCAGTATAAGAACCGCAAATACAAAGATAAGCTTTTTCAATGAATACCGCCTTTCGCTTGGAACAAGTAGAACAGCAGCGGTGTTTTCCGAAGAAACCGCTGCTGCTGAAGTGTCACGGAAATCATTCAGATTTGGCTTTGGATGACTGCTGAAAGTACAGTCCTGGATTATTGCGCAGGAGAATAGAAACGCCAGATCAGCATAGGCTGATAGTCATTATAGAGAATACGCACGTTAAAAACGGAAAAGCTGGGGCCATTGCCGCTTTCAAGCAGTGCCAGCAGTTCGTCGCCATTCCGGACTGCAACGTTATCCAGAATATCACCGGTTTCAGCATCCACCCAGTCGAGCATGACCATATAGGGCAGGACTTCCTGTTCAAGACTACCAAGCTTAACCTGCGGAACCATGTCGTCTTCCATGATGCGCTCGAATGTGCCTTTGGTAGTATCACAGAACAGGACTTCATCCTCAGTGTTCCGGTTGAAATACAGATCCGGTCCGTCCCATTCAATGCTTTTTACCGGGAGCTCTTCACCATCTGACAGGATGATGTCACCTATGTTCACGCTTCTTATGGCATCCGCATCAAACTGCTCGTTTTCATAAAGCGTAAGCGTCATCATGTTGTTGCCCTTGTACTCGATATTGGTTGTTATGAAGCGGTCATTCAGATTGCTGAGATCAATCTGGGGCTGCAGAGGTGTGATGACTTCGCCGGCTGCTGTACCAAATACGGCCAGCATCAGAATCATGACGAAAAGCAGTGTTGTGATGGTCTTTCTTTTCATGGTATTTTCCTCCATATATGTTTGAATTTCAGGTATGACAAGTGAATTCCGGTGTAGTCCGGCCAGATACGCTGGCACAAGTAGCTCGGGTTTTGGTTCCTGTGATTCTGTCAATCAGCAGCAGACACTGAATCTTCCCTTTGCCTCAGGAGAAAGAGAATCCCTGAATGATGAGGTTCTTTTTTAAAATACGAAGTCAAAAGACAGGTGGCAGTTTTTGGAAGGTTCAGGATACAACTGTGGATGTAAAGCCCAGGGACCAGAGTCTCCCTGCAGGGATTAATTCATTTTTGCGGGGCAAGATATGACGGAATGTTTTATGCATGCAGTGGCATAACCGGCCGGATGCTGCCCGGATGACTGAGTTGCTGAATCTTTCGCAGAAACAGAGTGAATCATCTGAATGCCAATATTGTAATTGAGCATGGGAAACTATGCAAGCATGGACTTTTGTCTGTGTGATTGCAGCAGCACTTTTTTATTATACACCGGATGGATGAACTTAAAATCAGAAAATCTGAGCACAAAACGATGATTCACGACAAAATAATCCAATTACGATAAAAACGGGGACAATTACGATGTACGCCTTGAAAAAAGAAACGTATATTTATATTATATTTTCAAAGATGAGGCCGGCATGACAAGAGAGGTACCGGTGATACAAATTATGACCTGAGGAGAAGTTCAGAATGCTGAATATTATCATTCTGGAAGACCAGGCGGAGCAGGCAGAACGGCTTTCTCAGATGCTGAAAAAATACGGGGAAGCCCACAAAGATTTTTCTTACAATTTGAAGCTGTACAACCGCTCCATTCCATTTTTGACGGAATACAGGTGTGATGCAGATCTACTGTTTCTGGATATTCAGATTCCGGATATGCTGGGCATGGAAGCGGCCAGACGGATCCGGCAGATGGATAACAGGGTGATGATAATTTTTATCACAATGCTTACCCAGTATGCAATTGAAGGGTATTCTGTCGGTGCATTTGACTATGTGCTCAAACCAGTACGATTTGAGGAATTTTCAGTCAAGATGGACAGGGTCTGCCGGATGCTGTCACATCAGAATATCTCCATGAGTCTTGATGTGCGCAATAAAGAGGAAAACAGACGTATCAACGTGGATGAAATAACATTTATTGAAGTATCCAATCATGATATCCTTATCCATACGGACAGTGAAATTATTCGACAATGGGGAAACCTGAAGAGCTATGAGGAAAAGCTGTCCTCAGTTCATTTTGTGCGATGCAGTGCATCGTTTCTGGTGAATCTGAAGTATGTGCGGGCAGTAAATGGAAGCACAGTGATAGTACATGGACATGAACTGTCTGTCAGCAATGGCAGACGCAAGGAATTCCTGTCGGCTCTGGCAAAGTATAAGGGAGGAAGCAGGTAATGAGCTATATGCCGGTCTGGTATCAGCAGGGGCGCAGTGCTTTTCTGCTGCTGCAGTCGGTAGTCGGTCTGCTGCTGGTTTCATATCCCATGAAACGCAGGCAGCATTTCCTGCCACGATTGATTCTTTCTGTACTTGCAGGCTGTGCTGTACAGTATCTGTTCAGGAATATTTATGTCGTTGGCAGCAGTCCTCTGGCTATGATGTCACATGCAGCAGCAGCCCTGCTTGTTTATATCACGCTGAACGTTATCGTGTGGTTTTGCTATGATGAAAGCATTTGGACCATACTTTTTATGGCGGCAACCGGTTATATTGCCCAGGATATTGCGGGCAGTGTTAAAACCCTGTTCCGGCAGATAGAATGGATAGACAGTTTTTCACGGCGGGCAGAGGGCGTGCTGGTTGTTGATCTGATCTGCTATGGAATGGTGTATGTGCTGCTGTTTTTTGCACTTCGGCCTTTTATCAGAAACAGAGAAGATAATTATGACAACAAGCTGAAAGCCATTTTTTCTGTAATTGTTCTGCTGTTGTGTATCGGTATGGCACGTCTTACGCAGGATAACCCGGGAAGAAATCAGATGGCTGTAATCGCTGAAGCACTGTTACAGATAGTCATTGATGTACTGGTGATCGCACTGCAGTTCGGCGTAATGGAACAGGCGAGACTTGCCAGCAATATGGAAACCATGCGTGAACTGATTCATACACAGCGGGTACAGTATGAGGCAAGCAAGGAAAGCGCACAGCTGATCAATGAAAAGTACCACGACTTAAAACACCTGCTGAAATCCTTCAGGGGAACGGTACCTCAGGAACAGCTTGACAAACTCAAACAGTCTATCGCGGCATATGAGCGTCCGGCCAATTCAGGCAATGAGGTGCTTGATGTACTTCTGGCGGAAAAAATCGGTATCTGTCAGCAGCGGGGGATAGTGCTTACGTGCTCTCTTGGAATGACAGACTTTTCATTTGTAGAAGAACTTGATCTGTATTCCCTGTTCCAGAACGCGCTGACGAATGCGATTAATGCTGTATCGGCCCTGCCCGAAGGTACGGAACGATTCATTTCCCTGTCTTCCACACGTGACGGAAACATGCTGAATATTCATATGGAAAATCCCAGTGAAGAAGATATTTCTTTTGTCAACGGCCTGCCTAAGACCAAAGGTGATCCTGACTGGCATGGATTTGGTATGAAGAGCATGAACCGTATAGCGGAAAAATATAACGGCATGCTGACCGCTGAACAGCATGGGAAAATGTTTTTTCTGGATATTCTGCTCCTGGCACCGGATAAATAATTACGATGCCGGAAGAACCAATCTCGCGGTTCGCCTTGTGGCGGACCGCTTTTTTTTATACGATCGCAACGTCCAATATGATACGTGGGGGAGGAATATTCTTTGAAGAAAACATGGTTACTGCTTTTTGCTTTGCTTTGCATGGGAATGTGCGTTGCCCAGGCGGATAATACGGATTCCGTATATGATGTGCTGAATGGCCTCATCAATGGAAGAACATTTACACTGACCGTGAATGCAGAATCCGACGCAGACAAAGCTGCTGAACTCATTTCCAGATACGGCAGTGTTACCTGTACGCTTTGTCAGGAGAAAGATGAAATCCTGCTGGCAATTGTTTGTGATGGTGATGCATATCTGAACGCAGCTGCCACAAAAGACGGAATCGGATTTGAAACCAGTCTGCTGGGAAACGGTTCTTTCCATAGCTCTTGGGATGCGCTTGAACCGGTGATTCTTGAGGAGAACGGCACAGTCAGTATCACGATGACGGGTCCTGACCATGAACTGATCCGGTTTACCTGCAAAGTGTCTGGGACAGATCCTGATGACTGTCAGGCAGAAATTGATATCGGTTATATTACCGGTCCTGGAAACGTGCACAGCCTGTGGGACGGAATTACGAATAAAAGCAGTGAAACCAGCCGGGAATTCTATTTTACCTTCAGTGAGGAAGAATACGGTATGGAGTGCGAAGGCACATCCACTGTGGAAATTGACGAAGATGGCAGCATGATCATTACCCGGGAGGAAACCGGCACGCTTACCTATCAGGAGGATGACCTGGGCGAAATCACGTTCCATTCCAGATTGACCATCCACTGATTTTTGCGATGTGAAAAAGCGCAGTTATGCTGTTTGCCCTGAAGGGGATACTCCGGCATGTAAAAATGACATACAAAAGCTCATGTGAAAAAGAAGGAGGATTCCATGATAAACAAGATTATCTGCCTGGTTATGGTTATAACCCTGGCGCTTTGTGCCCTGATTCCAGCTGTGGCTGAAGAGCGTGCAGAAGACCGAAAGGAAACTGTCACCGAGCTGGAAGGCGGCAATGAATCTCATTTCCGCAACTACGCGACCAGGTTCTGGGAGGCAGCGTGCGATCACCCGGGGGCCATTGAAAAGCTGGAATACACCACTTCTGTGTATGGCGACACAGTAAACCAGTGGGCCAATGTGTACGTGCCCTACGGCTACGATGAGACCAGGCAGTACAACATCATCTACTTCTTTCACGGCACCAATGAAACCCAGGACAGCTTCATCGGTGATGAAACAGTGAAGAATGCCATTGACAACATGATCGACATGGGTATCTGCGAGCCCTTTCTCATGGTGTGCCCTACCTATTATTATAACTATGACGAGCGTGCCACCAACCACGCCGTATTTGTGGATGAGGTCCGCAAGGATCTGATGCCTGCCGTTGAAACCAGGTATTCCACCTATGCCAAAACCGCTGACGAGGCGGGCTTTATTGCCTCCCGCGCTCATCGCGCCTTCTCCGGCTACAGCCAGGGAAGCTCCGTCTGCTGGCAGGTGACCTACCGCTGCATGGACTACGCAAGGTATTTTGTGCCCATGTCCGCTTCCAGCATGGACAACTTCGCACCGCTCAAGAAGGCCATGAAGAACAGTGAATATGCCAACGATGTGTTTTTCTACATCTGCTCTGGCGGCAAGCGTGACATTGCCTATGATGGCGTGGTGGAACTGATCAACGCCATGATTGCGGACGATGCCTTCTCCTATGGCACTGACCCCGCAGTGAATAACTGTTATGCAGCGATCTCCAAGGAAATCCACCAGACGCTCAAGGGCCGCTTCAACCTGTACAATGCATTTCAGGATGTGCTGTTCAAGTAATTAATGGGGGAAACAGACGAATGCAAAAGATAATGATCCTGTCTCTGCTGTTATTGCTTCTGTGCGGTGCGGGCGGGATATATGCTGAGGAAGCGGGTTTTCAGGCGCCTGCCCTGCTGGATGCAGGTAATCTGGCAGGCGTGCCCACCCACTATCTGCTTTATGACCGGGATTTTTACGAAGCGCCGTGCGATCAGCCAGGCACCGTGGTCAAGATGAAATACAACACCAATGTGTACGCCGAAAAAACGTACAAAAAAACGATGTATGTGTATCTGCCCTATGGATATGACGAAAATGGAACGGATCGCTATCCCGTGATCTATTTCTTTCATGGCCGGGGCTGCGATCCGACCACGCTCCTTTGCAACCCGGCAACCAAGAACGCCTTTGACCACATGATTTCCACCGGTGTTGCGAGGCCTTTCATTCTGGTAGCGCCAACCTATTACTACGATGCCCGTCATCTGCTGTATGACTGGGAGCAGTTTCCACGGGAAATGCGGGAGGAAATAATGCCTCTGGTGGAAAGCACCTACCGCACCCATGCCGAAACAGCGGACGAATCCGGTTTCCGCGCATCCCGGGACTACCGGGCGATCAGTGGTTTTTCGATGGGCAGCATGACAACGTGGGCACTGTTTGACAATATGCTGGATGTAAGCACCAATTTTCTGCCGTTCTCCGGTCCCATGCAGGACACAGAAGCTGTTCTTTCCATCGTTCAAGAAACAGAGTACCCCTTTTACATCTATATGGCCTGCGGTGGTGAGGAGGATCTGGCCTTTGAAAACTGCAATGCACTGGCAAGGACACTGGCAGCTGATGCCCATTTCAGCTATGGTCCGGACCGTGAGAAAAACAATTTCTTCTACTGTCTGTCCGACAACATCCATCAGGATCTGACCAGCCGATATTATCTCTATAACGCGTTCCAGGACGGATTATTCCAATAAACTGAGTTACGATGTAAGAACCATCAGTTACGATGTATGCGTTGTAAGACGGGTTTCAAACTGATACATTATGCCCGTAACAAAGACCTGCTGAGACGGGTCGAATTAAGAAGGAGGATTTTCCTATGAAAAAGTATCTGATTCTTCTGGTTGCCATGATCATGGCCATGTCCATTGTGACAGTTGCTACTGCTGAAATCAAGAGCAGCTACAACCTGAGCGACAACAATTTCATCGATGCGGTTGGCTGGTATGCGACCAAAGACGCTTCTCTGATCCTTCGCGATGATTCCCATTATGAACTGTTCTATCGTGAGTATTACTTTGGTACCACCGATCCCGGCCTCAAAGCCAATAAGCTGATCGTCTATCGCGGCACTTATTCTTCTACTGAGTCTGCTGATGATGAGGCCTGTCATTTTGACATTACCCTGAATACCTGTGAGGGCATCTACTTTGAGCAGCATGGCAAAGGCTATGGCCGCACTCCGCTGGGATTCGCCATGGTTCTGGATACCGACAACTGGACCGATGAAATGACGGATATTGCTTTCCCGGATGGTTCTGACAACGGTGCTGCCGACTTCCTCGCACATCACACCCTGGAAGGCAAGATGTTCACTGTTGAAGATCTGCGGGAGGATCTGGATGACGTTACCCTGCAGAACATGATCGTGACCCTGCCTGAAGGCATGGAAAGCGTTGAAGCCCTCACCATTACCGAAGGCTGATCCAACTGAATATCTGACTTGAAGTCATGGCCGCCGTGCGAATAGTGCGGCGGCCTTTTCTGATTGACAAAGGAAGCTTACGATCTGGTTTCGTATCTGCATTTTATTGACGAAGGAGCGTTACTATGGCCAAAAATAAAAAGCCCAAAGGGAAGCTGATCTGGAAAATCCTTTGCGGTGTATTTGCCTTCCTTTTCGCGTTTCTGATGATCGGTGGACCAATTGCCAACAATTACGCCACCATCATTAATATGGTACTGGGCATTGAGGGCAGTACTGTTGTGGGAGACGCAGCGGAAGATCTGCCGCCCCGTTTTGTATCTGATTATGAAGACAGTGCATCTCAGGCTGCTGCTGCCGATCTGGTATGTGAAAGTGTTGTTGCGAATGGTTCTGTACTGCTGCTGAACCGGAACAATGCACTGCCGCTTTCCGGGGGTGAAAAGATCAGTCTGCTGGGAACCACTTCCGTTCATTTTGTATATGGTGGTACAGGTTCCGGTGGAATGGATACCTCCAAGGCGCAGACTTTAAAGGACGCTCTTGAGCAGGATGGGTTCACTGTCAATCCCATGCTGTGGAAATTTTATGGAGAGGGTGCCGGTAAGGATTACGGTCTTAAGAGCGCAGCCGGAAGTCTGAACAACTATATTTTCAAAAATGAAGAATTTGCGGTAAATGAAGCACCTCTGAGTGCATTTTCCAGTGCTGAATGGGATTCCGTTTCCGAGTACGGTGATGCAGCCATTATGGTTATCGGCCGTGTATGCGGTGAAGGAAAGGATCTGCCGGTTATCGGCGCGTCTGATGCAAATGGAAACATGCTCTCCATCAGCAAGGAAGAAAAGGATATCCTGGGCAAGCTGGCTGAGCTGAAAGCAGCTGGTTCTCTCAAGAAAATCATCCTGCTTCTGAATACTGCAAATGCGGTTGAACTTGACGTAATTGATCCTGCTGTTTGCGGCGTGGATTACGGTATTGATGCCTGCCTGTGGGTTGGCGAGGTAGGACAGAGCGGCATCCGTGCCATCGGTGATCTGCTGAATGGAAAGATTAATCCATCCGGACGACTGGTAGATACATACTGTTATGACAATACCACATCGCCTGCCGTTCAAAATGCTTATGTAACTTCTTATACCAATGCCTCTGACAAAGGTCTGGCCTTTGAAAAGACGAACAATGAGTATTATGTTGTTTATCAGGAAGGCATCTATATTGGATATCGTTATTACGAAACCCGGTATGAAGATATGGTGCTGGGCAATGCCAATGTAGGCGATTACGACTATGCCGCAACAGTTGCGTTTCCTTTTGGCTACGGCCTGAATTACAGCAGCCTTTCCTACGGCAAGCTGAATATGAAGGAAAACGGGAATAACTTTGACTTTACCGTGGATGTCACCAATCCGTCTGAGCGGGATGCCCGTGATGCGGTTCTTATCTATATGCAGAGTCCTTATACCGATTATGACAGACAGAACGGAATCGAAAAGGCAGCAGTAGAACTGGTGGGTTACACCAAGATTGATGTACCTGCGGGCAAAACCGTTACCGCAAATGTATCTGTGGCCAAGTCGGAAATGCGGACATATGACGCCAATGGCGCCAAAACCTACATTGTGGATGAAGGCAACTATTACTTCGCGACAGGAAATGGCGCACACGAAGCCCTGAATAATATCCTGATGCAGAAGGCTGCACAGAAAGATACCCTGAACGGTACAGTGGATACCGCGAAAATGGTGGGCGAAGGCAGGGCGGATCTTGCGGTTGTCTACAAGCAGACAAAGCAGGACGACACGACTTATGCAACCAGCCGCACCGGTTTCGCCATTACCAACCAGCTGGATCATGGTGATCTGAACAAATTCGATACCGATACATCCAATGATGTGAAATATCTGACCCGTTCTGACTGGGCGGCAACCATGCCCAAAGCGGATCTGAGCAGCGGCACTTACAAAGCTGCCGTGCAGATGGCTGCCAATGATGAACTGGTAAAAGCGCTGAATACCATTATCGATTCTGAAAAGAAGGGGACAATGCCGACCATGGACAAGGAAGGCGAGCTTACGCTGGCTCACTTCATCGGTGTGCCTCTGGATGGCTCCATCACCCTTCAAAATGGTCAGATATACACCTGGGATGATCTGATGGACCAGGTGAAGTTTAATGAAATGAGCAAGCTTATCGGCCAGACATATCATGCAACTGCTGCTGTCAAGTCTGTCGGCAAGCCTGCCACCAAGGATGAAAATGGTCCGCAGGGCATTACTGCAACACTGACCGGCGGCTCATCTTCTACCAGCTATACCTCTGAAGATGTCATGGCTGCATCCTTTGATACTGCCATTGCCGAAGCTGTAGGCCGTTCCATGGGCAATGACTGTCTTATGGCGAACCGGAAGGCATATTCCGGTATCTATGGTCCTGGAGCAAATATTCACCGTACACCGTATTCCGGCCGTAACTTTGAATATTATTCTGAGGATCCGTTCATTTCCGGCAAAACCTGCGCAGCTGAAACTGCCGGCATTCAGAGCAAGGGTGTGTATGTATACAACAAGCACTTCTGCTTCAACGACCAGGAGACAGGCCGTGACGGCATCTGCGTGTGGACAAATGAACAGGCTGCCCGTGAGATCTATCTCCAGGCATTTGAATATCCTATTGCAGACGCCAATGCCTACTGTGTCATGACGTCCTTTAACCGTCTTGGTGCAACCTGGGCAGGCGGTGACTATAACCTGATTACTAATATTTTGCGTGGTGAATTCGGTATGCCCGGCTTTGCGCTGACCGATTTCTCCAATAACAATGCGTTCATGGACGTAATTCAGGGCCTGCTGGCCGGCGGCGACGGCTGGGACTGCAATGATGCTTCCAAGTGGACGGATAAACTCAAGACCTACTCGGATGATCCGCAGGTCGTGAGCGCAATGCGTGAGGCAACCAAGCATATTCTCTATACAGTGGCCAATTCAAATGCAATGAACGGCATGGGATTCAATACCATTGTGGAAGAAGTACATGGCTGGTGGCAGGATGCCATCACCTATGGCCAGATTGGCACCGGTGTGCTGGCGGCTCTGTTCCTGGGTTTGAGCATTTTCAGCAGCCGCAAAGCCAGAAAGAAAGCGGCATAACCATTTTTGATAAACGATCTGTTTTTGAAACAAGGATGAGTTGACCCGTCAACAGGAGGTTAAAGATGAAGAGAATTACAGCGCTCTTGTGTGCTCTGATGCTGCTTATGTGCGCCTTTTCTGCTTTGGCAGACGGCCGTACTCCACCGGAGGACAAAAAGGTTATTACAACAGATGATGTCATTGGGGCAGAGACCATATTTAAAAAATATGACAACAAGTTCTATGACGCCGAGTCCACACAGCCCGGCACCGTGGTGCGCCTGGATTACACCACCACTGCCTACGGTGCGGAGCAGCCTGGCTGGGTGAATGTATACCTTCCATATGGCTATGATGAAAACGGCACCGAACGGTACAACGTGATCTACTTCCTCCATGGCACCAATGAAACCCAGGACAGCTTCATCGGCGACGAAAAGGCCAAAAATGCCCTGGACAACATGATTGAGGCGGGCATTACCGCGCCGTTCATTATGGTGTTCCCCACTTACTATTACGACTACGAAGCCCGTGCTATCGACATGAAAGCCTTCTCCACCCAGGAAATGCGCAATGACATTATGCCGGCTGTTGAAAGCACATATCGTACCTATGCAGAAACTACGGATGATGCCGGCTTCATCGCATCACGTGATCATCGTGCCTTCTCCGGTTTCTCACGCGGATGTTATGCGTGCTGGCATCAGCTGTTTAACAGCCTGGACCGCGCAAAATGGTATATGCCTTTTTCGGCCAATATCAGCAGTGCTGATGAAATGGGACTCGAAATGCCAGTGGAAGAGCAGATGCAGCTGCTTAAGGATGCACTCAATGCTCAGGCAGAATACAAGAATGACTTCTTCGTTTATGCAGCCTGCGGCGGCAAACGTGACATGATGTATGATGTAAATGCTGCCCTTATTTCTGCCATGGTGGCTGATACCGATGATTTCAGCTATGGCACCAATCCTGCAGAAAACAACCTGTATTACAGCATCTCCGGAGAAATCCATCAGACGCTTATGAGCCGGTTCTATTTCTACAATGCTTTTGATGTAGTATTTAAGTAAATTCAGGTCGTCCGTCGGGCTGAAGATCCGGTCAGGGCTGAGGATCTTCAGCCCGATTTTCATTGTATTTCGGAACAGAATAACGATAATTAAAAATCTGCAATTGCACATGGAACAGGAATCGTCTATAATGACATCAGCAGATACCTGCCCTATACAGTAATGTATCTGAACGGCTGCGATTTCCGGAGGAAAGTGCATACTGTACTGTAAAACCGGACTGCATACGTTCATAGGTCAGTTCTTGTCTGCCGGATCCCCGTATACATCCCGAAGATGAATATACCCGGGAAAAGGACTGTTCCGCCTGCAGCCTCTGCATGGCTCTGGGCGCGGCAAGTATCAATGGTTTATGGCATAGCTGTTGATATTGAACCATATATTTTTAGGAGGAGATCACCATGCTTAATCTGAATGTAAAGCCTGCCAATGAATGTCGCTATGATGCTGTATCCCTGGGTGAGGTAATGCTTCGTCTGGATCCCGGCGAGGGCCGCATCCGTACTGCCCGTGAGTTCAAAGCCTGGGAGGGCGGCGGCGAATACAATGTGGTACGTGGTCTGCACAAGTGCTTCGGCATGAATACTGCTGTTCTTACTGCTTTTGCTGACAACGAAGTTGGCAAGCTGCTCAAAGACCTGATTGAGCAGGGCGGTGTGGATACCAGCCTGATCAATTGGAAGAAGACGGATGGTATTGGCCGTCTGTGCCGCAATGGCCTGAACTTTACCGAGCGTGGATTTGGCATTCGTGGTGCTGTAGGCTGCTCCGACCGTGCCAATACGGCTATTTCCCAGGCAAAGCCTGAGGACTTTGACTTTGAATATGTGTTTGGCAAGCTGGGCGTGCGCTGGCTGCATACCGGTGGTATCTATGCTGCCCTGTCTGAACAGAGCTGCGAAACTGTTATTGAGGCCTGCAAGACTGCCAAGAAGTACGGCACACTCGTATCCTATGACCTGAACTATCGTCCTTCCATGTGGTCCGCTATCGGCGGTCTGGAGAAGGCCCGCGAGGTCAACAAGGAAGTGGCCAAGTATGTAGACGTCATGATCGGCAACGAAGAAGACTTCACTGCCTGCCTGGGTCTCAAGGTAGAAGGCAATGATGAAAATCTGAAAGAGCTGAACCTGGACGGCTATTACAAGATGATCGCTGAGGCTGCCAAGCAGTATCCGAACTTCAAGGCCATCGCAACCACCCTGCGTACCGTAAAGACTGCTACCGTGAATGACTGGAAGGCCATTTGCTGGGCAGACGGAACCGTGCATATGTCCAAGGCCTATGACGGCCTGGAGATTCTGGACCGCGTCGGCGGCGGCGACTCCTTCGCTTCCGGCCTGATCTACGGCCTGATGACCACCGGCGATCCTGAACTGGCTGTCAACTACGGTGCAGCTCACGGCGCGCTTGCCATGACCACACCGGGCGACACTTCCATGGCCAGCAAGGAAGAAGTGGAGTCCATCATGAAGAACGGCAGCGCCCGCGTAAAGCGCTAAGAACCGGCAAAGGGGAACTTCAGCAACTGGTATATAGATGCTGACAGATTGTCCAGCGTGGCTGATTTCATGAATTCCAGTACACAGTTAATGTGTTAAAAGCCTGTAATCCGGAGAAAAATCCGGGTTACAGGCTTTTTTGTCCGACAGAGAGAAATATAGCACTGTCTTTTTTTCTCAGCCTGGAAAATTCAGCCGGGAAAAACTGTGTAAAAAAAGCACTTGTTTTCTGTTGGCTTCACATGTTAAAATAAAATATGGAATGTGCATAAATTGGTGACATGTTGTCAAAATTCTGTTGTTTTATCGCCGTTGAGGGGTTTCTATGGAGCGTACTGATTATCTGTCTTCATTCGAACGTCTGGTATCATTGATGACCAGTCTTCGAGAATTTGATATACCAGCAATTTTCTCCACGCTTGCACAATTATGCAAGATGCTTCGTGTTTCAAAAGGGGTTACTACTTTCTATGACAGCCCTGAAAAGGAATGGTGCGGCATTGGGGAACCCTTTGTCTGCTATGACAGCGGGGAGAAGCATGTACTTGTTTCTCACCTGCGGTTTGTGACGCCGACAGAAAACGTTATTGTTTGTGATGTTTATCAGGCTGAGGGCGCTGAACCGCTCAATGAAGAGGAACATTTCAGGATTGGCGTGATCCAGCGGATGATGGTGACCTATATGAACAAAAGCCGTCAGGAGAAAATGATCGAGCGGCTTAAGTTCTGGGATGAAGACGGATATACGAACCTTCGCTATTATTATTCCCAGATTATGAGAATTAAAGGTGAGGGAAAACTGGCAGGAAAGTCAGCTGCAAGAATCAATCTCAAGCATTTTTCACTTGTCAATGAGCAGGTGGGAAAAGAAAAAGGTGATCTTGTTCTGCGCCGGTATATGGATGCCATCTGTGCTGCGATGGGACCCGGTTCTGTGCTTTCACGTCTTGGCGGAGACAACTTTATTCTTCTGTTTGATACAGACAGGCTCGGTGCGGTTATCGAAGTCCTCTCAGGTGCACCGATTACCTATGCTGATGGACAGCGTGTGGAAGTATCTGCTGTGGCTGGCATCTGCACAATTTCCTCTGCGGACGATGTCCAGCATCCGGGTTACATCATGGAGCGGATTATCTCCTCATATCTTGTTGCAAAACGGGATAATACGGATGATGTGGTATTCTATACGAAAAAGCTGCAGGAAATGCGCCAGCATTCACTTATGGTTCAGAAACAGTATAACTTTGGTCTGCACCATGAGGAGTTTAAGGTCTATTATCAGCCGAAAGTTGATATTGAGAAGAAAACCATAATGGGTGCAGAGGCACTGTGCAGGTGGATTCACAAGGGCAGGATGATTCCGCCGGCAAACTTTATACCTGAACTTGAGCAGGGACAGGATATCTGCAGGCTGGAGTATTATATGCTTGAGCACGTCTGCAGGGATTTACGCAGATGGATTGATACGGATAGACCGGTTGTTCCTGTTTCCGTCAACCTCTCCAGGCGGCATCTGATCGATCCGGATTTGTTTAAACACATTATAGAGATTATTGATAAGTACAATATTCCGCATGCGCTCATAGAAATAGAGCTCACTGAAACAACAACAGATGTTGAGTTTAAAGATCTAAAAAAGCTGGTTGGACAGCTCCAGGATGCCGGTGTTGGAACATCGGTGGATGATTTCGGCGTTGGGTATTCATCGCTTAATCTTATCAAACAGATTCCCTGGGATGTGCTCAAGCTTGATAAAAGCATCATTCCAGTGGAAGGAGAGGATCTTGAACGCGGAACCCGGGTGTTCGGCTATATTATCAGTGTAGCGCATGAGATAGGACTCAGGTGTATTGCTGAGGGTGTAGAGACAGAGAAACAACTGGAGATTATGAAGCAGTGCGGCTGCAAATATGTTCAGGGGTATGTTTTTGATAAGCCGATGCCGGTGGATGAGTTTGAAGCGCGTCTGATGAGAGGCAAATACTGAAACCCTGAATGGTCTTCTGTAACCACTTAACGGTTTTTTCTGGCGTTCGTGCTGCAGCGCATGAATACTGTGACCCGGATGATAATGGCGACAGGACTGAATAAACGAATTGACTTGAATATAATCCCAAAGGAGCATCCTTTGGGATTTTTTACTGGAAGGAAGATGATTTTTTATGAAGAAACTGATTTGCATTGCAATGATCCTGTGTATGATGTGCGCTCTGACTGCCTACGGCGAGCAAAGTGCTGTGCTGCAAACGCCCCGGGAAATCATCGGTTTGGAGGCGGAATCTTCTCCGGAATGGGCTGTGACGCTGGCAGAAAAGCAGGACGCGCTCCAGCTTTTCGTGGTGGCAGTCTATGAAAACACCACAGCCTGGATTTCCCTTCACGAAAAGGATGCAGATGGTGCGTGGAAGATGACTATGTCTACCCCGGGCTTCATCGGCAAAAACGGCCTGGGCAAAACCAGGGAAGGTGACGGCATGTCTCCTGTGGGCGTGTTCTCCTTTAACCGGGCCTTCGGCATTGCTACGGATCCCGGCTGCGCCATTCCCTATGTGCAGGTGGATGAGAGCACCTATTGGTCCGGTGACGCACGGGAAGGGATGCACTATAACGAGATGGTGAGCCTGACGGAGTATCCCGAATTGAACCTTCCGGACAGCGAGCATATCGTTGATTATACCTATGAGTACCAATACTGCCTGAACATCAGCTACAACGCGGAGGGAACGCCCGGCCTGGGCTCTGCCATCTTCCTGCATTGTCTGGGCAACCGCAAGCCCTATACCGGCGGGTGTGTGGCCATTCCCATGGAGCAGATGTACTTTGTGATGCAGCATGTGTCCCCGGACTGCGTTGTAGTCATCGATACACTGGAAAACCTGGGCGGCACCTTCTGATCACCAAAAGAGGCATTGTCCGGGCTATCCGGAATCTCCCAATGGAATGAAAACGCTGTTTTCGGCAGCCCTGAATAAACGAAGTGCCTGAATCAATGATAAGAAAATGAGAAAAAAGGCACACATGGTAAAAAAGACGGATATCCTTCTTCTTGTGACCGCCCTCTTTCCGGTTCGTGCGTTTGCCTGCATGGTCATTTACGTGGGCTACGGGCTGACCGAGGATGCCGGCACGATGTCTGCCCGCCAGGGAATACGAAGTGCACGTTCGCACCTTCGTGGACAACACCTCCGCGCCCACCGAATTGCGAATGGTAGCCTATGGAAGCTACGGCGATATTCGCACCGTCACCGTGCTGTAAAAACGCCGTTGGCTCAGGATGCCGCGCCATGCGCCGGAATTGGACAACCGTGAATGAAAATGGAGAAACGCACCATGAAAAGAATCAGGCATTTTTCACGGAAGCTCGCACTGTGCGCTCTGCTGGCATGCTCGTTGGCCGTGAATGTATCGGCGGAAAAATCGGTATCGGTTTTTGCGGCGACCGACCGGCATGCGCAATACGAAACGGTGGCCGTGGAGAGCGGGGAAACCGAAGCGGCGCATGAGACGCCGAAGCCGGGATCATCGGAGAAAAACCGCCGAAAAGGCCAAGAAGGATGCCTGCTTATGATGCGATCGGGTCCCTGATCTGGCATAACCATCTGACCGACGTTTTGACCCTGGTCCGTCAGGACAGGGACGCCGTGCAGCCGGATATCGTCCTGCTGGGCGGGGACAACATAGGAGAAGGCTCGGATTCTTCCAAAGACGAAACCGGGTATCCCATGGGTGCGCCGCCCTTTTCCATGAAGGCCGTGGATGCGCAGATCGCGCACGTGTTTGGCGATGCTGCCCGGGGACTTTATACCTATGGCTCCCATGACAAAAACGAAACGGGAAACTATGCGGATATATTCTTTTCCGGTCCCGTTCAGTGTGACGGCTATTACCTCTATGGCATCAGCTTTGCGCAGATGATCTACGACAGCGATTGGCAGGCCCGAGCAGAAGATGAAAGAGGAAGAACATACAGCGGGAAGGATCTGGCTGATCCCAACGGCATTTCAGCCCAGCCGGCAAGCCATCTGTTTCTGTCATGAGCCAAAAGCCTCGATGATCATTGACCCATCATCGTGATGTCCCACGTACCGCTCCATGCAAATCGCGGCGATAACAGCGGCGCATGGACCTGGTCCAGGGCGTTGAACGAAGCCGCGGAAAACCATGATGTTATTTTTCTGTGGGGCCACAATCACACACTGGAAAGAAACGAAGAGGAAGAGACTGCCGAGCAGGCGTACTATCTGCTGCTTCCCGGAGAGGAGATCACCGTTCAAAGCTGGGGCCTGAATGCGGAAGCAAAAACGGTTTTGAGAAAAGCAATTCCCTCCGAAGCCCTGACAGCCGTCGATGCGGAAGTGGAAGAAAAGCCGGAATACGAACTGATCACGGAAACGGAAACACTGCAATTTGTTTATATGAACGCAGGCTATCTCATCAACGGAGTCGGCAGTCTGCTTATCTTTACCGATATGGAAGAGGATGGCGCATGGGACCGCCTGACGGTAAAACACTATTCACTGGGCAGCGATGAGCCGGAGGAATGGGATTTGCCGCTGCGGCAATGGAATCAGCAGCGTTAAATGGAAAAGCTTTGAAGGAAAACTGGACTACTATGTATGCTCTGCATACAAAAGCGGACGTGGCGAATGTGCCTGCCACTGCATCCAGGAGGGCGTCCTCCGGCACCGCAGGCAGACGGCGCAAATCATCTTCAATTTTGTCGTTCAGATCGAAATCCCCATCCTGACCGGGCCGATTCCCTTGGAAACGCCCAAAACAAAGAAAAACTGCGTAGTCACACCGACTGCGCAGCTTCCCCAGGGATCGGTTCCTTATGAACGAAAACCCATATTATTTAAAGGTCTGCAGATCATTTTGGCGTCATGAAAGTTCCTGGTAAACGTTTTTCATATTTGTGAAATGCTACTGGCCGTGCGGGTATGAAAGCAAGAGAAAGGAGGTGAAAAAGCTTATGTATAAAAGATGCCTCCCGCTTTGGGAGGCATGGAAGCATTATTTGTGCAGAATTTCATAGCTGACAAAAGCAATATGCCGGCTGTCTGCTGACCAGCTGTTCACATTTATTGATCCCTGACCGCCGAAGAAGGACAGGAGTTTGTGGTGACCGGTTCCGTCAGCGTTCATCATCCATAATTCTACACGCATATTGGGAAGGTGTTCGCCGGCTTCCAGGTCATTCTTTCCATAAGACAGGTAGACGACCCGATTTCCATCAGGAGATACATGAGCAAACCAGTTGTTCCGCTCATTGAAGGTCATCTGGGTCTGGCCGCTGCCGTCGCGGTTCATGCGCCAGATCTGCATAAGTCCGGTCCGGGTAGAATTGAACCAGATCTGCTTGCCGTCCGGTGAATATTCAGGCCCATCATTAAATCCGCCGCCTGTCAGCCGCTGTTCGTCGCCGCCCTGTACGGGAATGGTATAAATATCAACCTCCATTTTTCCGTTGTGTTCACGGAAAGCACAGTAGGCAAATTCCTGACCATCCGGAGACCATCCGTGTAGATAACTGGGGGCGTTTGGTGTTACCAGGCGCGGTGTGCCACCGCTCAGCGGCAGTACGTATACCTGTGAGAGCCATGGGGTTTCCTTTACGCTGTGGCTTACGGCAATCTCCTGCTCGTCCGGCGAGATGACATGATCATTGTTGCAGTTGTCGCAGGTACCGGTGTCAATACAGTTTTCAAGGCCGGATGCAATATCGTAAGTGAAAATATGGCCTTCAGAATTAAATATGATGGTGTTCTGACCTTTAAGCCAGTTGGGTGCTTCAATGACCCGGTCAAAGCGGCAAAGCGTATGGATTTCGCCAGTCTCGACATCCAGTGTGTTCAGATAGCTGACGGAGGGCAGCCGTTCCTGTGTACGGGATTCAAGTGCCTTCAGGCTGACGGTCAGATCCGCTTCCGGATCCGGACCGAAATCATCCAGGTCCACCAGCTGTGGGATTCCCATGGCTCTTGCAAACTGGAAGCATGCAGTGACATCGAGACTGCCGCAGCCGATTGCCGCGGGGGATACAGAACCATTGTTTATGGCAAAATCCTTATAGTGCAGACTGCGGACCGTGGCTCCGAGACGCCAGAGCAGCTGCTCCGGATCCTGTCCGCCGGCAAGTGCCCAGCCTGCATCAACCTGAGCAAAAACCCTGCCAAGACAGAGAGACAGCAGATGCTCATAGGCAGTCATCCCGCCGATGCGTGCGTCAATGTCAGCCTGTTCATTATGAATCAGAAGTTCTGCGCCGACGCTCTCCAGTTCATCTGCCAGCATCATATAGGCCAGGGCTGTCTGGTGGAGGGATTTGTCGGTAAGGGATTCAGGACTTTTGACAACCAGCTGGCGAAGACCGCAGGAGGCGGCCAGGTCGGCCAGCTGTCTGCGGTGCTGAGCAGCATCATATCCGATGAGATGAGCGGATACAATATCAAATCCCAGCCCACGGATTTGAGACAGATGCTTTTCAAACCATGAAGCCGGCCAGAAGACGTGATCATAGCCGGGAATGGTTTCGGGGGCAATGCAGGGTTCAATGCATTTGTAACCAAGTCTTCTTAGCTCTTCAAGCGCCTGAAGGGTGTCTTTCCGGTCCTTCAGAACCCCGTACAGGTTAATTCCGAATTTCATCGCATGTCCTCCTGCCTGTCAGTCGATCAGGGATTTCTCGGCATCAGCACGCCCGTTTCCGCCCATAAAAGAGGAGTAGTAACCGGGGGCAAGCGGTTTCATCTCGAACCTGGAAACAGGTTCAATGGTTTTCCCGGTTGCAGCCGATTCTTCCATACCGTTCAGAACTTCAAGGCAGTGCAGTCCGTATTCCTTGGAGCAGCGGTTTGGCCGGCCCTTGCGGATAGCATAAGCCATTTCAGCCACACCGATGCCTCGATGGCCGTAGAAGTCAAATGGAGAAGGATCCAGTGTATTGACGCCGTTATAGCCGTGGGTGAAAGGCAGGACGCATTCAGGCTGATCCGCGTAGATGAGGGAAACCGGTCCGCCGAAGGTGTCCGGATCACCGACTTTCAGAATGCCGCGGCTGCCAAACAGCGTGATGGTATGCTGGGATGCATTGACTGTATTTCCGTCAAACAGAACACTGACCAGCGCGCCGGATTCAAACTGAAGGGATGCAGAGATGACATTGCTTCCGGGAATCTGCCAGGGCTGGGCTTCGGCATTGCGGTAGAGAAATTCCGGCTCATGTACCGGCGCCGGTGCACCGAAGGCGCGGATGGCCTTTACAGGTCCGAGAAGGCTGAGCAGAGCGCCGACATAGTAGATACCCACATCATAGGGGAGCGAACCGCCATTTCCCTGCAGGAAAGTGAAATATTCCGAGTTCAGCGTCTGGTTTCGGTTGATGACGGCCAGACCGGAGGAGATGCTGCCGATCATGTCGGTCAGAATCGCACGACGCGCAGTCTGCAGACCGGCACCAAGCACAGTATCCGGCGCTACGCCAAGGTAGAGCCCTTTTTCATCCGCAATGCGTACAAGTTCCCGTGCTTCATCCAGTGAAACGGTCATGGTCTTTTCGGTATAGACATGTTTTCCTGCCAGCAGCATCTGTTTGATGATGCTGTAATGGGCAAAAGCAGGCGTCAGATTTACGACCAGTTCGATGTCATCTGAAGCGGCAATTTCATCAATTGTCATGACGCGCGGAATATCAAAGGCCTTTGCCTTTTCCTCGGCGGCAGCACGGCTGCGGTTTCCAATGGCAACCAGGTCAATGATGGTAAACAGGTTCTTGAGATTCTTGAGATAGATGCTGCTGATCATGCCGCATCCGACGACGGCGGTTCTGACTTTTCTTTCCATTTTTCCTTCTCCTGAATTCGTGGTTCAATAGTTTGTTTGTATGATAATGGTACGAGTCCCTCATTATGAGTCTGCAATTTACCCATAGTACAAACGGTACCGCTGTTTCGCTGCTCAAAGCGAATCCAGCACCTGAAGTACATGTTCACTGCAAAGAAACATAGAAACCTCTGGCAAAAAGATGAAGGGGAATCACGAGTCGGGAAAACAGAATTCCCTGTCATTATCTTAAATTAGTGCAGTCAGTTTGGCAAGGGATTATTTCAAGTATATGACTTTGTCCGCCCTGAGATCAGCAGAACAGTACAATACAGGCATCTGTTTTTTAACGCTGTATGGGATGCTGATCTGTCGGAAATCAATGTGGGGAAGGCACTTCCGGATCATCTGGAGTCAGCTTCTGTTTCCTGTACTGAGCAGGTGTACAGCCGACTTCGCTGTGAAAACACTGGATGAAATAGTTTGGTGTATTGAATGCAAGACGGTCAGCAATTTCTGATATGGACAGGTCTGTGGTTTCAAGAAGCAGTTTTGCGCGGGCTGTCTTTGCCGCCCGGATATAACTGGATATGGACTGGCCGGTTTCCTTTTTGAATTTTTCGGTCAGGTAATATTCGGTATAACCAACCAGAGCGGCAAGATCAGCGGTTCTGATCCGTCGGTCCAGACTGAGTTCAATATAATCGCAGCATTTCTGAATGGCATGGGAGTAACTGGCATTGGCGTGTACATAGTGAACACGGTATATAAAGTCATGGTACATCGTATGTGCCAGAGCCGTCATTTCACCGGAGTCCCGACAGTCCTCGACAGCCTGAATGTAAGAGTCGCCGAGGGGATAGGCTACCTCCGGAGACAATCCGCCTTCTATGGCAGCACGGCAGACAAGTGTTGTGAAAACCGTAATGGATGTCTTCATCTGCCGGAGCGGGTCACTGCCTCTTACAGGGACGCCCGGACTGAGAGATATGCTGAGCTGCAATGCCTGTTGGTAATTGATATCGCCTTTCCGGACCATTTCGAGCAGTGCCCGTTCACTCTGATAAACCTGAAGGCGGTTTCGCTGTCCGACCGACTGCGGCTCAGGCAGATTTTGTTTCCATGTACTGCTGCTGAGCGCTTCAAGGCCGAGCTGCTGGCCGGTCAGAGTGTTGTGAACCATGAGGACGTACCTGGAAAATACGGCATAGGCCATAACCGGTATTTCAGAAAGACGGCTGCAGACTGTCTCGATCCAGTTGGTATCATGAGTGCCGCCCTTTCCTGAAAACAGCAATGGCCTGATGTCTTTTACATTCGGACCTGTGTAGAAAACAGGCCCGATGACAAAAATCAGCGATTTGTTCCGCTCCGATTCAAGTGTGACAGCCCATTGCAGGCCAATGCTGCTGCCTATAATCCGGGGAACGGTTTCTTTTGTGCCGTCTGCCCAGTCAAGCACTTTGCGGAGCGCACCCAGAGTCCGGAATGACTGATCCAGCAGGGGACGCAGGCGCTCGGGACAGGAGGAGGCTATACAGGTGCCGGCAGGGGTGTAGCACCAGATATAAAGCGGTTCCCCGCCGGGAATCATGGACTGGAGGAGCAGGAGGTTTTGCTCTGCGGTTGTAATGCCTTCATACATGGATGTGCCTCCACTGAATATGATGCGATAATTTTAACATTTTATGCTGACACCAGTAAATGGAAAATGTGCAGAAACATGTTGATTTACAGGCATTTCTTTCATCTTTCAAGTTATTTTGAAAGTTCCTGAATTTTTGTAATTTTACTGTACTTTTTGGCTTTACGGTCTGAAACGCCTTTTTTATACTATAACCAGACAGTGCAGAAAAAAGGACTGCCAAAACATACTGAAAAGAGGAGACATCAAAATGGCTAACAATCCAAATGACGGTGTACAATACCGTAAGGCAAAGCTCTGGCAGATTATTCTGGTCGCATTCAATGCTTTCAACGGCATGGCGGTGTATTTCCTGATCGGTCTTGCCAGCTACTCGGCGTCCATCGGCTATGGTATCGCAACGGTTGTGGTTGGCGGGCTGCTGACCTTTACCCGTATTTTTGACGCAATTACTGATCCGCTTCTGGCGTTTGTATATGACCGGTTCAATACCCGCTGGGGAAAGGTCAGGCCGCTGATGATCATCGGCTGGGCCATCCAGAGCCTTGGACTTCTGTGCATGTTCAACTTCTTTTCGAGCAAAGGGCACGGTATTCCGACTTTCCTCTGCTTTTATCTCCTGTACGTGATCGGATACACCATCGTGAATATGACAGCCCAGACGCTGCCAGCCCTGATGACCAATGATCCGAAGCAGCGTCCTACTGTAGGCGTATGGCAGACAGTGCTCAACTATCTGACGCCGATGGCGCTCAACATCATCGTATACACCAAAATCATGCCAGCCATGGGCGGCAGTTTCAATCAGGCATTCCTGAATGTGACAACATGGATGTGTGTTACAATTGCTTTTGTCGGTGTGGTTCTGGTCTGTATCGGTATTGCTGAATATGATAAACCGGAGAATTTCAAGGGCATCCGGAATGAGCGCCTCAAACTGGCGGATATGCTGGATGTACTGAAGCACAACAAACCGCTTCAGAGTTACATTCTTTCTGCTGCCTCAGACAAGATTGCACAGCAGGCGTCTTCGGCATCCATTGTCAGCACGATGCTCAACGGCATCCTGATCGGCAACATGGGTCTGGCAACGACACTCAGCATGATCGGTATGCTGCCCTCGATCCTGTTTGCAGCATACGGCGCAAAGTATGCCGGCAAACATGGCCATAAGGAATCCATTGTTACCTGGACACGCAACTGTATTATTGCCAATGTTGTCATGATTCTCTTCTTCATCGTGACACGGATGACAGCCGGTACGCATACCATCGCCAATATGGGACCGACAATGATTTCATTTGTCGTGTTCACCTTCATTGTCAATGGCTTTGCCATGTGCGTTACTACGGCCAATACCGGTTTCATGGCCGACATCATTGACTATGAACTGGATCGCAGCGGAAAGTATATACCTGCTGTGATCAGCGGCACCTACAGCCTCGTGGATAAAATCGTCTCTTCTTTCTCGGCAGCAATTGCAACCGGCTGCGTAGCCATGATCGGCTATACGGCAACCATGCCGCAGCCAACGGATCCGGATACCGCGGGTGTCTTCTTCATGACCATGTTCCTGCGCTATGGCCTTGCAATAATTGGCTGGATCTGCACGCTGATTGCCATGCGCCGCTGCGGTCTGTCAAAGAATGAGATGGTAAATGTCCAGAAGCGGATTGCCGAGAAGAAAGCAGCCGCCCAGAATCGGCTTTTTGATAATGAACTTCACAAGGGGGATCCGGTAAATGCGTAAAATCTGTGTACTTAAGGATGGATGGAAATTTCTGCGGGCAGACATGTCCCCTGAACAGGCCGTACAGTATGCCGGCCAGGGAGAGAATGTCTCCCTGCCGCATACATGGAATGCCGTGGACGGACAGGACGGCGGAAATGATTATCACCGGGGACGCTGCTGGTATGTGCGCGAACTGACGGCTGAGGAAACAGCGGGCGAGTGCGTGTATCTTGAGATCGGCGGCGCGGCAATGACTGCAGATGTTTATCTGAACGGGCAGCATCTTGTCCGGCATGAAGGCGGATATGCCGCATTCCGTGCGGATCTGGCGGAATCCCGCGCGGACAGGAATGTGCTGGCCATTGCCGTCAGCAATGAGGACAATGATACCGTTTATCCCCAGAAAGCTGATTTTACGTTCTATGGCGGTCTTTACCGTGAAGTCCGGCTGATAGCGGTCCCAAAGGAACACTTTGAACTGCTGAAGGACGGAACACCGGGCATCAAAGTGACCCCGATTGTGGACCTTGGTGCACACAGGGCGGAGGTTACCGTGGAAACCTGGCAGAACGCATCCAGTGTGACGGTCACGGTGAACGGCGAAAGCAAAACCGTTCCGTCTCAGGACGGACATGCCCAGGCGATTTTCCATATCGAAAACGTACATCTGTGGGACGGCATCCGCGATCCGTATCTGTACACGGCCTCTGCTGCACTTGAAAGCGGGGACGAAATCACTGCCCGCTTTGGCTGCCGTGAGTTCCACTGTGATCCGCAGAAAGGCTTTTTCCTCAATGGACGGAGCTATCCGCTGCGCGGCGTCAGCCGGCACCAGGACCTTGCCGGAAAGGGGAATGCACTGTCACGGGAGGACCATGCTGCAGATATGGCCATCATCCGGGAAATCGGCGCCAATACCCTCAGGCTGGCCCATTATCAGCATGCTCAGGAATTCTATGACCTCTGTGATGAAAATGGCATTGTGGTGTGGGCGGAGATTCCCTATATCACGATGCACATGAAAAACGCTCGCGAAAATACGCTGACACAGATGCGTGAACTCATCACCCAGTGCTATAATCATCCCAGTATTGCTGTCTGGGGGCTCAGCAATGAAATTACAGCTGCAAGCACTGTGAATGATGACCTGCTTGAGAATCACAGGCTGCTGAATGAACTGTGCCACAGAATGGACAAAACACGTCTGACGACCATGGCAGATGTATTTATGCTTGAAACAGACAGTCCGATTCTTGAGATTCCGGATATCAACAGCTACAACCTTTACTTTGGCTGGTATCTCGGCGATCTTGAACAGAACGATGAGTTTTTCGATGAATATCATGCCAAATATCCGGAGCGCGTTATCGGCTTCTCGGAATACGGCGCGGATGCCAATCCGGCATTTCATGCCTCCCGTCCCGAAAAGGGCGATTATACGGAAGAATACCAGGCGGTTTACCATGAGCATATGCTCCGCATGATTGAGGCACGGCCGTATCTGTGGGCAACACATGTATGGAACCTGTTTGACTTTGCAGCAGACGGCCGGGATGAAGGCGGCAAGCACGGTGAAAACCAGAAGGGACTGGTGACATTTGACCGTAGTCTCCGCAAGGATGCCTTCTATCTGTACAAGGCTGCATGGAACAGGACGGAACCATTTGTTCATCTGTGCGGCAAGCGGTATCTGAACCGCTGCGAGAATGAGACGGAAATAAAGGTGTATTCGAACCAGCCGAAGGTTACACTGTTTGTAGACGGCGTCAAGGCCGGCGAACAGACAGGGAAAACAGTCTTTACATTCCGGGTGCCGCTGATGGGCGAGCATATGATCCGCGCGGAGGCAGAGGGTGTCAGTGATGTCATGTGTGTACGCCGTGTGGAGTCGCCGGATGAAAGCTACATCTTCAATAAGGCGTCTGCATCTGTGACCAACTGGTTTGACAGTGAGGAAATTGATCCAGCCTGCTTCTCTATTCAGGATACGTTGGACGAGCTCCGGGCGCATCCGGTGGCGGGTGAGGTGATTAACCAGATGATGGCAAAAGGTGCTGCATCCCGCGGTGATGTTGCCGAGTCGGTCAAGGATAATCCTGCCCTGCAGCGCATGATGGGACGCATGACAATGATCAGCCTGCTCAAACAGAGCGGTGCTGATGAACAGAGCATGAAACAGCTCAACCGCATACTTCAGGGGATACGCAAATGAAAAAAGCAGTACAGCAGATCATGCTGGGAACGGTGACCGGAAACGAAACCCGGGCCAGAGAGACACTTGGCCGCATTAAGGCTGCCGGATATGACGGATTGGAACTGAACCGGTTCATGATTCATCCATCATCCATGATGGTCCGCCTGATGACCCGTGCGGCTGGCATGCCCACAGGGAAGGGCGGCAATCTGGACTGGGGACGCCTGATGCAGGACAGCGGTCTGTCGGTGATCAGCCTGCATACTGATCTTGGCAGTCTTGAGGGTGAAGGGGACGCGGTTGCAAAAGAGGCCGCGGAACTGGGAACGGATACCGTGGTCATCACTGGAATGTACCGCTTCGATTATGGCAGTGAACCTGCTGTCCGGGTACTGGCAGGACGTCTGAACCGCGCGGGCGAAGCACTCGCCCGCAGCGGCATATCCCTGCTTTATCACAATCACAATGTTGAACTGATGTCTGTCCGGCCTGGTCTGAGGGCATATGATATTCTGCTCGAAGATACAGATCCGTCGCTCGTGAATTTTGAATTTGACAGTTACTGGTTTACGGACGGCGGCGCGGATGCCGGCGCATGGATGCGCAGACTGGGGACGCGCATGCGCATGTGGCATGTTACGGACCGCGGATTCCGCCGGAGCGGTCCGTCCATGACGCCCATTTTGAAGGCGGACAGTATGGAACTGGGAACAGGAAACATGGATCTTGATACACTGTCTGCGATTGCTGTGCAGAACGGCATCAGGGCTGTGGTCCTGGAGAGCCACAAAAACTGGATTGACAGCGATCCGGTCAGGAGTCTTGAGGTGAGCAGCAAGTGGCTGAACGGGAGGTTTTAAGCATGGAGAGAATGCCGAAACAGTGGTCTGCTCTCTGGATTGATCCAGAGCCGGCACATGACCCTGACAGACGTCAGCCGGCCTCCTGCCTGCGCCGCAGTTTTGAGTGGAATGCCTGCAGACAGGCGGTTCTTTACATCACCTGCCATGGTTTGTATGAGGCTTATCTGAACGGGGAACGCGTTGGAGACTTTGTGCTTGCACCGGGGACGGGCAATTACAAAAAGCGTCTGGCTGTACAGTGCTACGACGTGACCGGCCTTTTGCGGCAGGGGAACAATGAACTGTTCATTCTGCTCGGCGACGGCTGGTACCGGGGCAGTGTGGGGATAGACGGCATTACCGGTTACTATGGAACGGATCTGGCGCTTTTGTGTCAGCTGGAGGCAGACGGCGTGCCAGCCCTTTGCAGTGATGCACAGTGGGAAGCTTCCCAGAGCGGACCGGTCCGTGAAAATGATCTGCAGCAGGGTGAAGCATTTGATGCACGTATGGAATCCGTAACGGACTGGCATGGCGTGACAGTGCGCGACTTTGGCTATGAGACGCTGGCAGCAGATGAAGGCGTGCCTGTCATTGAGCAGGAGCGCTTTCCCGGGAAACTGATCATGACCCCGAATGGAGACAGGGTGGTTGACTTTGGGCAGAATCTGGCCGGTTATACCGAGCTGCGGGTACGCGCCAGTGCCGGGCAGACAATTACGCTCTGGCATGGGGAAACCCTCGATGAAAACGGGAATTTCACCCAGTCCAATTTTGATCCGGGTGACCGGAACAAAAACGGCATCCAGCAGAAAATCAGCTATACCTGCCGGGATGGACTCAATGTCTACAAACCGCACTTTACGATCTTTGGTTTCCGGTACGCAAAAATTGATACGGAAATTGACCTGCAGGATGCTTCGTTTACGGCAGTTGCCGTTTATTCCCGGATGAAACAGACCGGCTTCTTTGAATGCGGAAACGCAGATGTGACACGGCTCTTTGAAAACAGTCTGTGGAGCATGCGCTCCAATTTCTGCGGGATCCCGACGGACTGCCCGACACGGGAACGCGCGGGCTGGACCGGTGATGCCGGTATATTTGCTCCGACGGCAGTCCGTCTGTTTGACTGTCGTCCAGTCCTGCGCAGCTGGCTCGGTGAATGCCGCCTGGCACAGCACGAGGATGGTCTGGTCGAGAATATCGCGCCGGTCAACAACAGCGGCAGCATGATTTCGAACATGCTTCAGGGATCTGCCGGCTGGGGAGATGCGTGTATCCTGGTGCCGTGGGCGTTGTATCAGGCATATGGCGACAGGGCGGTACTTGAGGAAAACTACGACATGATGCGCAGATGGATTTCGTTCTGCGAAAACCGGGCACATCAGACACGGCCGCAGAATGAGGCAAATCCGTGGAAAGAGTATCTGGTGGACAACGGATTCCACTTCGGCGAGTGGTGCCAGCCGGATATTGACAACACGGAGGCCATGAAGAAGACCATGATGATGGGCGCACCTGAGGTCGCCACTGCCTACTTCTACCGTTCTGTTTCCCTGATGGCAGGCATAGCAAAATGTCTTGGAAAGACAGAGGATGCAGCCAGATATGGCGAAATGGCGGAGAACATCCGGAAAGCGTACAGATTTACGTGTACCCGGGACGGCGTCATCGATTCGGACCGCCAGTGCGACTATGTCAGACCTGTTGCATTCGGACTGCTCGAGGGAAAAGAAAACCAGGCAGCAGCAGACCGGCTGAATGAGCTTGTGATAAACAACGGCTGTCATCTTAACACCGGTTTCCTGTCCACACCGGATCTCTGCCGTGTGCTGGCGGAATACGGTCATACTGATACAGCATACCGCCTGCTGCTGCAGGACGAGTGCCCTGGCTGGCTGTATGCAGTCCGCAGGGGCGCTACGACGATCTGGGAGACCTGGGACGGAATCCGTCCGGATGGTACCGTGCATGATTCCCTGAACCACTATGCCTATGGTGCAATCTCCGGATGGCTCATCGGCGGCGTCTGCGGCATCTCTCTCACAGAAAATGGCATACGCATTGCGCCAAAGCCGCATCCGTCACTCGGATGGGCACGTGCAGAATGGGCATCGCCCGCAGGCAGGATAAAGAGCAGCTGGGCATATGAGAATCATACGCTGAGCATGCAGATTACGGTACCCGCACCGTCGGTCATTGAACTGCCGGACGGGGAAAAGCATCGTGTAAAGGCAGGTGAATACCGGTATGAAATACCTGTGTAATCCCATTAATATCAATTACCGATATCAGTTCAATGCTGATCCGCGCCGGCATGGACAGCTTCAGATCTGCCGCGAAGCTGCAGATCCGTCCATGATCTGTTTTGAAGGCAGGTATTATATCTTTGCATCCATGACACTTGGTGTATGGGTGTCAGATGATCTGGTTACGTGGGAAAACCACCGTCTGCCGGCGGAACTGCCGCTGTATGATTATGCACCGGATGTGCGTGTCAGGGACGGATGGGTATGGCTGTGCGCTTCCAGCCGGGACCAGAATTGCGACCGGTGGCGTACCCGCAATATTCTGGATGGACCATATGAAAAGGTGGAGGGAACATTCCCGTTCTGGGATCCCAACCTCTTTGTGGATGATGACGGACGGGTTTATTTCTACTGGGGTTGTTCCAACACAACACCGATCTGGGGCGTGGAACTGAATCGTGAAACCATGCACCCTGCAGGGGAAAAGCAGGCCCTTATAGACGGTCATCCATGGGAGATTGGCTATGAACGCATCGGGGAGGACAACAGCAAACTGCCTGCTTCGGAGGCAGAAGTCGAGGCGCGCTATCAGGCATTCATCAGGCGCAGCGGCACACCCGAAAGCCAGATCCCGGATGCCGTTAAACCACTGATCCGCGGCATGCTGTCCGACAGACCCTACATCGAGGGCGCCTGGATGGATAAACACTGTGGCCGGTATTATCTGCAGTATGCCTGCCCGGGCACCCAGTATAACACGTATTCAGACGGTGTATACGTAAGTGACAGCCCGCTGGGCCCATTTACGCTTGCAAATAACAATCCCTATTCCTACAAGCCGGGCGGTTTCCTGCCTGGTGCCGGTCATGGCTCCACTATGCAGGATGAACAGGGAAACTGGTGGCATACTGCGACCATGCGCATCAGCATGAACCATGACTTTGAGCGCCGTGTCGGTCTCTGGCCGGCAGGATTCGATGCCGATGGCGAACTGTTCTGCAATCAGCGCTATGGGGACTGGCCCCTGTCTGTTTCCGGTCTGCGCCAGGATCCCTGGCGCAATCCTGAATGGATGCTGCTCAGCACCGGCAAGACCTGCATGGCTTCCTCTTCACTTTCAGGACATGAACCTGAAAAGGCAGTGGAGGAAAATGTGCAGACATGGTGGACGCCTGTGACGGCCAACCGGAGTGAATGGCTCCAGCTGGATCTCGGCCGGGTTTTCGATGTCCATGCTGTCCAGATCAACTTTGCAGACGACAGGCTGGATATTTCCTGTCCGGGGCCAATCCGTCCCGGTTCACAGGCCAGATATATTGAGGAGCGGGACCTTCTGACACAGTGGAAACTGGAAGGATCCGTGGACGGGACCGACTGGTTTGTCATTGAGGACAAGAGTCAGGCGCCTACAGATCTTTCGCATGATCTGATTGTGCTGGAAAACGGGACTTCCATACGTTTCTTCCGGCTTTCTGATATGGCGGTTCCATATGGACAGCTGCCCTGCATTTCCGGACTTCGCGTATTTGGCCTTGGAAACGGCGATAAGCCGGCAGTCCCTGCATTTACAGCGGAGCGCGCCGGAGATCTGGATATGAATGTCTGCATTGTGCCCCAGCCGGATACCCTCGGATACAATATCCTGTTTGGCGCCTCTCCGGACAAACTATATCACAGCTATATGGTGTTTGACGCCAGGACGCAGCGTGTGGGTGCGCTGATTTCCGGCAGGAAGTACTATGTGAGGGTGGATGCCTTCAATGAAAACGGGATTACGGAAGGACAATGCGTCCCACTTGAGAAGGAGGCATAACATGAGTTTTCCAAAGGGATTCCTGATCGGTGCATCTACTGCAGCCCATCAGGTGGAGGGCAACAATACCAACAGTGATTACTGGGCACAGGAACAGATGCCGCACAGCAGTTTTACCGAGCCGAGCGGGATAGCCTGTGACCACTACAACCGGTATGAAGAAGATATACGCATGATGGCAGATGCCGGTCTCAATGCCTATCGCTTTTCTATTGAATGGGCGCGTGTTGAACCGGAAGAGGGGCATTTTAACGAGCGGGAGATCGAGCATTACCGCAGCGTGATCCGCTGCTGCCGTGATAACGGAATCGAGCCCGTCGTTACCCTGATGCACTTTACAAGCCCGGCCTGGCTGATCCGCAGGGGCGGCTGGGAGTCGGAGGAAACCATTGAACTGTTCCGGCGCTATGCAGCCTATGTGACAGAAAAGCTGGGCAGCGAGATTCGTTACATTTGCACGATTAACGAGGCCAATATGGGACTGCAGCTTGCAGCGATCGCAAGACGCTTTACCCTGATGGCCCAGCAGGCGCAGCAGAATGCCAAAAACGCTGAGGGCACTGTTCAGGTCGGCATGAACTTCCAGAAGATGATGGAAAACATGAAATATGCTGCCATGGAGAATATGGAAGTTTTCGGAACAGCGCAGCCGCAGATCTTTGTATCCTCCCGTACGTCAGCCGGAGATGCCCTTGTTTTCAGGGCACATCAGGCGGCAAAGGCGGCAATCAAATCCACCAGACCGGAAATCCGGGTGGGCATTACGCTGTCTCTCCACGATCTTCAGGCACTGCCAGGCGGCGAGGCAGCCGCTGCAGCGGCATGGGAAGAGGAATTCAGACACTATCTTCCGTTCATACAGGGGGATGACTTCCTTGGTGTCCAGAACTACACCCGTACCCAGTATGGGCCGGAGGGACAGCTTCCATGTCCGCCGGGAGCCGAACTGACCCAGATGGACTATGAGTTTTATCCGGAGGCACTCGAACATGTGATCCGCCGTGTCCATGAGGATTTCACCGGTGATCTGATCGTTACCGAAAATGGTATCGCAACAGCTGATGATACCCGCCGTGTGGAATTCATCCGCCGCGCACTTGCCGGTATTGAAAACTGCATAAGCGACGGAATTCCTGTCAAAGGCTACTGCCACTGGAGCCTGATGGACAACTTCGAGTGGCAGAAAGGTTTTTCAATGACCTTCGGCCTGATCGCTGTAGACCGCACAACACAGAAACGAACACCCAAGCACAGCCTGCATGTCCTCGGCACCTATGCCGCCAGATAATCTGCCGCAGAAGTCCAACTAAACAAAGAGCCGGAATGAAGATTCATTCCGGCTCTTCGCATATGGGGATTTATTCATCGACGGGATCATGTCCGGGAAAGTGTGAAACGGTGTGTAAAGCTGACTTAAAACCTGCATCGGGCATTCACAAACCGTTTCCATGCGCTGGAGCAGCCGTCCTTTTTGACTGGCTGCAGCCTGTCCTGTCAGCTGCTTATACTGCTGAGCAGCCCGGATATTTTCCTTTTGCACATAAAATCCCGTGGTGCACTGTGGACCTAAATATGCCATAATCTCCCTACAGTTCTAAGTCACGTAAAGGGCTATCTAACAAAGACTATTTTTGAAGCGCGTAAATGAGGTACATGCGAGACTTAAAGACTTCTTGAACCTTCATTCTGGCTTTTTTACAGGAGGAACTACAACACTATCTAAATCCGTTTTCTTTAGCCATGAATCTCCATCAGATAAATTGGAGAAAGTTGAGATTCTCCTGAATTTGACATTTCAAAATCCTAAAACGCTTCGTTACCGAGACTTCTTTGTAGACAATTCAAGGACAGTGGATGATTTTTAGGTCCACAGTGCATCACGGGATTTTTGCACATTAACAGTTCAGTTCTGAAACAGCGGTCAAGGAGTGCAGCAATGACAAATACAGCGATGGAAATCATTACGGAGATGATGCCGTTGAGCAGAAGCCCGTGAATGCCTGCTTTACTGCAGCCTCGAGAAGGCTGTGGATAAAACCAGAATGGTATGTGTCATCCGGATCAAGAAAAGCTACGTATGCGCCGATCATGAAATCCAGACCTGTATTTCTGGCTGCACTTAATCCACCATTTTTCTGGTGGAAAATAACGACTCTCGGATCGTGCGCATATTCATCGCAGATCGCAGAAGAATCATCTGAAGAACCGTCGTCAACAAGTATAATTTCCAGATTTCGGTAGGTTTGCTTTACCACACTGTCAAGGGCTTCTCTGAGATAGCTTTCAACGCCAAAAACAGGAACAATTACACTGACCAGCGGTTCAGGGATCATCTTCAATGCTCCTTTAATGACATTGTCGTGCTTTCGGCACCGTATCAATTGCAGTTGTCATGATTTGACAAACCAGCATGAAATGCTGGGCCATCTCCTTTTGGACTGGCGGTATGTATCATGACAGTTCGTTTGCTGCTTTGTTTTTCGCGAGTGAAGAGAGAAGACTATAATTTGACACTTGGTGCTTAATCTCAGGTGAACTCATTTAAACAGAAGCGCAGGATGTAAAGAATGCTGATAACAAGGTGATGCAGATAACGGTATTAATTATGTCAGTCTTCATTCTGTCTGTTCCCAGGGAAAGATAATTATCAGGCTATGGGGATAATCTTGGGAATGCTTTTTACCCGGATATAAAAAAGCTCCCCGTAAAGGGGAGCAGGGAGTAAAAGGAGGTCATTAGAGTGCCACATCTAATGATGGACTAAGGTTATCATTTTATTATTGGAAAGACAATATTCAGGTGACAATTGGAAAAGGGAGCGTGAAAATAACAACATTTCTTTATCCGTCGAGGCAACAAAAAACTGCTTTCCCCCTGTGCCTGAAGGAAGCAGTAACTATAAAGAAGGTCTTAGAAGTGTCCTGTATCTAACGACAAACGGATGATAGCATTATTCTGCATCAAAATACAAGTATCAGGTGATAATCGGCTGCCGTATAGGTGCATTGGTTTTGATATGCCGGTATGCAGCGGGGAACAGGTGTATCATGGCTGAGTAGTTGTCAAGAGGTTATTTATGGTATAGAAAAGCGCTGCCCCCGTGGACAGCGCGAACGTTATAGAGCAGAAGTGCGAATATTACTTGCCTATTTCCAACTTGAGTATTCCTTGTCAGCCTCCTGATCCCTCCTGTCAGCCGTTGCCGGCCCAAAGATCACTCTGACGCACAAAGCCATACTCCCCGGTGGCCGGGAACCAGACGTGGTACCACTCGTCACCGATGATCCCGATCACCCGCATGGTGTTCCAGTCCTCGTTCATGTGCCATTCGTATTCGCCGATCTGCGGTTCCCTGTAGACTTTCAGCTTTTCGCCTGCCGGGGACAGCTGCGGCATGTGCGATACATCCAGATACAGCGCGTCTCCGGCCTGCCCGAAGGTCAGGTATCGCTTCATCATGTACCCCCGCACCCAACTGTTCCAATCGCCGAACACCACCAGCGTCCAGTCACCGTCCTGAGCCATGACGCCAACTGCTGTCCCGGTGTAATACTTGCCTTGGGAGCGGCTTCCCTTGTCCGCCCGTTCCCGCAGGTGCAGACGATCGGTGGGTTTCGGATTCACCACCATCGCGTAATTGCCAGAATCCATTTGCGCTGAAGCCTCGGCCAGGGTGTGCGGCAGCGAATTCCAGTCGATCTCAGTAATGTCATCCCACGGATGATCGCCAAAGAGAATTAACTGAGCCGGAACCTCTGATCCATCCCACACGGTTCGGTCCCCGAAGAACAGAAAACCTCCCGTTTCTTCCGAATACGCGCTGTCGTCATAGATGTATTCAAGTACTGCTTTGCCGGAGTAGAGTAGTTGAACGGTCACGCATCGCCCGTCAATCCATAGGCTGTCGGTAAAGTTTTCTACCCCCAGATAAGTGTTTTCCGGAAGGGGTGAGCTCATAATCAGATTTACTTTACGCTGGCTGGCGTACTCCACAATCACATAAAACTTTTCGCGAGTATTTAAGTTTCGTACGAGAAAGTGCATGGCACCATCCTTGAGAATACATTTAATATAGGAGAAATCCGGCATCAGGCTTGCACAAGCCGCCACAAAGAAACGGTCTGTTTCAAACCATGCACCTAATTGCGGGTCAATTAGCGTCGGAAAGCCCCGAAGATCAAAGTCCGCCAACATAATATGATCTCCTACCCACGTAGCGGGCAGAGGATCCATCCGGATCAGTTCCGTATTGTCGTTCTTGTCCGAAATGTAAAAGCTGCGGATAATCTCACCGCCGTGGGCTTCATCCCAGAGAGTGCTCCAAGCGTGGGTGTATTCACCATAGCCGTTGTCCGCATAGTATTGATCAACCGGACCCCATGTTCCGTTCGCATCCCGGGAGCTGTGATAACGCACAATCTCCGTATCTGACAGCGTGTACGTCCAGAAAACAGCATTGTCGGAATCAAGCACAAGCTCAGGCCAGTCTGCATTCCGGATCAGCGCTGTCGGGTTGTCGATCACGATCTGCCATTCGCCCTCCCGTTTTTCCAGGAGAATCAGCCGCTTCGTCCCGTCTGTTTCCGCAAAGCAGGCTGCTGTGTCACCCCACTGCGTGAGCTGCACAGGTTCTGAAATACCCGCCTGCAAAAGTGCGTCTGTGATCTGAGTTCTGTCCTGGTTTTCCGCAATGGCAGATGCTGAGAATAGCATCACAACACACAGAAGAATTGTAAGAAGCATAGTGTACAGTTTTTTCATGTCGGTCACCTTTCCTCGTTTCTTTTGTTGCTTCCATATACACCGTGATTGTGAATGTACTGGACGGTACAATCGAGTATCTCGAGTATGATACGACATTAGATGGAAACGGGTAACCGATTATAGAAGATTCCTGTTGGACAGATCGGCCCTTCAGGAGTCTTCTTTTTTGCCCGCATCTTTACCGACACAAGAAAAGTCTGTATGATTTTCTCTGACAACATTCAAGTTTTCCCCCGCAGTCTCGTCTGTATGAGTGAAGGAGGTGAGCAGCCGATGATTGCAGAACAAGGCCCGTCCTGCAACGCAGAGGAACAATTCAGCCGCCTGGTATCGGAGTATCAGCGACCGCTGCTTCATATGTGCGCCATGATGCTCCGCGATGACGCTGCGGCGGAGGATGCCGTGCAGGAGACTTTCGTGAAGGCCTGGCGGGCGCTGCCACAGTTCCGGGGCGAGTGCAGCGAGAAATCCTGGCTGATGCGGATCGCCATGAACACCTGCCGGGACATGACCCGCACCGCTTGGTTCCGCCACACGGATCGGCGGATCACGCCGGAGGAGCTGCAGCTGCCCGCTCAGGAGGAGCCGTCCCGGGACGATGACAGAGAAGAGCTGGCGCAGGCCATCATGAAACTGCCCTGGAAGTGCCGGGACGCGCTGCTGCTCTATTACTATCAGGACATGAATCAGGAAGAGGTGGCTCAAGCACTGAACACCAGCCCCTCGACCGTATCCAAACGATTGAAGCACGCAAGAGACAAGCTGCGCACACTGCTGGAAAGGGGGCGGGAGCTATGAAGGATGAGCAGATCAGAGCTCAGATCCATCAGACGATAGATCACCATGCCGGACATCTGCGCACCAACCCTTTCCTGGCGCAGCAGATCATGAATCAGGAAAGGACAGGTGAACCGATTGTGAAGAAACGGCTGTCGGTCGGCCTGGTGCTGGCCATTGTGTTGATGCTGGTCGCGGTGACCGCGCTGGCAGTGGCGCTTCTCTCCCCGAAGGAAGTCGTGGAGCAAGTTGCGGTGCCGATGGCGAAAGAAAATGATGAGGGAGAAGTTCGTCAGGAGTATTACAGCCATGAACAACTGGCACAGTTAATTCAGACGCTGGGAGAAAATGGTTTCACTCTGGATGAAAACACAACCATCATCCAGGCATTCAGAAGCGGGCAGGGTTATTGGGAAGATGAAGTCCTGTATGAAATCTGCCGGGAGGCTTTCGGCAGCAACTTTGATGCTTGGAGCATCGAACAGAAGTATTGGTATGAGACGATATCTGCAGAGATCGGCCTTCCGGGAGAGCATGCATACCGGCTGCCAGATGAAACCGACATGACAGAACAGGAGGCAGCGCAGCATGCTGCAGATTTGCTGAAAGATGCCTGCGGTGTCGATCTTCCCGGCGTCAGCAACAATGAGTGGTTGATCCTCCCGTATTTCTATGATGAATGGGATACCGAATTTGATCAGCGTCCCGCTGTGTGGGAATTCTGGTTTGTCAATCGTGTGTCCGGCACTCCGGAATACATTGTACGATTCCTGCGCAATGGTGAGTTATACGACATGGAGGAAGCAGGCTTCCACAATGCTCCTGAGACTGCGGATACATTTTCAACGGCAGATCGCCTGATGGGCGACAAGTACGGCAGCATGGCAGACTGGCCTATAGCAGCTTGGCCTGAGTTTGCCCGGATGATTGCAGGCATTACCCCGGAGCGGAAAAGCGAATGGTGTTACCAGCATGCCGGATACCGCCTACCGCCAGAGGGAAGCATCCCTTCAGAGGCGGCGATTCATATTGTAGATGAAGCCGCACAAGTAAATGATCGTTTCAAGGCATTTGTGATCTGCTGTACAGATGGAGAAACCCCCATCTACAAGGTGAATCTCAGTTACTACAATAATCTCTGGTTCTTTCTTTTTCATGGGTGCCTCCGGTATTGATGGGATGAATGGGTTCTTGGTTTCTTAAAGCGTAACGCAATGATGGCTGTAAACCATTGAGTAACATGGAGTTCTTCTCCTTTGCGTGTGAAGTGGAATTTGGGCAGGATGACCTGATGTTCATCCTACCCACAATTAAGGTTCGGAAAGCCCTGAAATAAATGGGTTTTGAAAGCTCTAAACGGTAACGCTTTTACCTGCCTTCTTCCTGAGTCGGTAGCTCTGCTGTTTCAGCCGGTCGCGGGTGCGCTTGGCAGCTTGCCCGCACTCCGTGCAGTACTTCTGCCGATTGCTGGCAGGGATGAAAGGCTTATGGCACCGAGCGCAGTTTTTCCACCCCTCACCGGCATCGCATTCTTCCCGGAAGATTTCATGCCAGTATGCCGTATGAAGATCCGGTTCCCGGGGAAGCACAGCCTTTACGAACCAGTCACAGTCGATGCAGCCATCATGGACGGTGCTGTATCTCGGATTGATCACCCGGCAAGGGCAGTCATCCGGCACACAGAAGCCGTCCTGCCAGTTGGCGCATTCTTTGGCAACCAGCTTTCTGACGCTGTGGATGATTTCTTTATCTTGCTTCATCATGGGACGGAACAGCTCTTTTCTTTGTGGACTCACGGACGGTTTCTGTCCTGGATGCTGGATTGCCATCCAAAGGTGCGCTTGAGAGTACAGCGTCTGATGACTGTTGAAGCAAATCGTCCAACTCTGCCCGGTTTACCCGTTCTTCATCGGAATCCTCGAATGTCCTTCGACCGTCGGCGTACCTGGCTTCCAGCGCATCGGGAATCACCTTTCGGATGTGGGAGCGGATCTTGTACAGATTGTTCATCTCTGCCTTCATTCTTTCCAGATGCGGAAGAAGAGATTCAACCTCAGCTCGCAGCTGCCTGGACTCCCGGCGCAGGCCTTTTGCGTCTATCGGCAGCTGCACCTTCAGCTTTTTCAGCAGCCATTCTGCCTTCTTCACCCGGTCGATTTCATCACTATGCTCTCGAAGGTATTTCTCTCTGGCTGACTTGAAGTGCATGCTGTTGTACTTGTCCAGCACCGGCCCCAGATCACGAATTGATCGTACGGCATCAATGATGTCATCGATATCCCGGATGCGCTTTTCCATTGCCTTGACGGCAGACTTCATATCATCCAGTCTTTCGCTTGCGCCGGTCAGGAAATCGCTGAAGTCATGAATGGTTTTAATGCCATGATCGTGGAGGAAATCAATGGCGATAATCGTTTCGGACAGATCACGAATGTGGCCTTTTGTCTGTGCCCCGTGATACCATCCTTCGCGTTCCTTCGTGCGGAGATCCACATAGGCCATCAGCACGTCGGTGATGGGATAGTCATATGGGCTTTCGAGCTTCTCATGATCGGCGATAATCTCAGCTGTGCCTTTCAGCCAGCTGCTGAGATCCTTTAGCTTGCGCTTGATGAGGCTGAACAGGGAATTGATCATCCGGATGGCCTTGTTGTGATCGCCAAGCCTGGTGCGTATGCCCTTTTTCTCCAAAGCAGAAGCGGCAGGGCCGAGATGCGTTTGTGGCACAATCTCGATACCCTGCCGCTCGTAGGATCGCATGTCGATCCGCTCAGGCCTGCCTGCTGCTTCAAGAGCCATATTCTGTTGCACTTCCCATTCATGCCGCCAGCGTTCGCAGTTATCGTGGTTGTTCCAGTCTACGGTGTCAACCTTGATTCGCTTTGGCTTCCCGTTTTTGCCGATGATCCTGTCGCCTTTTTCATCCACAGCATAAATGCTCTTCGATTTCGCCAGCCACTTGCCATGCTCGTCCATAGCCCGCATAGTCAGCAGAATGTGAGCATGCGGGTTTGGTGGATCCTTGTGGTCGAAATGGACAGCGATGTCGGCGATCATGCCCATGTCCACGAAAGTGGTTTGGCAATACTGCCGGATCAGTGCAATGTTCTGATCCAGAGTGAGCTCATTTGGCAGGGCAATAATGAAACGCCTTGCGGTCTGTGCGTTCGGGCTGTCTTCGGCAGCGTCCACGGCATTCCATAATGTCTGCCGGTCGGCATATTCCCGTGGAGCGTTGGGCGGCAGCAGGATTTCCTTGTGAACAATGCGCTCTTCATGATCGCCGGATTCCCAAGTGCCGGTATACTGGCTGAAGAGCGTTTCACCGGATTGATAGGCTGCTGCCGCGATCACGGATCGTCCCTTGCCTCTGGAAACGATCTCAATATCAAAGTGCGGACATGGTATCTCTATCACCTCGTTTTCTCAGCGCTGTGCGCTGTAAAGGGTAGCCGATGGAATCGGCGCAGGGGCTTGCCCCTGATGATGGCCGCAGGCCATCGAGCTCCCCGCAGGGGCCCTCGGAGAGCGCAACTCGCACGGGCACCGTGCGTATAGTTGCGCACCGAACATAAATGTCCGGTGGTTCTCATGTGACCCCCGTCTGTGTTTCGCTGCCCAGAATGCTCGGCTTTCCGGCTTCAGGATCACGACGCTTTGCTTCCAGAATCGCTTTCAGGCGATCCTTGACATAGGGTGTGTTGAACGCATACCCCAGAAGCTCGAATACCTCATCATCCGTGAGCGCCTCCGGTTCCAGAAGGAGCTTTTCCAGATAGCCACCACGGGTGCAGAGACGATGGGTGCGCTCCTTGTCCTTCAAGTCGGAAATCTGCTTTCTGATCCGCTTCTCCTGCTGCTCGGCTTCGTGCTTTTTCTGTGTTGCCTTTTCCTGGGCTGCGAGCAGTTTGTCCAATTGCGTAGTCATTGACTTACTCTCCTTGTCGTGATGTTGGGCACAAGAAAACGGCCAGCTCTTCTGCCGGTCGTCTGTGTGGAAATGGAAAAGCCCAACGGGTGTGAGCCGCTGGGCGATATGGGATTACAGTCATTGTGAACGTGCGCGTTCACAATCCCCTGAATAGCGGGGGAAAGCTCCGGTTGATCAGCGCAGTGTGAGCGCAGGATTCGCCATCAGCTTCTTGATCAGCCCTCTGAATCCGTTCAGCAGCTGCTTGTCTGTCAGCTCGCTGATTACGGTCGTCAGTCTGATGCCAGCATCTTTGGAGGATGCTCCACAGTGGAACACCTTCTCATCGCCGGTGCCGTAATCCAGAACGATGAAGCGGTCATGCGTTGTCCGGCAGGTCTGCCGGAAGCTGACCGGGATGGACGGGAACTCCGTCTGGAAATCAGCGTAATCATGGGCGTGAAGCTGATTGCCGAGGTTGTCGCTGAAGACGGTGACTGTCACACCATTCTGTACGCCGTGGAGCAGCCGCAGTGTCTTGATGCTCACATAGTTGTCGATGATGAAGATGCCGTGCTTTGCCTGGCTGTAGATGCTGATGTAAGTCTCATCTGCCTTGGCTGGCTGTCCGTTCAGAATCAGGAATTCCTTCGGGTGATCCTCGTCCGCTTTCTTCGCCAGATCCAGCATGAAGGGCGAGATTTCCGACTTGCGGACGGTGTCGCTCATCTGGGTGAAGACCGTGTTCAGCCGGTCCTCGTGCTCCACCAGCTGCGCCTGGATCGCGTGAACGGTCTGCTGCGTGTCCGACACCTGCATGGAGAGGCGCAGATAATCATGCTGGGTGAGCAGCCCCTGGTTTTCCACGATGTAATTCTTCATGGCATGAAAGGCTCGAATGAGAGCGCGGCTCTGCTGTATTGCTAAATCGCCACGAAGAACTGTCATAAGCATGTATACTCCCTGCTCAGTAAAAGCGTAAGGAAGATACGGACTGCCACCTTTGACGCCCTTCGTTTGGATCGTGGTGAAATTTTTGCACCTCGATAATTCTTTCAGCTCGTCTCGCGTCAAGCGGAACATGAAATCGTCACCTTCAAACTTGGCGGCATTATTCCTCACCTGACGATTGAAATTTTTAGTTTCATATCCGTAAATCTCTGCCAGTTCAAAGTCCAGCATGACTTTTACTCCGCGGATGATGTAGATCTTGTCGCGGATCGTGCGCTCGTCCACAATGGCAATCTCACTACCGGCCTCCGGCTGCGTGCTGTTGGTTTTGTCGTCCATCAAATAATCCCTCCACAAACCACCGGTTTTGTCTGGCTGCTCCAAGTTGATTATAGCGGCAGTAACGAGTTATGGCAATATATCTTTGATGCCAATCAGGAAAATGTAA
>JAFUHD010000369.1 GCA_017469025.1 Clostridia bacterium
AAGAGACGAGATGTGAAACCAGACTGGATGTGCGGTTTTCAGGGTACAAACCCGAAAAAATTCCGGTGGCAATAGCGAAAGGGATCCACCTGTTCCCATACCGAACACAGAAGTTAAGCCTTTCAGCGCCGATGGTACTTGACTGGAGACGGCCCGGGAGAGTAGGACGCTGCCGGATTCCAACAGAGCCTTGCATTTGCAGGGCTCTTTTTTTTATTTACTATGATCTGTTCTGACTCAAAGCTTCAGGCGTCAAACAACGTCTGATGCCGAAAGAATGCAGACAATAAAAAAAGCCGCAAAAAGCGGCTGTATTCTCAATATCTATATTGGATTGCAGGCTGACGATCCAAGATCACAAATACCGGGAAATCCGGTTCAGTGGAGAGCAGAATTGAGAAAAGGATTAGCGCAGGCCTGCAAAGAAGACCAGGAAAGTGGAGAGCAGCAGTGCGGCGGCAATCACGATTGCAACGATACGGACCATCATGGTCTTTTTCTCTTCACGTGCGCTCTTTCTTGTGCTGGACATTTGAATCAGCCTCCCTATTAAAAGATGACCTATTATAGCACACGTTTTCTGAAACAGGTATACTTTTTTAAAACTTTCAAAAGGCTGGTCAAACAGCCGGGCACATTAAACATTGCGAATATCCGCAGAACTGCATAATCTGACCGGTACTCATGCACGTAAGAGACTGCCAGGATTTCCCGCGTGATGACAAAGGATACGTTATGCCCGGAGCAGATGGCAGAAACTGAAAAGTACGCAAGAAATATGGTGGAATCTCTTTTTGAATTCACTGATTTGATGTATAATCGCTTTGGTTTCCGAAGTGGAAATAGCAATATGAAGGATAAACCGGAAAGGAAAGATCAGTATGGTTTCATGGAATAATCTTGACCAGACAGCTGCATTCAAAAAGCTGGCCGGCATAAAGAAGGTTTCCGTCGCTGAGAAAATGGCAGGCGAAGAAGGTGCACAGCGCGTTGAAAAGTACAGCGTGCCCATGGCTGCCGGACTTTCATTTAATTATGCTGCCAAAGCAGTGGATGATGAAGTCCTTGCCGCACTTGCCGAGCTTGCGAAGGAAATGCAGCTTACTGAAAAGTTTGAGGAGCTGTATAATGGTGCCGTGATCAATACCGGTGAAAAGCGTCTCGTGCTGCATCAGCTTTGCCGCGGTCAGCTGGGCAAAGACGTTATTGCGGACGGTGTCAATAAGCGTGAGTTCTATGAGGCACAGCGCAAGGCGGCTGCTGATTTTGCCAACCGCGTTCACAAGGGCGAGATTACCAATGAAGCCGGCGAAGCATTTACGACGGTTGTTCAGATCGGTATCGGCGGAAGCGATCTTGGCCCGCGCGCAATCTATCTTGCTCTTGAGAACTGGGCAAAGCAGAATGATATGCTTAAAATGCAGGCCCGCTTTATCAGCAATGTGGATCCGGATGATGCTGCCAGCGTACTGAAGAGCATTGATGTTTCGAAGTCCCTGTTTGTGCTTGTTTCCAAATCCGGTACAACGCTTGAAACACTGACCAATGAGACATTTGTCAAGAACAAGCTTGCAGAAGCAGGACTTAATCCTGCAAAGCACATGATCGCTGTAACCAGTGAAACGTCTCCTCTGGCCAGCAGCAGTGATTATCTGGCTGCCTTCTTTATGGATGACTACATCGGCGGCAGATATTCTTCTTCCTCCTGTGTGGGCGGTGCGATTCTGTCTCTTGCCTTCGGACCAGAAGTTTTTGAGCGCTTCCTGAACGGTGCTGCCGAGGAGGACAAGCTTGCAGCGAAAGCTGATCCTCTGGAGAATCCTGACATGCTGGATGCCCTGATCGGTGTCTATGAGCGCAATATTCTGGGCTATCCGACAACAGCTGTACTTCCGTATTCACAGGCGCTCAGCCGTTTCCCGGCACATCTCCAGCAGCTTGATATGGAAAGCAACGGCAAATCCGTCAACCGCTTTGGAGATAAGGTTGATTATGTCACCGGCCCGGTCATTTTCGGTGAGCCTGGTACGAATGGTCAGCATTCCTTCTACCAGCTCCTTCATCAGGGAACGGATATCATTCCGCTTCAGTTTATGGGATTCCGCGAGAATCAGGCGGGTATGGATGCGGACATTCAGGGTTCCACCAGTCAGCAGAAGCTCTGTGCCAACGTTGCTGCCCAGATCATGGCATTTGCCTGCGGAAAAGCGGATGAAAATCCGAACAAGTCTTTTGCCGGAAACCGTCCTTCCAGCATCATCATCGGACAGCAGGTTAATCCGGAATCCCTTGGCGCGCTTCTGGCTCACTTTGAGAATAAGGTTATGTTCCAGGGCTTCCTCTGGAACCTCAACAGTTTTGATCAGGAAGGTGTTCAGCTCGGAAAGATTCTGGCCAAGCGTGTTCTTGCACACAATACGGATGGCGCCCTCAAGGCGTACAGCGATCTGCTCGGCATCTGATATTCCCAAGTGCCTGCTTAAAAGAAAGAAGCTTTGTGCTTCTTTCTTTTTTTGCGCTGTGCGCCAAAAACCCTGAGCAGTTCCGGTACGGGGAATGGGATTGTCTCTTTGCCGTGTTCCCCTTGAATCCGTGCATAAATTATACTGGAAATAGAATTGACAACAACAGGCTTTCTGCCTATAATCATGTGCGTTGAGCTGTGAACGGAAAAGTATTCACTTGGAATGCAGCAGAGAGGGCAGACCAGTGGCTGAAAGCCTGCCCTGCAGGAAAGTGGAGAAGTGCGTCCGGGAGCTTCCGGCCAAAAGCGAAAGCGGAGTAGCCGGCATGGCGTCGTGTTAAGGCGGATGAGGTGGGGTGCCTTCCGGCATCCAAACAGAGTGGAATCGCGCAAAGTCGTCTCTGAGGAGAGGGCTTTTATTTTTTGGGAGGGTTAACGTACGTGTTCGATCAGCTGAAGCGGGATATAGATGCCGTACTGGAGCGGGATCCGGCTGCAAAAACACGCGCGGAGATACTGCTTTGTTATCCGTCAGTGCGGGTAATGATGTACTATCGTGTTGCGCATAAATTATACCTGAAAGGACATACAACACTGGCACGATGGATATCACAGCGGGGCCGGCATGTCACGGGGATTGAGATCCATCCGGGAGCAACGATCGGAAACGGGTTTTTCATTGACCATGGCAATGGGGTTGTGATCGGTGAAACAACCATAATAGGGGACAATGTCACACTGTATCAGGGGGTAACCCTAGGCGGTACAGGCAAGGACGTCGGCAAACGCCATCCGACGATAGGCAATAACGTTACGGTAGGTGCAGGTGCCAAAGTGCTCGGACCGTTCACCGTCGGTGATAACAGCAAGATCGGTGCGGGCGCGATTGTACTCAAGGAGGTGCCTGCGAACTGTACGGTGGTCGGGAATCCCGGCCGGATTGTCAAGAAGGAAACGGTCAGGCAGGGGATTGACCTTGATCACATTCATCTGCCTGATCCGGTAAAAGCACATATCGAAACACTTGAAGCACAGGTGGCGGCACTTCGCAGCCAGCTGGATGAGCTCAACCATGAAAAAGCGGAGGAATAGCTATGCAGATTTATAACACGCAGTCCCGCAGGAAAGAAGAATTTGTTCCAATCGTTCCGGGCCAGGTGAGCATATACTGCTGCGGCCCTACGGTTTACAACTATTTTCACATCGGAAATGCGCGCCCGTTCATTGTATTTGATACGCTTCGCCGGTATTTTGAATACAAGGGCATGAAGGTCAAGTATGTCCAGAACTTTACAGACATTGATGACAAGATGATCAAGAAGGCAAATGAAGAGGGGATCACCGTCAAGGAACTGGGTGAGCGCTTCATCGCCGAGTATTACAAAGATGCGGATGCGCTTGGTATTGAGCGTGCTACCGTCAATCCGAGGGCAACGGAGCATATCCGTGAAATCATTGAGCTCATTGAAAAGCTTGTACAGAACGGACTTGCCTATGCATGCCCGAATGGTGATGTGTACTACAATACACAGGCATTTGCCGGATACGGCAAGCTGAGCGGCCAGAATCTTGAGGATCTCGAAAGCGGCGCCCGTGTTGATGTGGATCCCAACAAGCGTCATCCGATGGATTTCGCCGTCTGGAAGGCACAGAAACCAGGCGAGCCCGCCTGGGAGTCACCGTGGGGTATGGGCCGTCCTGGCTGGCATATTGAGTGCTCTGCCATGAGCATGAAATATCTTGGCGAGACATTTGACATTCACTGCGGCGGCAAGGATCTTGTATTCCCGCATCACGAGAATGAGATTGCACAGAGTGAGGGTGCAACCGGTCATCCGTTTGTTCATTACTGGATGCACAATGGATTCATTAATGTGGACAATGAGAAAATGAGCAAGTCGGCCGGCAACTTCTTCACCGTGCGTGACATTGCCAAGGATTTTGATCTTGAGGCTGTCCGCATGTTCATGCTGAGCGCGCATTACCGCAGCCCGATCAACTTCTCCCGTGAGATGATCGAACAGGCAAAGGCTTCTCTGGACCGTCTGTATACTGCCCGTGACAATTACGAATTCCTGCTTGGAAATGCCGTAGACGGCGAAATGCGGCCGGCAGACGCCGAAGTGCTTGAGGCAGCAAAGGCTGGACGTGCCGGATTTGACGCAGCTATGGATGATGATCTCAATACAGCAGATGCACTTGGATCCATCTTTGAAATGGTCCGTAAGGCGAACACACTGCTGGATGAAAAGACGCCGAAGGCAGTGATTGAGGAGGTACTCGCGACACTAAAGGAACTGACCGGTGTCATGGGACTGCTCAGCCGGAAAGAGGAAAAGGCAGACGATGATGTAAACGCGCTGCTGGAGGCCCGTGCAAAAGCAAGGGCTGAGAAGAACTGGGCAGAGTCAGACAGACTCCGTGATCTCATTCAGTCCATGGGCTATGTTCTTAAAGATACCAAACAGGGACAGCAGCTCACTAAAGCCATGTAATACTGACCGGGTCAGGCAATGCCTGACCCCGGTTTTTTGAACGTACCGAGGATATGCCATGCAGTTTTCAAAAAGAATGGACCGCTTTGGGGATGAGGTGTTCTCCTCCCTGAATCAGCGCCGTGTTGAGCTTGAACATCAGGGCAGATCTTTTTTTGATCTGTCGATTGGAACCCCGGATTTTGAAACGGATATCGCCATCCGGCAGGCCATGGCAGAGGCTGCCATGAAACCGGAGAACTGGAAATATGCACTCCGTGATTCGGATACGCTTCTTGACGAAGTGATTGCCTATTACAGGGCCCGTTTCGGTGTATCCATTACCAGGGATATGATATGTTCCTGTTATGGTTCCCAGGAGGGAATCGGACATATCGGACTGGTTTTATGTGATGAAGGGGATACGGTTCTCCTGCCGTCTCCATGTTATCCCGTCTTTATTGCAGGCGCCAGGATGGCCGGTGCCGATCCTTATTATTATCCGATGGCGGAGGATAACGGATTTCTGCCGAAACTTGAGGATATACCGGAGGATGTTGCAGAGCGCGCAAAATACATGATTGTTTCCCTGCCGTCCAATCCCATGGGGAGCATAGGCACGCCTGAACTGTATCAGTCACTGATTGCTTTTGCAAAGCGTCACAAGATCATTCTGATTCATGACAATGCTTATTCGGATATTATCTATGACGGCATAGAAGGCGGCAGCTTCCTGCAGTATGAAGGCGCTGCAGAGGTCGGAGCAGAGTTTTTCAGCCTGTCCAAGTCCTTTAATCTGACTGGCGCGCGCGTTTCATTCCTGATTGGTAATCCGGAGCTGATTGCCGCATTCAGAAAGCTGCGCAGCCAGATTGATTTCGGCATGTTCCTGCCCATTCAGCAGGCAGCAATCGCCGCCATGCGGACAGAGCGTACAAAAGTAAGGGCGCAATGTGATGAATATCAGGCCAGGCGGGATGCGCTGTGTGAGGGCATGAGTGCTATTGGCTGGCCGATACCCAAAAACAAGGGAAGCATGTTTGTATGGGCAAAGCTGCCGGCAGCCTATACATCCAGCATGGACTTCTGCCTTGAACTGATGGACCGTGCAGGCGTGATCTGTACGCCGGGCGCCAGTTTCGGCCCGCTGGGTGAAGGATATGTGCGCTTTGCACTGGTTCTTCCGCCGGACAGGATACGTGAGGCTTGTCTTGCGGTACAGGAGAGCGGCATTCTCATGGGATAAACGGAGGTATGGATATGTTGATTCGTCAGGGTGCATTTACAGACGGCGGCAGACTTCTCAAGGGAGCTCTGCATACACATACAACACGCTCAGACGGTGCATGTACACCGGAGGAGCTTCTGGCTGCTTTTGAGGCGAAGGGGTATGATTTTGTGGCACTGACTGACCACCGGAAATACAACAGGGAACAGTTTGGCAGTCATCTGACGGTTCTGCCAGGTATGGAGATTGATGTCTGTTTTGAAGGCACGCGCGGTAACGGGCGGCACGATTTTCATACGGTCTGTCTCGGCCCGGCAGACGGTGGTGATTTCAGACAGGATGAGAACTTTCCGTCCTTTGATATCCGCACACCGGAGGCGTATCAGCCGATGCTGGATGAAATGCACCGCAGGGGCTGCCTGACGATCTACTGTCATCCGGAATGGAGTCATACACCGGTACATGAGTATGCGGGACTTAAGGGCAATTTTGCCATGGAACTGTTCAATACCGGCTGCGCGATTGAAAATGAAATGGATACGGATAACGGTGTTGAATGGGAATATGCCATTGATTCGGGGAACAGAATGTATGGCGTGGCTGTGGATGACTGTCACTGCATTGAGCATGTGGGACATGGTTTTGTCCGCGTCAATGCGGCGAACAAGGCAAAGGCCATTCTTGATGCGCTTGCAGAAGGCCGGTTTTATGCATCCTGTGGTCCTGAGATCCGGGATTTTTATGTAGAGGATGGAGAGGCAGTTCTTGTCTGTGATGCAGCAGACTCTATCGCTTTTTCCTGCAACGGAATGCCCAAGCATGTAACTTATGCCGGTGAAGGGGAAGGACTGAAGACGGCCAGAATGCCACTTCCGCATTATGCTGCATATGTCCGTGCGGTTGTGATCCGGAACGGGAAACGGGCATGGACAAATCCGATCTGGCTGAAGGAGTGCCGGTAAAAAGGTGCAGTGCAGGCCCTGACATGCGCAGTGTATATGCTTGACTTTATCATAGCAGAGCGGTAAAATGTCGTCACTAAAAACATCTTTGGAAAGGAAGAACAGCGTGCTGAATTATCTGATGACACTGTTTCGTGAGCCGCTTTCCTTCTTTGATCAGGCAATTTACCGGATCGCTGCGGTACTGATCGGACTGTGCTTTCATGAATTCGCACATGCATATGTCGCACACAGGTGTGGAGATGACACCGCGAAGCAGGCAGGACGGATGACAGTAAACCCACTGGCGCATCTGGATCCGTTTGGGACGATCCTCATGTTTTTCTGCGGCTTTGGCTATGCGAAACCTGTTCCTGTCAATCCGTATCGCTTTCGCGGCAACCGGGTTCGTGCGGATTTTCTGGTATCCATTGCAGGCATCTGCATGAATATGATTCTGTTTCTGCTCTTTACGCTGCTGACACTGGTCTGCAGTTCCTTTATGTGGAACCCCGCGGTTATCAGCAGGTACGGTCTTACGACGCTTGTCAGCTACCGCTATAATGTCATCTGGTCTGTTATTTCAGGCTCCGCAATGGAGAATTTCAGCGACATCATTGCAGTCAGCTGGCTGGTGCCGGTCGTTCGCCTTTCTGCCTATACGGCGCTTGTCAATCTGAATCTGGCAGTTTTCAATCTTCTGCCGATGCCGCCACTTGACGGATATCATGTCTTTAACGATCTGATCTTCCGTGGAAGGTTTCAGCTGTCACATAATGCATTCCGTATCGCTATGGCAGCTGTGCTCGTTCTGTCAGCATCCGGTGTACTGGGACGGATAATCAGCATGGCAGTCTATCCTGTGCAGGACTTTGTTCTGCTGCCTGCAAAGGCCATCTGGGGGTAGAAATGGCATATGTTGTATCACTGACCCAGTTTGAAGGCCCGCTGGATCTGCTGCTGCATCTGATCAATCAGGCAAAAGTTGATATCAAGGATATCTTCGTATCCGAAATTACAGAACAGTATCTTGCATCCATGCAGGGTATCGACGAACTGGACATGGACACAGCCAGTGAGTTCCTTCAGATGGCAGCCATGCTGCTGGAAATCAAATCACGCTCGCTTCTGCCCAGACCGCCTGTACCGGAGGATCCGGATGCGGAAACGCCGGAACAGGCTCTTATCCGCCGTCTTGAAGAGTACAAACTGTACAAGGAAAGCGCAGGCCGGATGAAAGAATTTGAAAAGGCTGCCATGAATGCCTTTTCAAAGCTTCCGGAAGAGTATCCATTGCCGCCCCAGCCGGTTGAGCTGACAGGTCTGACACTGGATAATCTTCTTCGCGCACTTGAACGGATTGTGGCAAGACGCGCCCGGGAAAATGAACCGGGCGGCCGTGTGTTCCGATCCATTAACCGTGACCGTTTCAGCATTGAACAGTGTGTGTACAATCTGACAGTGCGCCTGCGGCAGGGACCTGTCCTGTTTTCAGACATGCTGTCGGATGATGTCACAAAGAATGAGGTTGTTTCCTATTTCAGCGCTCTGCTGGAAATGCTCAAACTGGGCAATCTGCGGGTTGTTCAGGAACAGATTTTTGATGATATTTTGATTCTTCCAGCAAAAAGGAGCGAAGATTCCAATGGAGAACGAAAGCCAGAGGATCCTGATGCCGCAGGAGAAGAAGGATGAAAAACCTCCAAAGGAAGAGCGGCCGGGAATTATAGAGGCAATCCTGTTTGTTTCCGGAAATGCGGTTGACAAAGGGGATATAAGCAAGGCGATGAATCTTACGTCCAGTGAGCTTGAAGCGGCACTGGATGATCTTGAGAGCATCTATGATTTTGACAGGCGCGGGCTCAGACTGCTCCGCTTTGGCGCGCATATTCAGCTGGCCACACGGCCTGATTATGCTGTCTATGTCGAACATATCCTGCAGCCTGTCCAGCGGCAGTCTCTGTCCCAGGCAATTATGGAAACACTGGCTGTTATTGCCTACAAGCAGCCGGTGACAAAAGCAGAGGTGGAGCAGATCCGCGGTGTTAAATGCGACTATTCCATCCAGTCCCTGATTGCCAAAGGCCTGATCGCCGAAGCGGGACGGAAAGAAGCGCTTGGACGCCCGATTCTGTATGCCACAACAGATGCTTTTCTCAGGCATTTCTGCATTTCTTCGCTTGAAGAACTGCCGGAGATTGATTTCTCAAAACTGGTTAAACAGGATGAGAAGAGCACAGGGACTGAGGAAGGAACGTTTGAGCTGGGGACGCCGAATTCCGGGACGGGTGCCTATGTACAGGCACCGGAGGACGGCACATCAGAAACCGGAAATCCGACGGGGTCCGAGCCGGTTACGATCTCCATAGATCTTTCGCAGCCGGAAGCTGCTGAGAATCCGGCGGCAGATGAATCAGATGGTTAACGGAGAAATCCGTTCCATATATATTTAGTATTTTTGAGTATGTGAAGGGAAGGGTATACCATGAAAAAGTTTCTTGAGGAGTTTAAGGCATTTGCTCTGCGCGGCAATGTCGTCGACATGGCTGTCGGTGTTGTCATCGGCGCAGCATTCGGTAAAGTTGTTACTGCTGTAATTGAAATTTTCCTCAATCCGATTCTCGAGGCCCTGCCGAAGCTTGAGACGGGTGGAACCGGTTTTGCCGGAAGCATTATCAGCTTCCTCGCTGTTCTCATCGAGTTCATCCTGACGGCGTTTGTGCTGTTCATGATCATCAAGGCCATGAACAAGGCAAAGGAACTGACCAAGAAGCCCGAACCGCCGAAGAAGGTTACGGTCAAGACCTGCCCCTACTGCAAGAGCGAGATCAATATCGACGCTACCCGCTGCCCGCATTGCACCTCTGAGCTCAAATAAGCACCGGCGAGCTGCAGCAGTTCCAGTATCCATTAACGGGACCCGGATGAGGGTCCCGTTTTTTATTTGGAACGCGTCTGACAAATCCCAGTCCGGTTGTGTTTCATATTTGCTCATTTTTTAAAACTTCCTTCACATAAAACTGATTATAAGCTATAATGCATAAAGGAAATTTATGACCGAATTCGTATAATTTTTCAGAAAAAGGTGCAAATGCTTTCAAAAGCCTGATGACAGGAACAGACGGGATTTCCTGATACGCTGCCCAGACGGGCAGATACTATCAGTCCGAATCTATATAACCAGTGACGGAAAAAGGAGGCAGAAAATGCAGAAATGGGTTGTTCATCTTATGGTGTGTTTCTGCACGCTGTGTCTGCTTTGCGGTACAGCAATGGCGGAAATCAGAGTATCCATGACGCCGCAGGAGGATGGTCCAAACCGGATCGTGACTTTTTCTGCTGAGGCATCATCCGCGGATGTTGCCGAAACAGCTGCTGCAGTGCAGGAAATCCTGGATGAACGCTTTTCACAGAGCGATGCATTCAGGACTTTTGTCCGTGTGCTTGGCCGGGGCGGGGAGAGTACCATTTATGAGCGGGGTTCCGTATTCTCAACGGATCGCTTTATCTCCATACTTCTGGTCTGGAACGGACAGCAGCCATCCGGGGGACGCGGAA
>JAFUHD010000370.1 GCA_017469025.1 Clostridia bacterium
ATGCCGCTGGTGCGTCCCAGCTGTTTTCAGGATACAGTAATGTTGAATCCATAAGCTTCAACGGCTGCGTGGATTTTTCGCAGCGGGAAGATTTGGGACACATGTTCTGGAACTGCCACAGCCTGAAACAAATTGATTTCACCGGAGTCAGTTTTGATGCTGCGCGAAACCTCTGCGGCATGTTCGGATACTGCACCTCCCTTGAATCTGCTGATCTGACTGTTTTCAGCCGTGCACAGCCGACAGATCTTTCTGAACTGTTCCTGCAGTGCCAGAGCCTTAAGGGAGCGGATTTTTCTCCGCTCAATACGTCATATGTGCAAAATATGCACCTGATGCTTTGCGGCTGTGTTTCGCTCCAGTACGTCAATCTGCAGGGGATGAATACTTCGCGCGTTGTGGACATGAACGGCATGTTTGCCGGGTGCGCTTCATTGCAGTCACTGGATGTCAGCATGTTTGACACGGGAATGGTGAAGGCAATGAACGGCATGTTTGAGGAATGTTCATCGCTCAGGGAACTGAACCTGTCCAATTTCAATACATCACATGTGACTGAGATGATGACCATGTTCAGGAACTGCAGCAATCTTGAACGGCTGAATATCAGCAGCTTTGACACAGGCCGGGTGACCAGTTTTGAGGATATGTTCACAAACTGTCACAGGCTTTCTGAGCTGGATGTCTCCGGATTCAATACATCAAGAGTCAGAACGATGCTGAACCTGTTCAGGGAATGTAACAGCCTTACAAAACTGGATCTCAGCAGATGGGATACATCCCAGACCGAGGCAATGACCAGCATGTTCTGGGGGTGCAGTTCCCTGTATGAACTGGACGTTTCAGGCTTCAATACCTCCAATGTCATTGATATGAATACCATGTTCTATGGATGCAGCAATCTGTACCGTCTGGATCTGACCAGTTTTGATACCTCCAAAGTCCAAAATACCAGCTTTATGTTCGCGGACTGCTCATATGCGGTGGAAATACTGATTACTGGCTGGAATCTCTCATCTGTTGTCGATATGTCAAAAATGTTCGCTTATGATGGCGCGCTTGAGAGCATAGGACGGGATCCGATGTCCATTCTGAATGGCAATGCGGAGGGAATCTTTGAGGGCTGTTTCCAGCTGTTCCCGGAACAGCTGGAAGTACAGCAGAACCCTGATATGCAGCAGATGGAAACAGAGCCTGCTGAGAATATACCTTCGCCGGATGAATTGCCCATATATGAGGCCGGAGATGGCGGGGAAATGACCATACAGGAGGCGTCGGAAAGCGACTGATCTGGCAGTGCGGCACCACCCGGTGCTGCAGTGACTTTCCTGTTTATTGGCGGGATGCTTCAGCTGTGATACGTTTTCGTCTGGTGAGTGTGCCTGGAAACCAGGCATTCCGGGAAATCTCCGCGGCTCTCTCCGGAGAAAAGAAAATCCCGTAAGGCAGAAAAGGATATGAATAAACGCAAGAACCCGGAGAAACCTTCGGGTTCAAGGTATCCAGACGAAAGCTGATAAAAAGAGGACCGGATAACCGGTCCCCTTTTGCTGTGCGCCGGGCATGGCGTGTATCCTGCCGATGAAAAACTGGTCAAGGGTGTTTACCACCGGGTACAGCGAAAGACAGGTCATAGGCAGTCATGCCTGGATGGATGACAAGCAGCAAAACTGTAAGAATGCGTGGAGAACATGAATGAGGCGATGAGTTGGATTGGATAAGGCTGCACATAAAGCTGAAATCCAAAATGCAGACGTAATGCGTATGCAGGAAATCATGAGCAGAGGAAACGCGGAGCGGGGGCAACCCAGTTGCTTACAGTAAAAAATGCGTCTTCCCCTGGAGGCACAGGCAGCAAAGGCCATATCGGAAAGGGAAAAGAAGATACAGGGTATGCTCAAAAGGCCAATACTTGGGAGTCAGCTGAGGACATGGCAGGGAGCGTACTGAAGGCCCTGCTGTTTGGACTACAGCCGGTCGATAGGATTAACATGTGAAAATGTCCAGAAGGCGATGAGGGAAGCAAGGAAAAGCGTAAGTCCTCTGACGCTAGAGATACAGGTACATTCTACCAGGGAAACCGGGCAGATCATGTGTCTTTGCGGTTTATGGCAAGATTTCCGCCCAGGGGGATGGGTACAGAAAAAACCGGCACACAGTGCCGGCTTGGAGATCAGATTATTTACCAACGGGGATCAAGTCGCGGGTCTTGTCATCCAGAATAAGAACTTTGACCTTTTTGTTGGCATCGGTCATGTTCCAGATCCACTCGGCGTTGATGCCGCCATCCTGGGAAGCACGGGCTGCCACACAGATGGTGCCGCGGGTCTGCTTGGATCCGAGGTAGGATTCAAGAATGCTGTAATCAGAACCGTTGCGCTTTGTGGTCGGAATTTCCTGGAGATACACGTTGTTGTTCAGACGGATAGTATATCTGGAGTAGCCTCTCTGTTTGGCCAGGAACTCTGTGGTTCCGCGGCGCATTGCAAGCTTGAACTCACCGGCCGGGGTTTCGCGCTGGAGATTCTCCACTGTCGGAGAACCGGTGCAGACCAGGCAGGAACCGATGCGCTGCCCGTTCATGTAAGCAGTCATGGTCTGTGTCCGCTTGTCAATGACAAGACCGTATGTCGGGTTGACATCCGAGAGCTTAAGTTTGCTCGTTTTGATGTAGCCGCGGATGAAAGCACCGTCTTCATTGCGGAATGCTTCGACGAGAGACCAGCCGTCATTACGGGTTACGAGAACATTTACACCCTGGGTTACACCGCTGACAGTACCGAGTTTGCCACGGCCTGTCTTGACGGAGTCATAGATGTAAGCGGATTCCTGTTCACCGACATTGACGTAGGTAATGGGACGGATGATCGCTGCCCAGAGCTCGGCGTCAGACGGATTCGCAGGGAGATTCCAGTAGTTGGCCTCTGTCTGCGGATAGACATCGGTTACACCAACACCAATCTGATAGCCTTCATCACCCAGACCAAGGTAACCGCCGGAATTGCGGTAAGTGACCACATCGGTAATGGGTGCTGTCGTGGGAACGGGCGCCTGCTGTACGGGTGTGGAAGGAACGGCAGCCGTATTTGCATATGGGTCGTATGCAGTTCCGGTGGAAGCATATGGATCATACGTGGTTCCTGTGGAAGCGTACGGATCATATGTGGTTCCTGTGGAAGCATACGGATCATACGTGGTTCCGGTAGAAGCGTACGGATCATATGTGTTGCCAGCGGACGCGTATGGATCAGCGGCAGCTGTATCAACAGGGGCTGTTTCCACAACTGGCGCAGTCTCGACAACAGGTGGAGCCTCGACGACAGGTGCGGCTGCGGCAACAGGCGCAGTTTCGACAACCGGTGCTGCGGCAACAGCTGTGCCGTCATCTTCTTCCTTTCCCTCATCATCAGTTTCGATGACGGCTGCAGGTTCAATCGACAGTGCCTTGGAAGCAGTATCAGAAGAAGTGCCGTACTGGCTGACCATTGTTGCAACAACATTGAATGAACCTACAGCGAGCGGGTTGCCAGCCGCATCATATGCATTAAACTCGTAATCATTGTCCTTTGAGTGGATTTCGGCATTCTCGGCAATAGTGGCTACAACACTGCCGGCGGCATCGGTAAGGCTGATGTTGACAAAGCCGGGCACAGACGCTGTAACGGTTATACTGCCGTAACTTCCGCTCTCAATGCCTTCCGACGGGACGGCAATTTTCAGAGTGGGTTTGGTTGCTGCAGCTTTTTCAGCGCTTTTGTTTGCAGCAAGGGCACCGCTCATCGAACTGCAGAACAAAAGCAGTGCAATGAATACAGTGAGGAGACGTTTTAATTTCATGATAAATCATTTTCTCCTTTCAAATCATTCACTCCGGAGGACGAATGATTGAGCTCGATATTGTTTCAGAAAGCATCATATCGCAAAATGCAGAATCTTTCAATAGGAAAGACGGATAAGTGGAACAAAATTATCCCGGAAAGGAAAACGGGAGGGAGAGAAAGAATTACAAAGAAAATGATTATACATGATAAATAAAATTCAAAAAATGATTCCTATTCATTTAAATATAAAATAAAATGCAGGATAAGGAGATAAAAATTTCAAATATCGCTGTTCACTGCCTTTGATTTGTGATAGAATACCCGCGTTCGAATGAGGACAGGAGGCAGCAGTATGCGGACTAAATTCATATGTGTAACAGGCGGTGTCGTCTCATCTCTTGGAAAAGGCATTACGGCAGCATCACTGGGACGTCTGCTCAAGAACCGGGGACTCAGGGTATCCATTCAGAAATTTGACCCTTATATAAATGTAGATCCGGGGACCATGAACCCGTATCAGCACGGCGAGGTGTTTGTGACAGATGACGGGGCGGAAACGGATCTGGATCTTGGCCATTACGAACGGTTCATAGATGAAAACCTCACCCAGGCCAACAATGTAACCAGCGGACGTGTATATTACACGGTTATTCAGAAGGAACGCCGCGGGGAATATCTGGGTGCGACGATTCAGGTGATTCCGCATATCACCAATGAGATCAAACGCCGCATGCTGGAGGTATCAAGAGGAGATAATCCTCCGGATATCGTGATTACAGAGATCGGCGGAACGGTGGGTGATATAGAGTCGCTGCCGTTCCTTGAGGCAGCCAGACAGCTGAGAAGCGAGGTAGGGCGCGAGAATGTTCTGTACATTCACGTGACGCTTGTTCCTTATATCCACGCGGCTGGTGAGCTCAAGACAAAACCAACGCAGCATTCTGTCAAGGAACTGACAGGACTTGGTATTCAGCCGGATATGATCGTCTGCCGAAGCGAGGAACCGATTCCGAGGGATGTGCGGGGGAAGATCGGGCTGTTCTGCAATGTGCCGGCGGACTGTGTCTTTGAAAACCTGAATGCGCGCAGTATCTATGAGGTTCCATTGCTCATTCATGAGGAAGGAATGGATACCGCTGTATGCCGTCTGCTTGGCATTCACAGCCCGGAGGCAGATATGACGGAGTGGCGGGGGATGGTGGATCGTCTCCTGAATCCGGAAAAGAGTGTCCGGATCGGCATTGTCGGTAAGTATGTTGAACTACAGGATGCGTATCTGTCCATCGTGGAGGCACTGGGGCATGGCGGCATTGCAAATCACGCAAAAGTGGATATTGACTGGATCAGCGCAGAAAAGCTTACGCCTGAGAATGCAGACAGCCAGCTTAAAAACTGTGACGGCATTCTGGTGCCTGGCGGCTTTGGCAGCCGCGGCCTTGAAGGCAAGATTGCAGCATGTCAGTACGCACGGGAGCATGGTGTACCTTTCCTGGGCATCTGTCTGGGAATGCAGATGGCAGCAGTTGAGTTTGCCAGGAATGTACTGAACCTGACCGGTGCACATACCAGCGAGGTAGACCCGAATACGCCTTATCCTGTTATAGACCTTATGCCTGACCAGCGGAATATAGATGAGAAAGGCGGCACCATGCGGCTTGGCAGGTATGCCTGCCGTCTTATGGAAGGAACGCATGCGTATGAGGCATATGGGGTAGAGGAAATAGGAGAGCGCCATCGTCACAGGTATGAATTCAATGACCGGTACCGGGATCTCTTTGAGAGCGCCGGTATGCGGATCGGCGGTGTGAACCCGGAGCGGAATCTGGTTGAAATCATAGAACTGCGGGATCATCCATGGTATGTGGGCGTACAGTTCCATCCGGAACTCCGCAGCAGGCCGAACCGGCCGCATCCGCTGTTCCGGGAATTTGTCCGTGCTTCTTTGCAGCACAAGGGCTGAAGGACGCGAGGGCAATAGACGTACCTCAAGCAGATGATGTAAAACAATTGGACAAGACAATATGAAAAGCGGCATGACAAGTGGGTCAAGCCGCTTTCTGTAGTGTGCCGGGCATGGCGCGCATCCTGCCGATGAAAGACCGGTTACGGGTGTCTGCAGCCAAGCGCAGCGAAAGACAAGTCGTTGGCAGCAACGCCAAGGATGGAGAAAATCATGCAGAAAAGCTGTGCACCTGCGTATAGAAGCATGATTGAGGCTACCACATGTGCTCAATGAATGACATAGTCATGCTTTCGGCACCGTATCAACAGCAGATGCCATTATTTGACAAACCGGCACATAGTGCTGGGCCACCTCCTCCAGAGGTATAAGTGCCTGTATCTGATCGTTTTTGAACCCCATGAGCCGGCAGTACTGCTGTTCGGTTAGCTCACACATGTCTTCAGAAGCGCAGGTGTTGGGCTTAAAATGCAAAATAACACAGGCACCAGAAACTGCAATCTGGTGCCTGTGTTACTGGTATCTTTTGCGGGCATGGTGTTAAGCCGGAGATGCTTGAATTGGGCTGGTTCCCCTGTTAAATCGAAAAAGCAGGCTTTTTCATCACCATAGCATTATTGCAGCCTTGTCAGAATGGGAGAGTCTGGTTAATCAGGTAGGGATGCCGTCGAGTGGGGCGGCGAGGAAGGCGTCATAGGTTATTGCTGCAGCCTCATCCGGTGTAAGCGTTTGCATGTAAGGCACCTTACGACGCAGATGTCCAGGCCCCCAGCAGCCATATTCACAGAAACGGGTCCGCTCATGGGATTCCGGCTTCTGCCAGTCATCAAACCAGCCTTCGGCAATATGATCATCTAGACCGCAGGAAAGCAGGGTAATCCGGGCGTCACTGCGCCAGGGACGGCCGACATATACACTGCCCTGGGGACAGTTTGCATTCAGGAAACGGCAGCTCTTGAAAACAAAGCCGTAAGTCTGATTCTGCGGCGTACTTGGTGCGCAGACATAACCAGCATAGGGTTTGGATTTGTCTTCACGTTCATCTTTTGAGATCAGCTCGCAGGACTCAAACCATGCAGCAGCACCGCCAAAGATGAAATCAACGTCACCTTCAATGGTGCATTTGCGGAATGTATGACGCTGTGGACGGCGCGGTGTATTCTCGTCCGGACCGGTGAACCCGCCAGGCTCTATTACCGCTTTGGGGAGAGGAGCCAGGAAAACAGTATCCTGGTTGCTGATAAAGCGGCAGCTTTCAGCCAGAAAGCCGTCTCCATTGACGTACAGTGCGATTGTCTGTCCGACTTTTTCTCTTGGCGCAGCGGAATTGGTGACCGTCAGGCGGCGCAGCGTGATATGATCTGCAGCGCAGCGCAGCGTTGCCGTACGGAATGTTCTGCGGCGGCTTCCATCCGGAAGGACAGCATATGCGCCGTCGTCCCATACGATTTCGGTTTTGTCTGCTCCCGCGCCTTCAATGATGGTATTCGGACGGAGCAGTTCAATTTTCTCACACCATGTTCCGGCACTCAGCAGGATACGGGCTGGAACGGACGAATCTGCCGGCAGTGCTTCTATGGCTTTCTGTATCGTATCCGGCTCACCGCCGGGCGTGACCTTTATGGTAATCAGGTTAGACATGATTTCCTCCTCATTCAAAGTACAGCAGCTGGAGCTGTCGGTATCACACCGGTTCCATCTGTCTGTTTGTCTTGTATTACCGGTTGGAGTATGCTGGAAAAGCTTCTTAATGAATACCCCGGCATTCAAAGTCAGTATCCATTGAGACTGTTTTCACACCATGGGACAGTGCCAGGTAAAGGGATAAGTGCCAACGGTTTGTTTACAAAGATTTGTATCTGCTGTCCCTGAACGATACAATGGCGGGCTTTAAGGATTTTTGTAAGTTGTTTTGTTTGTTCCGGATGTTCCGGGTGATAAACCATTGGAATATGGCAGAGCGTTGCAACTGACAAACATGTGTGACAGGAAACTGACTGGCGAAAAACGGAGAATGGAAATAAAAACAGGGAAGCTGCTTTTAATATCAGTTGTCGGAAACGATACAGCTCATGCCCGGCAGCATCCACAGCCGGGTATGGTGAACCATCGTTGCCGGCTGTGGGCGTATCGTAACGCACCGGCATAAACCTGTCAAGATTCTTTGTTTTACGGGCAGAAAACTCTTTTGCGGCGTCTTTGTCTGTCATAAATTGTGAATTCTGAATAACGATGATCCTGCTAAAAAATTCGTAGACGTGATTTTTCCATTATGATAAAATATAACCGATTGAGATATGTGAGACCATATGTGCGGGAGCAGTGAAATAAGCAAATGAAGTCTGCATGAGGCAGCGCAAAATATCCGGCAGCTTGGATTGACCGGTTGAGAGAGTCAGATCTGCTGCTTACAAAAGATGGCCGGCGCGCTGGGGGTGGTTTGTCTGCAAGAGCATACCCTCAAAGGATACAAGTCCGAAAGCTTACACTGAAACAATCAGAAACTTCCCGTACTGCATCTGATGCCAAGGAGAGAGACCCATGAGTAACGAGTTGGAGCTGTACATACTTGACCATTTTCAATCTGCAATGGACAGGGAATATATACAGCCGTATTATCAGCCTGTAATTCGGACGATCTCCCGCCAGCTTTGCAGCTTTGAAGCACTGGCACGCTGGATTGATCCAGAGCGCGGCATGATATATCCGGATCAGTTCATTCCTGTTCTTGAACAGAATAATCTGATCCATCTGCTGGATACCTGTATTATCCGGCAGGTATGTGCCCGGATCCGCAGAACGGTCGAGTCCGGCAGCGTTCCTGTGCCTGTATCCATCAACCTGTCCCGCCTCGACTTTGAACTGTGCGACATTTTCCAGACAGTGGACGGGATTGCAACGGAATACCAGATTCCCCACGATTTCCTCTATATTGAAATCACGGAGAGCGTGATGGCTGAGCAGGAAGGGCATATGCAGCAGACCATTGCCAGGTTCCGTAATGCCGGCTATCAGGTATGGATGGATGACTTTGGAAGCGCCTATTCATCGCTCAACATCCTGAAAGACTGCGAGTTCAACGAAATCAAGCTGGACATGAAGTTCCTGAGTTCATTTAACCAGCGTTCCCGACAGATTCTGACTGCCGTCATCCAGATGGGAAAGGAAATCGGAATTCATACGCTTGCAGAGGGTGTGGAAACACTGGAACAGGTCCGTTATCTGAGAAATATCGGGTGCGAAAAAGTCCAGGGATACTATTACGGGAAACCGATGCCTTATAACGAGGCCATGCGGCATCTCAAAAATGAGGATATTCCGGTTGAGCATCCGCAGGACCGCAAGTACTATGATGATATCGGGCGTGTCAACTTCCTGAGTGCTGTTCCGTTTATGACCCAGGAGGAGCGGGATGCCATCAAGACGGCCAGGGCGCTCAACAATATTCCGCTTGCACTGGCGGAAGGCCGCCGTGAGTCATTCAGCATCCTCTTTTACAATACTGCGTTTGAAAACACCGCGGACAGTACAGGAATGGTTTCCGATATTTTCAGGCAGGAAATGCTCCGCGTTCCGCAGCCGTATTCCCTTCTTCCCAAGCGCCTGCTTAACCTGATGGAGTCCACCAAATCCGGTGAGGAAGGGCGGATGTACTTCATATCCAATGATGAGTACTATGAGATTCAGGCCAAGTGTGTAGCTCAGACCAAAGATGCCTACAGTGTGCTGTTCCGTATGAGCAATCTGTCAAAGGCATCCCAGATGTCCAAGACAAATCTTCTCGATGAGAGCATCCGGCAGCTGTATACACTGTTTGAACGTGTTACCATCATAGACGCACGGACAGATACGATCAAGCCGCTGTATGTTGCAACGCGTGAAGATCTGCTTTCCGGACGGCAGGATATAAAAAAGCTGGCAGAAGAATTTGCAAAGCAGTGGATTTTCCCCGAGGACCGCAGTGACTACCTTGAACTGATGGATTTCTCAACCGTTGAGGAACGGCTCCACAAATCCGGCCGTACCTATGTATCCAAATATCTCCGTTCGCGGATCCGCCACGGACAGTATGCCTGGAAAAAATACATTCTTCTGCGTCTTCACACCGGCATCTATGCCGAACTGATCCGGAATGTCCATGAGGATCTGCTGGCATTCAAGCGGGAGGACCGGTTTGGCCTTGTCACTGAAGGTGATGAAAAGACCTACTCGCCGGAGCGGCTCTGGCAGAACCTCATTCGTTCCGATATCGTACGTCTCTTCTGGAAGGACAAGGCCCGGCGTTTCCTGGGGGCAAACAGAGGCTTTCTTGACTACTACGGATTTGCATCTGTGGATGATATCATTGGGAAGACGGATGAGGATCTTGGATGGCATGTCCATCCGGACAGCTTCATGAACGATGAGCTGAGTGTCATCCATGAGGGAATCACGACACATAATGTCCCTGGACGCTGTATGAATAATGGCGAAAACCGGGATATTATTGCCAGTAAGTCTCCGCTGTTTGATGAAAACGGGGAAGTCAGGGGACTGATTGGGGCATTCATCGACAAGGATCTGCTGACCGTAAATGATACCCGCGGCAAGGAGACAAAGCGGCGGGATATCCTGACTGGTCTTCTCAATTCCCGCGGCATAACGGAGGAGGCACATACCTTCGAGGATGAATACAATCTGCGGAATGTGGATTTTGTCCGCATGCATGTGGCAATAGATGATTTTCCTGCGGTAAACAAACAGTACGGTTTCGACTTTGGCGACAAAGCCATTACGGTACTGGGCAGGGCGCTTAAGAAAGCATTTGGCCGGACCTGTGCGGTTGGACGCTATACAGGCCATCAGTTTGTGATTTTGCACCAGATTCACAGCGAGGAGGAGGCGGAGGCTCTCCGGAAACAGGTCAAGCAGATTGCATCCGATATCCGTCAGATAGATGGAATCGCGCTCACGCTGTACCTTTCAGTTGGTACCTGCATTTACTCCGAATGCCTGGATCTGGAAGAGCAGGGACATAAAGCAGAGGTCCGTCTTCTGGCGGATCACAGCATGCACACGACAACAGAGAATCTCCTGTCAAAAGCATCTGAAATGTTCCACCTGTATGATGATCTGCCGATTGCCTATGCCGTTTTCAAGGTTCTTGAAAACAAGCAGCACGAGGTCCATGATGCTGTCATGTACTATGCCAATCACGCGTTTGAGCGGGAAAGCCGCATGAGCGCTGCAGAGATGCTGGGCCGCCGCATGACACTGCTTTTCCCGGGCTTCCTTAAAGACTGGTATCAGAAAGCCCATCGCGCAGCATTTGGCGGCGAGACTATTGCAGGACAGATGATCTATCCGCCGAACGGAAAAATGTACTATGTGACGATCAGCCCGGTCATCCATAACGGATACTGCTGCTTTACCTATCAGGATTTGAACACCATAAATATTCAGAATCAGGACTGAGACCTGTTTATATCGAAATCCGGCAAGGCTTTCCCATGATGGGAAAGCCTTGCTTCATATATGACAAAAGGCAATAATGAAAGGAGGTGATCTGGACATGCGTGTCCCCCTTCCATAAATCTGCTAAAGACAAAATGTATAGATGTGTTTATTATAACACTGTAATATATGGATTATTTGCTAAAATATGATGTATACAAATTGACCAGAAAATGATAGAAGAGTAATATATATTAGATTTAACTGATTTCTCTTTTTAGGTATGCTTGATCATTCTGAACCCGCAATACATCGGTTTTTGATCGCATTAATCTAAAAAATTAGTTGGACATGATATGATTGTATAATAAATAATACAAATAATTTTGTACCATAATATTTATTATTCCCGGAGATTCCTGTAGGAGTGTTGTACCGAATAAACTGTGAAGAAGGAGGCTCGGAAGAGCTTGAAAAGTGTTATTCGATATTCTGGTCAGATTCGCAGAAAGATCCTGATTCTTGAAACCAGCGGAGCCAGCCAGGGCATCTTAAATGAAGCTTTATGTGAAAAGTATGATCTCTGCTTTGTAAATACCGGCGCAGAAGCCCTGATAGAGCTGCATAAGGAAAAGTACTCTCTTGTTATCGTAGATCTGAATGAGAATCAGGAGGACAGAGTTGCGTTCCTGGATCTCTTTTTCAAGAGTGATGATCTCAAGTCGATTCCCACGACGGTCATTACTTCGGACACAGAGCTGGAACTGTATGCGATCCGGCTTGGTGTTGCGGACTTTATTTCAAAGTCATTTGAAGCCTCCGAACTGATTCTCGCCAAGTGCGACCGGGTGATAGAGCTCGCCTTTGACCGCATGCTGGTGAAATCCACGGAGAATGATCCGCTGACAGGACTGTATACCCCTGATTTCTTTTTTCAGTATGTCCGTCAGATTCTGAACTATACCAGCCGCGAGGAACGGGATGCACTGGTTCTGGATGTGGAGCATTTCCATCTGATCAATGAAATCTACGGGCGTGATTTCGGTGACCGACTTCTGAAGGAAATGGCGGATGCGCTTCGCAAACTGAAGCCGGAAACCGACGGTATCGTCTGCCGCAGCGGCGTCGACTGCTTTCTGGTTTACTGCAAGCATCTTGAAGGCTATGATGCGATTACCTCCGCAATGGAGGAAGTCCTTAACCTTCCCGAGCTTCAGCGCTTCCGTGTGCGTATCGGCGTGTACCACCATGTCGATCACTCCATTGAACCGGAACGCTGGTTTGACCGCGCAAAGAAAGCCTGCGACCAGCTACGGGGCGACTACACCCGTTCCATCTCTGTATATGATGAAAACTTGATGGAGAAGAGTGTCTTCGAAGAGCGCCTCGTCTATGACATAAAGCGGGCGATAGAGAACGAAGAGCTTCTTGTATATTATCAGCCGAAGTACGATATTCAGGTTGACGTTCCCCGTCTTGCCTCAGCAGAAGCCCTCATCCGCTGGAATCATCCAGAGTACGGATTGATTGGTCCGGACAAGTTTATCCCCCTCTTTGAAAAGAACGGTATGATTCAGCTGGTGGATGATTACATGTGGCGCCGTACTGCCAGACAGATTGCTGCCTGGAGAGATAAATACGGTTTTGTTCTTCCAATTTCTGTAAACGTGTCCCACATTGACATTTTTGATGAGCATCTGGAGGAAAAACTGGAATCCATAACTGAGGCCAACAACCTGACACCGGATGCCATTTCACTCGAAATCACTGAATCTGCGTATTCCAGCAGCGCTGACCGTCTGATCATGTTCGCCGAGAATATGCGCAAGCGGGGCTATAAGATCGCGATGGACGACTTCGGTGTCGGTTCTTCCTCCCTGAACATGCTGACGCAGCTTCCCTTTGACGTCCTCAAACTCGACATGCAGTTTGTCCGCAATATGGAAAAGGACCGCAAGAGCCGCAAGATGGTTGACCTGGTAATCGACATTGCGAAATTCCTGGAGGTGACCTGTGTGGCAGAGGGCGTGGAAACAAAAGCGCAGTATCAGCTGCTTAGGGATATGCGCTGTGATTACGCACAGGGTTATTATTTTTCAAAGCCGGTTAATGCTGAGAAATTTGAAAAACTGATTGAAGCAGAACTTAAGTGAATATTATATACCTGAACCTCCGCGGAATTGTACACAATGAATTAATTTGCAATTATTGATGATTTTC
>JAFUHD010000054.1 GCA_017469025.1 Clostridia bacterium
ATGATTCAATATAAGATAGAAGTATTGACCGCTGAAAAGAAGAGCCTGCGGCAACTACTGAAAAAACCATTGTAATTAAGGCACTTTCCGCAAGATTAATATTTTCAGATAGATACTATTATCGTGAAGAACAGAGCTCCGGTACTTATGTGCCGGAGCCGTTTTGCTTTGACAATCCTAACCGCCGTAACCGGAACGGCAGTTATTTATTATATAAATAAAACTATTTTCAGGAGGAATGTCTATGATCCAACTTACTGTAACAGACACGTTACAAAATTTTACCAACAATTATATCTTCCAGACACAGGATGATATGGTCTCAGCCCTCAATATGCTGTTTGACTTTGCAGACTATAGCGAAGAAAGTATTAAAAATGAAGTGTTGCAACTGCATGTAAGAAGCGACAGACCGCTGGACACCGGCAAATCGTATTATCATTTTAAAAAGGAAAGGATGAGTTGTCATGAAACAGGGAATTAAAAGTATTCAGGAACTGTATCAGGAACTGGAAGAACAGAGGGAAAACAGGAAGGACATCATTGCCGACACCCGCAGCCTGGTGGTAAACAGTACTGACGGCGTCACCACAATAAGCGTATCTACCGGAGATGATATCCTCTCCTACTCCGTATCGGATGTTTCCCACAGGCAGATTGCGGAAAGGCTCAATATCCCTTTCAAATATTATGAACGGATGCATTCTGATTTTCCGGAACTTCTGGATAAGAACGTTAACGGATGGCTGCAGAAAAACCCGGAAAAGCGTATGCTCCGAACTTTGGACGGAAAACTGCGTGCATTCCTGTCAGACCGTTACCGCAGACTGGACAATTTAGAGCTGGTAGACCACGTACTGCCTGTCATAGCGCAGATGAAGGGCTGCTCCATCGAAAGCTGTGATATTACGGAAACCCATTTGTATATGAAAATTATCAATAAGACGTTGAAAGCGGAAATCGTACCGGGGGATATCGTGCAGGCAGGTTTCGTCATTTCCAACAGTGAGATCGGTTTAGGCGCTTTAAAGGTGGAACCTCTGGTCTATCGTCTGGTATGCAGGAACGGTCTTATTTGCAAGGAACTGGCTCATAAGAAATACCATGCAGGAAGGCAGGTGGAAGATACGGATAATGCCTATGAGCTTTATTCGGATGAAACGCTTGCGGCTGACGATAAAGCCTATTTCCTGAAGGTGCAGGATATAGTTTCTGCTGCCGTCAATGAAGCAAAGTTCAATCTGACTGTAGACAAGATGCGTTCTGCGTTGAATGTTCCTACTGGCGAAGACCCGGTGAAAACAGTGGAAGTTTTGGGAGACAAATATATCCTGAACAAAATGGAACGGGCGTCTATTTTACGCCACTTCATCATGGGCAATGACTTTTCCGCCTTTGGATTGGTCAATGCCGTAACACGCAGTAGTCAGGATGTATCCGATTATAACCGTGCTACAGAACTGGAACGTCTCGGTGGTACGTTATTAGACGAAAGCCAGCATCTGACCAAAGTGCTGAGCAACCAATCACTGCTGTCAAAAGCAGTTTGACATAGATCTGCCCGGAGGTTTACGGCCTCCGGGCTTTTTACTTTATGAAAGAATAAAAATTTAAGGAGGCTTTATTATGGCAAATTATTGCAGCAACAGCATCGTATTTTTCAGCAAGGACAAAACAAAATTATCACGTTTTTTACGCAAGGTCTATGCGGCCTTTGATTCCATCGGTTCCGGCTTCTACAACCTGATGGTTCTGCACGGGTACAAGAACCGTGAGATTTTATCTGTCATTGACAAACGGGATTCCTTTACCCACTGCGATACCCGGTTGGAACAGAACAAGAACACCTTCAGTTTTAGTGTGGATGTGGAAACCGCATGGGAGCCCCATATGGCCATGTTCTACAAAATCATCCGTGAAAAATACAGCGATGCGATCCAACTGGTCTACATGGCGGAAGAATGCGGGTCAGACATTTATGTCAATTCCGATAAGGAAGGAATCTACTTTCCTGAACATTATATGATTGACTGCTGCCATAACGGGGAATACCTTAAAGAGTATTTTGATACCTACCCGGAAGCCATCAGCTGGATCAAATCTGAATATGGCGATATCGATATCAATGAATATAATTCCTTAAAAGAAGTGGAAATGGTGGTGGAAGCATCTTCTGACTTTGATACTGGTGATTTCTTCAACTTCCATCGTTTTGAATCGGACTACAGTTATGGAGCGGAAAGAGGTGTGGCGTAAATGCCTGCTACAAAATTCATATGCAAAAACGGAAGTACGGTTCCCATACGCCAGTGCCTGCACCATTGCCCCAACGGGCAGCGGTGTATGTTCCTCCCTACCCTTCGTTCTGTAGCAGATTCCCTGAACCGTAAATTGGATAAGCCGTCCGTCACGGAACTTATTGCTGGGACAAGGGAGACCTATCTGAAAAAGACGCAGCCTTATGCGGTTGACCCGATGCAGCAGTTGTATGCAGTACACGGAACTGCCGTCCATACGATTCAGGAAGGTCACAATGAAGGCAAT
>JAFUHD010000055.1 GCA_017469025.1 Clostridia bacterium
AAACGGCGCCGAAAGCCAGACTGTGTCATTTGAAGAGATGGCCCAGCACCATGTGCTGGTTTGTCAAATAATGGCAATTGCGATTGATACGGCGCCGAAAGCCAGACTGTGTCATTTGAAGAGGGGGGATTCCATGAAGAGCGATCTTACCTGCCCGATTGAGGTTATGCATGTAGACATATCGCATGAACCGCGGGAGGATGGAAAGGAGCAGGTTGTCTGCACCATAGAGTTTCATTCGCTTGAACCGGACAAGACGGTGGACAGTGTTCAGATGAACATCGTCTGTTTCAGTGACGATGGAATGCGCCTTGGGGGACGGCTGGTCAGGGCACATGCCCATGACCGGACCGAAAGCGGTTTTGTCGGAACATTCAGACCCGAACATGTGAACGGGACCACACGGGTTGAGGCCAGTGTTGAAAAAGTCTGGTTTAACAATGGCATTATCTGGCGGCGTGAGGAGCGGAATGTACGGGAGTATCAGCCGAACCAGCTGCCGGAGGGGCGTGAGCTGGACCGGATCCGGTCGGTTGCCGGACCGGATGCTTCGGGGTATGCCCGGGAGGATGATACTGTCTGGCTCTGTGTCTGCGGACGTGCAAACCGGACAAGTGATGAAAGCTGCCGGCGGTGCGGCCGCGGCAGGAAGGCGGTTCTTTCTGCCTTTTCAAAGGAAGTCATAGACGCTACGCTGGGCGAAAAGGAACGTACACTGGAGGCGAAGAGTCAGGAAAACCTCCGGCGTTCTGCTGAGCAGAACGCAAAGGCGATGGAGGCGCAGCAGGCCAGACAGAAAAAGCAGAAAAAGCGTATTCGCCGCATAATCACGCTGCTGGTGCTGCTGATTGCCGTACTGGCGTTTATCCGGTGGGGTGTTCCGGCTGGTGCTGACTTTTTGGCGAAAGACCGGCTGAACAACGGGAAACCGGCAGATGCCAAACGGATTTATGAATGGATCGGACAGTACTGGCCGGATGAATACGATGCCGGTGCCAAAGCGCTGAATGCCGAGCATGTCATCATTAAACGGCTCATAGAAATGAATGCGGAGGATACGCTCCGGCAGGCCCAGACAGAGGCGCAGTCCATTGCAGACACGGAACTTTATACGGAGGCAAGCCTGGCGCTTTCACAGAGATATATTGATCTCGGGAAAACAGCTGAGGCGGAGAGTCTCCTGAAGAGCCTTTCCGGAACGCCCGCAGCAGATGCCCTTCTGCGGGAACTCCTGTATGACGAGGCAAAGGCCGCGAAGGAAAAACTGGAGTTTGACCGTGCCGCAGCCCTGTTTAAAGAACTGGGCACTTACATGGACAGCGATGAGCAGCTGAAAGATACAATTTATCTGCAGGCACGCCAGCTGATGCGCGAAGGCAATATGGAGGCGGCGATGGAAAAATTCCTGCAGGTGGCAGATTATCTGGATTCGCTGGCCCTTCTGAGGCGGTGCCGGTATGCCCTGGCAGGTCAGAAACGGGAAAACGGGGATCTCATAGAGGCAGCTGAACTGTATGAAAGCCTCGGAATTTATGAATCTGCCGAGGAACTGGGACGCGCCTGCCGTTATGAGGCAGGAACGGCAGCCCTGTCAGCGGGAGATCTGGAGCGCGCGGCAACACTGCTGCGGCAGGCTGAAAACTATGAGGATGCACCCGAGCGCTTTGCGGAGGCTGCATTTACACTCGGCAATTCGGCACTGCAGGAGGGGGATTATGAGGCGGCTGTTGCATGGCTTGAACAGCTGCCCATGACCGATGAGGTCCAGAAGGCATATTATGAAGCGGTTTATGCGCTGGCAGGACAGCGGGAACATAGTGGTGCGCGTGAGGAGGCTGCGCTTCTTTATGCATCGCTTGGTGATTATGAAGATGCGCTCCAGCATGTACATCAGATAGAGTATGATCTGGCCAGATCCCTGATGACCGCCGGTGCTTTTGAGGAGGCACTGGACCGCTTTGAAGGCCTCGGGAAATATCAGGACAGCCAGGACCAGGCCGAAAACTGCCGCCGTGAGATTGCCGAAAAAGCATACACAGACGGTGAATATGAAAAGGCGGTTCAGTATTACGAACAGCTGAAAGACCAGAAGGCGGCAGCCCAGCAGATTGTCCGCTGCCGGTATGCCATGGCAGAAAAGGCTGCCGGAGAGAAGGATTATCTTGCCGCGGCGGAGCTGTATGCGCAGTGCGGTGCCTATCTGGATGCTGAGGAAAAGACGGTTGAGATGCGCTACAGCTACGCGGAATCTCTAGAGCAGGACGGCCGGTATGAGGCGGCTGCAGAGGCATTCCGTGCCCTCGGCGGCTATCTGGATGCCGCGGCGCGTACGGAACACTGTGAGGATTTGTGGCTTGGCGCTGCCTACCGGGAGGCTACGCTGGACATTGAAACCGGCAATTATCTGAGCGCTATTGAAGCGCTTGAACCGTATGCAGGTGCGGCACTGCCTGAACGGTATAAGGATATTCCGAAACTGCTTGAGGATGCCTGCCTGGGGCGTGCCCTGGAGCTCATTGAGATCGGGCATCCGCTTGAGGCACTGCCGTACTTTGAACGGATTCCCGGCAACAAGGTTGCCAAAAAGCACATGGAGGATTACGTCTACAGGATCATTGGGCGCTGGAAGGACCGCAACGGCATGGAATATGTTTTCAGGCGCGACGGTTCCTGTACCATTGACGGGAAAGACGGCTGGTTTGGCGGCTCTGGATATGACATCTTTGTAGGGGATGAGCCATATCCGGGGAAACGGACATATCTTGTGGTCAATCTCCGGGGCAGTACGCTGACGCTTAAGGATTATGTACAGGACAAGAATCTCCGTCTGACCTATGTGGGCGAACCCACACCGAAGGCGGAGACGGATGACGGAATATCCGCCGATCCGGAGCCGGCCGGGGACGACGGTACATCTGCCGGTCTGCCGGCGGAGGCGCAGTAATGGCAAAACGAAAGGACCTTCTGCTGATTGGTGCCGCCCTGCTGGCGGCGCTGATCCTTTTTCTGATTTCGCGGTATATGGGACGCGGAAATGTCTCAACTGTTGTTGCACGTGTGAAAGGCGAAGTTGTTCTGACAAAACCGCTTCTGACGGATGGACGCTATGAAATTCCGCTGCCGGATGGCGAAACGAACATCATCCGGGTAGAGCGGGGCGTTGTCTGGATGGAAGAGGCCAACTGCCGTGACGGACTGTGCATCGGACAGGGAAAAATGCGAAACCGTGCAAAATCCATCGTGTGTCTGCCGCATAATCTGGTGATCACACTGGAGGGTGAAACGCCTGCATCAGAAGACGATGACATTGATGTCATCATCTACTGAGATGCAGTCCAAACTGACATGATACTGCCCTGTAAAAAGCGGATCGTCTGCGCTGCGGACGATCCGTATGTCTGCCTGACAGACGATGTTTTGATACAGTGAAAGTGCAGGGCTGACTGTGCCGGCATATGTCGGGTAAATGGAGGAGCGTTGTTTTTCGATGCAATGGTTTAAAGCGTGGAAAGCAGATGCGGAGCAGCTGCCGGATGACCGCTATGTGGCGGTCTGTGACGGAATCCGCATTCTGGCTATTTTCATGGTGGTCTGGTTTCATATCTGGCAGCAGTCCTGGCTGTATCCGGTGCTCACGCTCTTCGGGCGGAATATCAGCTTTGATCCGCTGGTCCGCTCCGGATATATGCATGTGGATCTGATGATTCTCATATCGGGCTTTTGCCTGTATCTGCCGTATACGCGCCTGCAGCCTGGACAGCCGCTGCCGTCCTTTCTCAGCTTTTACAAAAAGCGTCTGGTCCGGATTGCACCGTCCTACTATCTGACGATTGCGATCATGCTGGTTGTTGCCATTGTGACAGATGCGCATCACAACAACTATCCGACACTGTCTCTGGATCTCATAACCCATCTGACTTTTACGCAGATGTTCCGGATGGAAACCTATTATTACACGCATCTCAACGCAGCGCTGTGGACGATCTGTCTTGAGATGCAGCTGTATCTGGTGTTCCCGATAGTTGCCCGCCTGATGCGCCGCCAGCCCATACTGACGACACTGGTGCCTGTTGCTGCCTGTACGTATTTCCGCTGGGTCCTCATGAATGCGCAGTGGGACATCAAGCCGTATTTTAACCAGTTCCCGGCATACTTTGACATCTTTGTACTCGGTATGTTTACTGCATTTCTCTATGGGAAACTGCGTACATGTCCTCACAACATTTTTACCCGGATCGTCTGTTCTGCCGGCACTGTTGCAGCGTTGGCCATGATCATTCGTCTGGCGTATGCCCAGTCAAGCATGGGCAATGCCGGCTATATCGAACAGGGACAGGTCATGCACCGTCTTCCGCTTGCACTGGCAGGAGCGTGTCTGCTGCTTTTTGCCGGAAATGCAGGATGGCTGGTGCGTCATATTCTTGGCAATCCGGTCATGCATTTTCTCTCAGGCATTTCCATGCACATCTACATCTGGAATCAGGTACTGGCAGTCTGGATTCTGCAGCTCCGGATTATTCCAAGCGTATATGAGCATCCGAACTATGAAGGCGATCATCCGTGGCAGCTGCAGTTTACACTGGCCTGCTTTGCAATTACATTTGCTGTCGCAGTGCTGCTGACCTACTTCTTTGAACGGCCGGTGGCAAGACGGCTCATGAGGAACAGCCGGAGCACCGGAAAGGCGGTACCGGCCGTAAATGGAACGCAGGTCATGGAGATGCCGGACAGCAGTGAAATGGTGGACAAGTTGCCGCAGTCAGGCACGGCGGAGGGGGCAGATCAATGATACAGACGGTTGGCATTATTGGACTTGGCGCACTGGGGATGCTCTTTGGTGAGCGTCTTATCCGTGGCGGCGCAGAGGTCATCGTGATTGCAGACCATGACCGCGCTGTGCGTCTCATACAGCAGGGAGCCGTTGTGAACGGGAATCCGGTGAGTTTTGACATCCGGACGCCGGATCAGGCTCAGATGGTGGATCTTCTGATTTTCGCAACCAAATTTGGCGGACTTGCATCTGCCATGGAAACCGCGGCACCGTTTATCGGGCCGGATACGATCCTGCTTTCCGTGCTGAACGGCATTGCAAGTGAGCAGGTGCTCTCAAGGCGCTTTGGACCGGAAAAGGTGCTTTACTGTACGGCCCAGGGGATGGATGCGGTGCATGCCGGGAACAGCCTGACATATTCCAAGGCGGGATCGCTGACGATTGGAGAGGCGGACGGCTGTCTTTCAGAACGTCTGCAGGCTGTCACCTCCTTTTTAAATGGCACCGGTGTACCTGCAGAAGCTGTGACGGACATCATCCGCCGGCAGTGGGGCAAGCTGATGCTGAATGTTGGCATCAATCAGGTGGTCATGGTCTATGAGGGCGATTATGGTACTGTCCGCCATCCGGGCGAGGCGCGCGATATGATGATTGCAGCCATGCGGGAGGTACAGACAGTTGCCGGTAAAAAGGGATATCCGATTCCGGATGAGGAACTCTGGCAGTGGGTAGCACTCACAGATTCCCTGTCGGAGCGGGGAAAGCCGAGCATGCGGCAGGATGGGGAAGCACACCGCAAAAGTGAGGTTGAGCTGTTTGCGGGGACGATCATCCGTGAGGCAGAAAAGCTGAATGTGGATGTCCCTGTGAACCGGGAACTGTACCGGCGCATTCTCGACATGGAAAGCAGATACTGAATGAACTGGAAAGAAGCAGAATGATGGTTGATTTTAAGAATATGGTCTATCAGAGGCCGGATATGGATGCACTTCGGACGGCGTATGAAAAGGTGACGGCACAGCTGAACAGTGCTGCAACCTATGAGGATGCAAGAAACGCATTCTTTGCACTTCAGACGGCGGAAAAGCAGGCAGGAACCATGTCAAGCCTTGCGTATGTGCGCAATACGATTGACATGACGGATTCCTTTTATGAGGAGGAAGTCAGATGGCTGCAGGAGGCGCAGGCAGGACTGATGCCTGTTGTCAAGCAGTACCGGGCAGCATTGGCCGGAAGTACGTTCCGCCCGCAGTTTGAGGCAGAGTTTGGCAGCCAGCTGATGAAACAGGCGGATGCCGCTGTCCGGACAATGGATGAGAGCATTGTGCAGGAAACGGTCCGGGAAGGCGAACTGACACAGGCATACGAGAAGACCCGTGCACTGGCCTCAACGGAGTTCCGCGGCGAAAAGGCGAATTTCTATGGCCTGCTGCGGCATATGGAGAGCACAGACCGGGAAGAGCGCCGGGAGGCGTTCCATGCCTGGGCCGGTCTGTATGCAAAAATAGCGCCGGAATTGGATGACCAGTATGATGAACTGGTGAGCATCCGGAACAGAAAGGCGGAGAAGCTTGGATTTGACCGGTATACAGAACTGGCGTATCTGAATCTCAACCGTTTCGATTATACCGAAGCGGATACGGCCTGTTTCCGGAAACAGATCCGTGAGATTATCACACCGGCTGTTGCAGAAATCCGCGAACGGCAGCGCCGCAGACTTGGTGTGGACAGGCTCAGATTTTATGATGAAGCGCTTCTGTTCCCTGAGGGGAATGCGGACCCGATCGGGGATATGGAGACACTGGTCGCCAAGGCGCAGAAGATGTACCGGGAAATGAGCCCTGAGACAGGTGAGTTCTTCGATTTCATGGTCAGGTATCATCTGTTTGATCTTGAAACCCGGCCGGGCAAGAGCATGGGCGGCTACATGACCAGTTTCCCGCTTTATGATGCACCGTTTATTTTCAGCAACTTCAATGGGACCAGTGCGGATGTGGAGGTGCTGACACACGAGGCAGGACATGCATTTCAGGGATATATCGGTATGCGCAGCATTCCGGTTTCCGATCTGACCAGTTCAACCTCAGAGATCAATGAGGTTCACTCCATGTCCATGGAGCACTTTGCCTATCCCTGGATGGAATCGTTCTTCGGGGACCGGAGTGAGATGTACATCACCAGCCACCTGATCGGCGCGCTTTGCGTTATTCCGTATATGGCCTGTGTGGATGAATTCCAGCATGGCGTGTATGCAAATCCGGCAATGAATGCCATGGAACGCCGCAGTCTCTGGCGGTCCATTGAGAAGACATACATGCCATGGCGGGACTATGACGGCGAGCCGTTTCTGGAATCAGGCGGATTCTGGATGCAGAAACTGCATATTTTCCTCTATCCCTTCTACTATATCGATTATGCACTTGCAGCCATGTGCGCGTTCCAGTATTATGGACGCATGAAAGAGGACCGCAGCAGGGCGTGGCAGGACTATCTCCGTCTTTGCCGTGCAGGCGGAACAAAGGGCTACTTTGAGCTTCTTGAAGAGGGCAATCTTCTGAATCCGTTCCGTGAGGGAACGGTGGAGAAGAGTGTACGCCATGTGATCGATGAGATCCTGAAACGATACTGAGTCATGCGCAGGCAATGCCTGCGCTTTATAAAACGGATGCACTCCGGCCAAATCGAAAAAAAATCAACTTCAATCAAAAAAAAACCAACTGTTTTTGGAAAAATCCACATGCAAAGCGTAAAAAGATATTGGCAAATAAAATAAATTTCAACTAAGTTTGAAAAAATGTCACCTTGAATTTGGTGATTTGCGCGGTATAATCAACTTAGAAGCGAGAGGAACTCGCCTAAAAAAATACGGAGGTAATTATACCATGAAGAAACTGTTTGCGCTTGCACTGGCACTGATCATGATGTTTGGTACAATGTCTGCTCTGGCAGACGGCTACAAGGTAGCGTTCTCCCAGATCGGACAGGAATCCGACTGGCGTACCGCGAATACCGACAGCATCAAGGCCGCTATTGAGGGTCATGATGGCTGGGAACTGATTTATGACGATGCACAGCAGAAGCAGGAGAATCAGATCAAGGCTCTGCGCAACTTCATCACCCAGGGCGTCGACGTGATCCTGTTCACCGGCGTTGTTTCCACCGGTTGGGAAGAGGTTCTCAAGGAAGTCAATGACGAAGAGATCCCGCTCCTCCTGATCGACCGTCTTCCGGACTGCATCGACCAGATCGACTACGTCGCTGCTTTCGGCGGAGACTTCGTTGAGGAAGGCCGCCGCCAGGTGGCATGGGCCGGCGAATATCTGAAGGCTCAGGGCCGCGGCGAAGTGGAAGTTAACGTGGTTATCATGGAAGGCACCACCGGTGCATCTGCCCAGGTCG
>JAFUHD010000056.1 GCA_017469025.1 Clostridia bacterium
AATGACATAGTTGTGCTCTCGGCACCGTATAATAAGCAGTTGTCATTGTTTGACAAACCAGCACAAAGTGCTGGGCCATCTCCTTTAATGACATAGTTGTGCTCTCGGCACCGTATAATAAGCAGTTGTCATTGTTTGACAAACCAGCACAAAGTGCTGGGCCATCTCCTTTGGATGCGGTTCTTTTCCCTTGTCAAAGAGGCACACCGGATTCTAATTTTTGCTTTCCACGGATGGCTGTGTACGAAGCAAAGCCACTCTCGCCACGCCGACTGCACCAAGCGCAAAGTACACAGTCAGCAGAATCGGCTGTGTCACATTGATCAGCATAATGCCAAAGTACCCTGCCATCGCAACTGTAATACCGGTCATTATGGCATCTTTTGCAGCATAGCATCTCACGGCAAAGAAGAGCAGAACAAAATGAATCAGGTACATTGCCATGCCGAAAATACCACACGTCAGCAGAAGCTGGAGCGGCTGACAATGGGTATCGTTATAGGTACCGCCACTCAGCTGTTCCTCCTGCGTACTTTCGATAAACGGCCGTGTAATGCGCTTTGTCAGCTCCATTCCCTGTCCAAAGGCTTTTTCAAGCGGTGATGCGGCCATAAAAGCCCGAATAGATCTGGCCCAGATATATCCCCTGCGGCTACCAAAGTTGTCATCCATCCTCAGCTGCGGTGCCAGTCCGAAAAGTGCATTGTCATCCGTGGTTCCCGTCGCATAAACAACCAGCCCGGCAGTCACTATTGCCGCTACCAGGAAAAGGATAAGGCCAAGCATCGCCAGCCGTTTGAAACCAGGGGCAGGTACACCATGACGCTCCAGCATCAAACCGATAAACGCCAGAATAGCGAAAATAGCAGTCATCTCTCCGCCTTTTCTGAAATCAATCAGGGTATACATGCCTGAAAAAGACAAATTATGCAGCGAATACGCCTTCATGAAATAAGTTGCCACTGGAAACAGTATCACCATGATGCTGATCATCAGCAGTGCCCTGTACATGTAGCGGCGATCCTCTCCGGAAAGGAAAAACAGACTGTATCCGATCAGGCACATGCCAATCCACACGCTGTCTGTCCGAGCTGCATAGGCACCGATCGTCAGTACAGCTGCAAGCAGACAGGAAACCAGACGAATTAGAAAATGCTTTCCTTTAACGCTCACGCCGTACGCAACAGCTGCCGGCAGTAGAAGAACAGTTCCATAGAAGTCAAAATGCCCGATTGTCGACAGAAATGCCGGAATCTGGTCCTCACGCATATTGACATAAAACCCAAGCGGATCGACGCCAAGTGCATTCACACACCCCAGCATCGCAATGACCGTACTGCTGATCAGAAACAGCACGGTTACCAGAATGCCATTGCTGCGCCCCAGTGCTATGCCGACAAATGCGGCAGTAACTGCCAGAATAAAATAAAGACCGCCATACCGGCCCTCGCTCCCCGTAAGTACGGCATCCTCGAAGCCTCTCAGCGCACTGGATACTGTACAGGCCGCCAGAAACAAAAGCATTGGAACCAGAAGATGCCAGGGAAAACCGGCAAATACCTCTCCCTTTCTAGGCATAATCAGCAATGTCAGCCCCATAACCACCATAAGATAGGGAATAACAGTCAGCATCAGGGAAACTTTGGCACGATTGATATCAAAAAAGCCATCATGAAAATACAGTGGCACCACACTAAGCATAAAAATGCCCGTCAGAATTCCAACAACAGTTGGCAGTATTATCCGCACCCCGCTGCCGACAGACCTCGGTTCCAGTCGATTGTTTTCCATAATTGACTCCTATCCGCATATATCTTCTCAGCCGGAATATATTGGCTCATCCATATTCCGAAATAATCCTTAAAATTATCGCATTAATCCTGTTTTTTGTCAATCAACTTGTCAGCCTCTCACAAAACCGTTATAATCTTCTAACAGTTAAGCAGAAACCGTTTTAACCGTGTACAGGCAACAGTGATGAGGTTTCCCATGCAGATCATACTAACCCTTTTAAGCATTCTTATGCTGCTCCTTCCTCTGACCGTATCCGCAGAAAGCAGTCCGGAACAGCCGTTGCGGCTTGCCTTTTTGACAGATCTTCACTTCATTGCGCCCGAACTTACCGATTATGGTCCAGGCTTTATGCAGGTTATTGAAAATGCTGATGGAAAGGCTACACGGTATTGTGACGAGATCACAGATGCATTCATTGAGCAGCTGCTTCTCCGTCACACGGACGCGCTGATTCTGCAGGGCGATCTGACCTTTAACGGTGCCATACAAAGCCACCAGGTTCTCACCGGGAAACTCCGCCGTGTTTTGGATGCCGGTATACCGGTCTATGTCATACCGGGCAATCATGACGTTTACAATCGCAATGCTGCACGTTTTGAAGAAACGCAATTCGAGCGGATTCCATCCGCAACCTCTGACCAGTTCAGAAGCATCTGGAATGACTTTGGCTACAGCGGCGCTGTTTCCTGCGCACCTGATTCCCTTTCATACACCATAGATCTAAGTCCGTCCATTCGCCTGCTTATGGTCGATGTCAACACTGAAAATCACATTGGTGAACTCACCATGGAAACTGCCCGTTGGATTGAGACGCAGCTGAAAGATGCTGAAAAATCGCATCATAAAGTCATATCCGTGAGTCATCAGACCATCCTCTCTCACAACATACTGTTTATTGACGGATTCAGGATGACCGGCGGAGAGCAGCTGGCGGCGCTGTACGAATCCTGCGGTGTACTCTGCAACGTCAGCGGCCATATGCATATTCAGCACATCACGGTTTCTGATGGCGGCCTTCCGGAAATCGTAGCTTCCTCCGTCTCAGTTTCTCCCTGCCAGTTCGGAATGCTGACCGTAACGGGAAACCAGCTTGAATACTATACAGAGATAATTGATGTCAGTGCCTGGGCCGGCAGGCATGATGTCCAGGATCCCAACCTGCAGGATTTTAAACGGTATGCCAGCGCTTTTTTTGCCTCCGGCACACTCCGCCAGGCTGCAGCAATGCTTCAGGCCCTCCCAAAGGAAGAACAGACACATCTGCTGACATATATGGCCAACCTCAATGCAGCCTATTTTGAAGGGAACCTGACAGAATTTTCAGAATCTGATCCCGAGTTTCAGACACTCCTTCATATGGATGGATTCTGGTCCCTGTATCTGTCCTCTATCCGTCCTGACCTTTCCAAAGACTACACACGCTTTCGCCACACCCGGCAGTAAGTACCGTTTCACATACGGAAACGGATTCCTGCAGCACATTCCCCTTATCACATGCACCCCATTTCAAGGTGTAACCCTATAATTCATCAACTTCATTTTTCAATGGTATTGGAGGCATTTTCTCTTGATCGGACTTGGAACACTAATCAATGCCGGACTTGTCGTCCTGGGCGGTATACTCGGCATGCTGTTTGGACACTTTCTCAAAGACCGTTACCGTGATACCATGACTGCTGCCTGCGGGCTTTCCACAATGTTTATCGGTGCCGGCGGCACATTTGCAAAGATGCTCGCTTTTACGGAAAACCATACGCTGACGACATCCGGAACCATGACGGTCATCCTGTCGCTGGTACTGGGCGGTCTGATTGGTGAAATCATCAACATTGAGGAAAAGACCGAACAGTTCGGCGCATGGCTGAAAGTGAAAACACACAATGACAGAGATGCCCACTTTATAGACGGCTTCGTAACCGCCTCCCTGACCATATGCATTGGTGCCATGGCCATCATAGGACCGATGAACGATGCACTGTATCATGACTATTCCCTGCTGATCACCAAGGGAATCCTTGACTTCATCATTGTTATGGCCTTTGCAGCCTCGCTAGGTAAAGGTGCACTCTTTTCTGTCATTCCCCTGATTCTGTGGCAGGGCCTCATGACCGTTTTTGCTGCCCTGATCGGACCGTTCCTCACGGCAAAAGCACTCGATGCCATTTCAATGGTTGGAAACATTCTGATTTTCTGCGTTGGTACAAATCTGGTCTTCGGGCGAAAGATCCGCGTTGCCAATCTGCTTCCTGCTCTGATCTTCGCCGTTCTGTTTTCCGGTATTTCCATGTAACTGAAAACAGTCGCCAAAAACAGACAGGGAGAACACTAAAAGTGTTCTCCCTGTTTTTTTATCCCTCAACAGAATCAATCAGATCCAGCGAATGCGTATTGTTCATCTGCTGGCAAATCTCAATAAACTTTGCAAGCGGTACATTGTTCATCTTCTTGTTTCCACGGATCGTTGCAGAAACCGTGTTTTCTGCCGCCTCACGGTCGCCAAGAACCAGGATATACGGATCACGGAACTGATGGAAGTACTTGATCTTTTCCTTCATATTCTTGTCCGCATAGTCTGCCTCCGCACGAATGCCGGCAGCACGCAGTTCAGCAAGTACCTTTTTGGCATACTCATTGTGTTCCGGACGGATCGGCACAATACCAACCTGATAGGGTGATGCCCAGAATGGGAAACTGCCTTTGAAGTTCTCAATAAGGATACCGATATACCGCTCGAACGAACCCATAATGGCGCGGTGAATCATGACCGGCGTCTTCATGGAGCCATCCGGTGCAACATACTTGAGATCAAAATTCAGCGGCAGCTGGAAATCAAGCTGGATGGTTCCCATCTGCCATTCACGGCCAAGGCAGTCACGCATCTTAAGGTCGATCTTCGGGCCGTAGAATGCTCCGTCGCCCTCATTGATCTCATAATTTCCTTCACCATATTTCTTGTCGAGAATGCTCTTGAGCGCCGCTTCTGCCTGATTCCAGACTTCAATGTCACCCATGAAGTCATCCGGACGCGTAGACAGCTCAGCAATATACGTCAGGCCAAACGCGCCATATATTTCGCCGGCAATATTCATAATATCCGTGATTTCAGATTCAATCTGATCCTCGGTTACCAGAATATGAGCATCGTCCTGGCGGAACATCTGAACACGGAAGAGTCCGTTCAGCTCGCCGCTCTTTTCCTTGCGGTGAATGACATCGACCTGATTGATGCGGAACGGCAGTTCTTTATAGGAACGCAGTGCACGCTTGTAAACCATGATGGCATTCGGGCAGTTCATCGGCTTGGCCGCATACGTATCCGGCGCCTCGATATCTCCGCCCTCGCCCGGAATGATGAACATGTTCTCACGATAATGTCCCCAGTGTCCGGAGGTCACCCACAGTTTCTTGTTATTGATGACAGGCGCTGAAATTTCATGATAATCATGTTCCTCATGAATACCGCGCCAGAAATCAAGCAGCGCATTAAACAGTTTCCAGCCGCGCGGCAGCCAGTACGGCATACCCGGTGCGGTCTCATCGAACATGAACAGATCCAGCTGGGGACCCAGCTTCTTGTGATCCCGTTCCAGTGCCTCTTTCACCATCTGCAGGTGCTCCTTGAGACCCTGCTTATCCTGGAATGCATATACATAGATACGCTGGAGCTGATCCCGATGCTCATCGCCGCGCCAGTAGGAGCCGGAAACCGACTTGATCTGGAACGCCGCACTCATGAGTTCCTGCGAATTGGAAATATGCGGGCCGCGGCAAAGATCTACATAGTCATCCCCTGTCCAGTAGATCGTAATGACCTCATCCTCTGGCAGATCCTGAATGAGTTCCACTTTGAACTTCTGATCTTTGAACAGTTCAAGTGCCTGTGCCTTGGTAACCTCCTCACGCCGCCAGTCCTCGCGGCGTTTGATGATCTCATGCATCTTGTCCTCAATGACCTTGAAATCATCATTGGTCACTGTTCTGGGCAGCAGAAAATCATAGTACATACCATCAGCAATCTGCGGTCCGATCGCATACTGCACCTGATCCTTGCCAAAGATCTCTATCACGGCTTTTGCAAGAATGTGTGCCAGGGAATGGCGGTAGACCTCAGCATAAAACGCCTTGTATTCTTCCTTATCCATCTCAATCATTCCTTTCTCTATTTTGGGTCAGATTTTCAGTGCAGGGAAAAAGAAAAACGTCCCTTGCACCTGGCAAGGGACGCAAAATTCAATTGCGCGGTTCCACCCTGTTTGCCGCCGACAGCGGCCACTTCATTCAGATGATAACGGTATCACCGGATCTGTTCACAGATCTCTCAGGGGCGGTCTTCAAGGTTCGTCTGATCGGATACTCACAGCCTGCAGAGCAGATATCCTTCTCTGGTTCATCCGGAAGCCTTTACTCTTCCCCGTCAACGATTTGCTTCATTATAAGCGTCCCCCTGAAAAAAGTAAAGGGGAAACTTTTCAGCCGGATTCCGGCCTTCAGGCTGCTAAACGCCTTACTGCTGTTTCCATCCAAGCCGGCGGTAATATTCGATGAAGTTGAGGCCGGCTATATCTGCAATCGCATTCTCGGAATAACCCCTGCGTCTCAGCTCAGAGATGATGTTGGGCACCTCAGCGGGGGTCCGTACATCAGACGGTGTCATTTCAATACCATCGAAATCGCTGCCAAAGCCCACATGCTTTTCTCCGCCCATCTGACAGATATAATCAATATGGTCACAAATCAGCTTTGCATCCGCAACACCATCATTCGAAAGGAATGCCGGATAAAAATTGATCCCGATCCAGCCCCCGCAGTCAATCATGGCACGAATCTGATCGTCCCGCAGATTTCTGAAATGATCACAGATTGACCGGACACAGCTATGGCTTGCCATAGGCGGCTGGGAATGATGATGAATGAGATCCCAGAATCCGGCTTCATTCAGATGGCTGGTATCCGCGGCAATGTTCAGTTCAGCCATACGTTTAAGAATTTCCCATCCTGCCCGCTTGATGCCTTCCTGAGATCCGGATTTTGCCGGATGACCAATCTCATTCTCACGGTTCCAGGTAAGTGCTATCATTCGTACACCATACTGATAGAATTCATCCACCCGGTCAACGCGTCCTTCAAGGATTTCTCCACCCTCCATGCTGAGCATTTCCCGGACCTCACCGTCTCTCGCATCCAGAGGTGAAAAGACCTGCTGCCATCCTTCCTCCTTAACCAGCCGTTCAAACTCACGGTATTCGCGCATGCCAGCCTCATACGGATGTTTTTCCACACCGCCCGCGCCTGCAAAGAGCGTGCATGTCTGCAGGGATATTCCGCCCTTTTTCATATTTTCCGGTGTAACGACCGGCGTCTCCTCTGGATGAAATACGCGTGTATACAATACATCGCAATGTGTATCACATATTATCATGTCTCTGCCTCCACAAAAAGCAAGGCGCCTATCGACGCCTTGCTTGCATTTATTTAATCAGGTCTTTTCCACCCATATACGGCCGGAGTGCTTCCGGAATACGTACGCTTCCATCCTCATTCAGATTGTTCTCGAGGAACGCAATCAGCATACGTGGCGGCGCCACACAGGTGTTGTTCAGCGTATGAGCAAAGTATTTGCTTCCATCTTTCGCCTTGACACGGATACCGAGGCGCCGTGCCTGTGCATCGCCCAGTGTCGAGCAGCTGCCAACCTCAAAGTACTTCTTCTGTCTCGGACTCCAGGCTTCAACGTCACAGCTCTTTACCTTGAGATCAGCCAGATCGCCGGAACAGCATTCGAGCGTACGGACCGGAATATCAAGTGAACGGAAATAGTCAACCGTATTCTGCCAGAGGCGGTTATACCACATCATGGAATCCTCAGGCTTGCACACGACTACCATTTCCTGTTTTTCGAACTGATGGATCCGGTAAACACCACGCTCCTCAATACCGTGAGCACCAACCTCCTTGCGGAAACACGGAGAATAACTGGTCAGTGTCTGTGGCAGCTGATCCTCGGTGAGAATGGTATCGATGAAGCGGCCGATCATGGAATGCTCAGAGGTACCAATCAGATAGAGATCCTCACCCTCAATCTTGTACATCATGTTTTCCATTTCGGCAAAAGACATGACACCAGTCACCACGTTGCTGCGGATCATGTACGGCGGAATAAAATAGGTAAAGCCACGGTCAATCATAAAATCGCGGGCATAGGAAAGACATGCGCTGTGCAGCCGGGCAATGTCTACCTTCAGATAATAGAATCCATTTCCTGAAGTTGCACGTGCCGCGTCGATATCGATGCCGTTCAATTTCTCCATGATGTCCACATGATAGGGAACCTCAAAATCCGGCACAAACGGATCGCCAAAGCGTTCGATTTCAACGTTCTCGGAGTCATCCTTTCCGATCGGAACACTGTCATCAATGATCTGGGGAATGACAAGCATCCGCTCACGGATCTCCTTGGCATATTCCTCTTCCTTCACTTCAAGGGCAGCCAGTTCATCGGCAATCTCTGCAACCTTCTGCTTGGTAGCCTCAGCCTCATCCTTCTTGCCGGCCTTCATCAACCCGCCGATTTCCTTGGAAAGGACTTTCCGCTGATTCCGAAGGCTGTCCGCCTTCTGCATAGCCTCACGGTTCTGCTTGTCCAGCTCAATGACCTCATCCACCAGAACCAGTTTGCTGTCCTGGAATTTCTTGCGGATATTCTCTTTTACAACATCCGGATTCTTGCGTATCAGATTGATGTCAATCATAGTCCTTCTCCTCTTAAAGGCTGCAGCTCTGTCTTTTGGTTTCACACCGACTGCATTTGCCCGTTTTTTTTGACAAACCGGTGCATGACACCGGACCATCCTAAAGCCCCGCATTCCTTTAAGGGGCTCTCAAAATGCCTGCCTATTATAGCCCAACCCTTACAACTTTGCAACCGTGCATCAGCGGTTTCGTCCCTGCTGCAGTGTCTCCCCGTCTACAGGGCACTCTCATGGACTGCCTGTATTCCGTCGTTCATTGACAGCCTGTTGCCATTCAGGTAAAATAGGCCCGTTTCCAGATTATTCAGTCTCAAGGAGGCGTTTTTTATGGGCGGTTTTCGAAACCAAGAAAGCGCTCGCCGTGAAAAAGACGGCATTGTTTACTATGACCGTGGGATCCTGATGGGTAAAGACGGAGCGCGCTATCAGCGCTATGCCATTCAGACCCACTTTGTATCACCCGGTGAAGATAAATGTGATCTGGTCCGCCGGTATGTTCTCCCCCTTTACGAGCCTGGCGACTGTCTCTCCTTTACCGCCAAAGTCATGGGCATGTGTACAAATAACGTAAGAACCATGGAGGATACCCACCCCGGTTTCTGGGCAAAGAAACTTGCACCGTTCGCCGGACATAATTCAACCGGTATCGGCATGCATCAGCCGTACAAGATGCAGCTGGTCATAGAAATCTGCGGTCTGCCCCGCGTTCTCTTTGCTGCTTTTGTCTCTGCAGTTACGCGGCCTTTCGGCGTCCACGGCCTCTTTTACAAGATCTGCGGACATGGTGTTGCCGGCATAGACGGTTTCTACCCGGATTCCTCATTTGAAGTCTATCACAGCATGGGTGTACTTAACCCTGATCATCCGGTTGAAAACTGTGATGAGATTGAAAAAGCCACCGGCGTCCCTACCGTCGTTATGGACGCAAATGACTTTGACCAGAATCAGCTTGGAAAAGGCACCCGTTTCCCGCTGACCGATGCACAGATTCAGGATGCAATGGCTGACAATCCATCCGGTCAGGGTGATGAACTGACACCTTTCATTCTGATTCGTCCCCTTCATTAAGTCTGCAATTGAAAACTGATGACAGCTTTGCTGTCAGACAACAGGCAAATGCACTCTTTACAGAGCGGCTCCACTTCTCTCAAAATCCCGCCGCCTTGTCCCCGGTATGTCTAAAAAGACAGTGGCAGCTGTTACAGCGCCGAACGCTTAAGTTGCATCATTTTAGGAGAGAGCCCGGCACTTTGTGCTGGTTAATCAAATAATGACAACTGCAATGGTTACAGTGCCGAAAGCACAATTATGTCAATAAAGGAGTTTTTATGTCTGTCATTGAACAGGTCATTACACTGTTTCTCATTGCATTGATCGGTGCCCTGTGCCGTCATCTGCGTTTCTTTACAGATGAGACCATTCATGGCCTTACCAGTTTTGTTGTCAATATCACACTGCCTTTTCTCACTTACACCACCTTGCAGCGACCGTTTTCAGAGGATATTTTGAAAGGTTTTCTGCTTACCATGGTTTTGACCGGTCTGGTACTCGTCTTCTGCCTTGTTGTTTCCTGGAATCTGTTTCGTAAACGCCCGCTCGAACGCCGGTCCGTCATAGCCAACCTCTGTACTTTTTCCAACTGTGGATTTATGGGCTACCCCATTATCATGGCCATCAATCCAGATCTCATGATATATGCCGCGGCCTACAATGTCAGTTTCTGTCTGCTGTCCTGGACCTATGGCGTTCACCTGTTCACAGGTGAAAATGCCTTCGACTTCCGTAAAATTCTGAAAAATCCAACGATTATTTCCTGTATCATCGGCTTTATCGTTTTCTGCACCGGTTTTACACTGCCGTCCGTCCCCTATGATGTTTTGAAAACCATAGGCGACCTGACAACGCCTCTGACCATGCTTCTGATCGGCACCCGGATCTACGGCATTAAGATCAGCGAGCTTCGTGACCCGGATTATCACCTTGTTTCTGCATTCCGGCTCATCATCTTCCCATTGCTTGTATTCCTTCTCCGGTTTCTGCCCATCAATCCGGATATCGTAACAGTCCTGTTTGTCCTGACAGCAATGCCATGCGCAACAGTTGTCTCAATGCAGGCGGAACTGTATCATGGGGATGTACTGTTTTCCGCACGGACAGTTGCCTGGTCAACACTTCTGTCCATAATAACCGTTCCTCTCCTTTGTCTGCTGCTGTAAAACTCGCCAATTTCCCCATTTTCTTTCAATTTGAACTTGAAATTCCGGCAAAATCCGGCATTCCTTCAAATTTTTAAAGTCTATGTGGACAAGCATAGATTTATGTGCTATCATAGGTGATCGATGCCCCTACTACTAAATTTAAACATCAATTAGGAGGATATATTTTAATGAGCAAATCTGATCTCGTTGCTGCCGTTGCCGCAGCCGGACTTACAAAGAAGGACGCTGCTACTGCGGTGGATACTGTTCTTGATTCCATCGTTGAATCTCTCGTCAAGGGTGAAGCCGTTTCCATCATCGGATTTGGCACCTTCTCCATCAAGGAGCGCGCTGAGCGCCAGGGTCGCAACCCGGCTACCGGCGAACCCATGACCATTGCCGCTGGCAAGAGCGTTGCTTTCAAGGCTGGCAAGGCCCTCAAAGACAAAGTAAAATAATTTTGTCTGATTCAGGAGAGCAGAAATGCTCTCTTTTTTTATGCCTGATCAAACAGATCAACCGAACCATTGACCCAAGGAAAGTGTTTTATTCAGCCGGTGCCTTTCGGCATCTCTACACATCATCTTTACAAGCCAGACCTGATGCAGTATGATTTTCAGGAACTGCACCGCGTAATCCATATGCGAATTGCCATGACGCTAAAGCGTCAGCCTGTCAAATAACGGACAGCAGAAAAGTACAATGTCGAAAGCAAAACCGTGTCGTTAATGGAGGCAGAATATGAAGATTACTTATAACGGACATGCATGTTTCAGCATCACCTCGGGCGGCTTTACTATTATCATTGATCCCTATTCTCCTGGTTCGGTTCCGGGTTATGAAGACCTGAATGAATCAGCTAATCAGATCCTGTGCACCCATGAGCATGGAGATCATAACGCCAGAAATGTAATTCATCAGATTACTGGAACAGATTCCCCCTTTACCATCCAGACCATTTCCACCTGGCATGATGATGCCCATGGTCAGCTCCGCGGTTCAAATACTATTTTCATTCTTTGCGCAGAAGGCAGACATATTGTCCATCTGGGAGACCTCGGCTGTCCCCTCAGCAGTTCAGAGCTTGAACAGATCCGTGGATGTGATGTACTTCTGATTCCTGTCGGTGGTCACTACACCATCGATGCGGCAGTTGCAGCTGCGATTGCCAGACAGGTGGAAGCCGGCATCACTGTCCCCATGCATTACAGCGGCAAAGGTTTCGGTTATGATGTCATAGCACCTGTAGATGCTTTTATCCGGCAAATGTCAGATGTCAAAGCACTGGATACTGCCTCAATCGAACTGCCCATGGATGATATGCATAAGGTCATTGTACTCCACGCCAAATACCGTCAAAAGTAATACCGCCATTATTCTGACAGATACTCAATGAGCCCGGACGCTGTTATGCTGTCCGGGCTCACCTTTTTACTGGCACTTTGCTTTTCTCTTCACTATCTCAACGGTTCTCTCATCTGGTTCACCGTGATAGTATTTTTCCAACACACGGCGAAATACAGGTTCATCCGGGACTGCAAGCATAAACAGCGTCATGGATGAACGCAGCTTTAAATCGTCCGGATAACCCAGTACCTGTGTTGCATTGTCTGAATCCAGTTCCAGAAGCGCATTTGAAATTTCTATCAGATGAGCCCCCAGTATCGGATGACGATAATATACCTCTGCAGCTGCTAAATCAGGCAGTGCATAATACTGTGCTGTCGCACTGTATCCGAGTCCTTCAACCTGTGGAAAGATGTACCACATCCAGTGAGACGCTTTCCGTCCAGCTCGTATCTCCGCCAGCGCCGTCTCATAATCTCTTGACTGTGCAGAAACAAATCGTTTCAGATCCATCCTTAACACCTCACAGGGCAGCTTCACGCTCATTGGGTCCAGTTAATCAGAAACTGCCGGATATTTTGATAAACCGTACAGGTCAGTCTTCTTTCCATGTGCACCTATTCAGCATCTCTCGACGCCCGCCACAAAATATGGTTTCGCACTCCGTAATCACAATCTGAACACATATGTCATGCTCCTCAAGCGGCAGTTTTTCCTGCAGAAAACACGACCGGCATAATCCTGCGGTTTTTCCTGCGTATCCTGTCAGGAAACGATCATAGTATCCGGCTCCTCTTCCAAGCCTTCCTCCCTGTCTGTCATAGCATACGGCCGGTACCAGAATAAACTCTATGTCATCCCGCCGGACAGACGGACAAGTCTGATCCGGTTCCTGTATACCATATTTCCCCGCGACAAGATGTTCCGGATCACATACCTCTCTGCACTCAAGCATATTCCCTGGCAGCATTCGCGGAAGTATCAGGCGCTTGCCTGAAATATGGCAAGCCTCAAATACACCTTCCAGCCTTGGTTCAGCGCCAAATGGAGAGAACAGCAAAACGGTTTTTGCCTGTCGAAATGACTGCAGATCCAGAAGACGCTGAGTAAGTGCTTCATCACAAAGTTTACGTCTTACCGGACTGATCTGACGTTCCTCTACCGCAATCCGGGACCTGAGTCTGTTCTTATTCTCCCGAATTCCGCCTGCCTCATCTATATTTCTGCTCATGCCTTTATCAGATAGGCACTGACAATCTCACCGATATACATCGTATGAGGATCACAGTTTGCCAACGGATTGGAACTGTCCACATCCTGGGGATACATCTCATTACAGATATGATCAGGAAGAAGGCTGAGATCCTGACGCTGCTGATACAACACCCGGCACTCTATCGTCAGAGGGTAGGCTTTAATCCCCGGTGTCTGATTAACCTCAGGTACCTCGAGTTCAAGCGCTGCCTCTTTCACTTTATCAATCCTGTGCCCAGACTGAAGCCCACAGATTTTGACCAGCCTGGGATCTGCCTCTCCCAGCGGTACACTGAGTGTAAATTCCTGTGTCTTATCAAGCTGTGCTTTTGTATACCGGTTTTCGCGGACATACACTGCAAACGTCTGCTTTCCCCAGATCACGCCAAGATGTCCCCAGCCGATTACCATACTGTTGAACTTATCTCCGTTGGTATTCAGAAGGATTCCCTTCCGGAATGCCTTCGTAATCTGTTCTGCATAATCAAATACATTGACTTTTTCCTTCATCCCTGGCGCCTCCATTACAGGTTCCCTTTTGTTTCTTTCACAGTCAGCCTTTCTTCCGTCCAACACGGGTGCCGCATAGACAACGATAAACTGGATTGATCAGAGCAAAACCCGGTTCCGGAATGTTTCAATTTCCTGTTCCGTAAAACCAAGTACGTCCGTCAGATAATGGTCTCCCATGACAGACCATGCGTTCTCAATATACTGCTGATCGGCAATATATGCCTGATAAACACAGTCCGCGATTTCTCTGCCTTGCTCAGCAAGTACCCGCTCCCTGATGTATTCCGCCTTTGACAGATTGGTTGTATTTGTCTCCAGATAGTCTTCAAGAATGAGACTGCGGTCCACATTCAGTGCCTCCAGCAAAAGTGCAGCTGTCATTCCGCAGCGGTCTTTTCCCTCAGTACAGTGCCACAGTACCGAGCCCAAATCATAATCATGTTCAAAACAGATTTTGAGCACCTGGTAGAAAGCCTTCTGGCACTTCTCATTGAGCATCATCCGCTTGTATAATTCTCTGAGATCTGGAAACGGCATTTTCTCAGTCCGGCTCTCGTGCGTAATGCCTGCCTCGAAGGTATCAATTATCGGCATCGGCAGATATCGGCAATTGCCTGTACGATCCGGCTTTTCCTCCCGTTCCTGTGCTGTCCGAAGGTCTATTATCGTACGAAGTCTCTGTTCCGACTGCAGTGATTGAATATCCTCATCAGAAGCTTCAAAGAGGCTTGCAGATCTGAGTAGACATCCTGTACGGATTTTACGACCATCTTTAGTCTTCATACCGCCAAGATCTCTGAGGTTTTGTATTGTCTTTTTCTTTATTACCATACGCTTATTTTATCCTTCCTGCTCCGTCTGGTTCATATTGGTAATCAGCCATTCAAACCCGCGGCCTGTCCGGATTCCCGCTTTCTGAAAATGATTGCCTTCATTCCACTCGAGAATATTCTGAACACCTGATTTTTTCAGAAGCTCTGCCTGTACCCGGATACGCTCTCCAACAAGTGCCATTTGACGGTTTCTCGTTTTCTCTTCACGATTCCCAAGGCTCAGATATGCAAAGCGGGCTCCAAATGTGTGCCCCTCAGCGTATCTGTCCCATCCTTCAAACCAGACAGAAGGCGAAACGGCTGCACATCCTTCAAATATACTTGATTCATATGCTGCAAACAATGCAAACAGACCGGCAAGAGAATATCCACCTATGATCTTTTTTGTTCCAGACTCAATTTCAAATAATCTGTACATTGCGGGAATCAGTTCTGTTTCTATAAACGTCAGGGTTTCCCCTGCACCACTGCCAAATGCCTGTTTTCCAAACACCGGCTGCGCTTCCCATGGCGAAAGATCCGAAAACCAGTCACTCACCTGAACAGCACACAGTGAGAAAGGAATACCTGCCCGGCATATAATCTCCAATTCAGCGGATAGTTCTTCAAGATCATGATCGTCAACCATCTGAATCAGAAGATATCGGCTGTGCGGCTGCATCATCAGATGGCAGATTCTGCCACCAATCTGTTTACACTCTGTTCCCATCATTTGTGTCTGCCCTTTTTTTATCTGTCAGCGTCTGATATAACGCCTTGCAGCCTTCCATAATGTCTTGCAGCGCCATGTCAAAATCACGGGTATACCACGGATCTGACACCTCTGCATCCTCTCCTGCCCAACTCATCAGAAGAGAGACTTTTCCTTCCGGATCTCCGCCATAAATTCGATGCAGATCATATCGGTTTTCTTCATCCATCCCAATAATATAATCATATTTTCCATAATCAGCTCTGGTTGTTTTTCTTGCCCGGTGCGGTACCAGAGGAATATTATGGTTCATCAACGTACGACGCATAGGGGGATATATTTCATTTCCGATTTCTTCTGTAGTCGTTGCAGCTGAATCTATGACATATTCTTCATTGCCTGCAGTCAGCTTACGCATCACCATTTCTGCCGCAGGGGAACGACATATATTGCCGTGGCACACAAAAAGTATCTTTGTCAAATGCGATCAGCCTCCTGAAAAGCCGTATTCTGCCCCGTTTTGCCGCGATTTGCCGGGCAGAAAAAGTCGTGAATAATCTGTGACTCTGTCACGGAAAAAGCAAAATACGGCAAAATGCGGCAAGTCAATGCCGTCAATAGTAGTCAAATGGTAGTAAAACTGAGGGGTTCTTACTACCGTAGAGTCCCTGTTAATCCTTGTGATTGTTTGAGCGTATTTCTGATATGATCAGTGATGTGCATCCGACGACCAGCCCCGCAAGAAGGATTATGCCAATGTAAATGGGATAGATAAATGTCTGCTCCGTATTTCCACCAATAATCGGGCTAAGAATTCTTCCCCAAATTCCTCCGCATGGCATAAAATAAAAAGACTTTAGATAGAGAAGCTGCAGAAAAGGCACAGGGAGTGTATCGTGAACCTAATCATAAACGAGGAAGACCACTCGGTAGTAAAAACAAGAAGACTTTGGAAAAAGAAGCCAGGGGCGAATCACCGAAGAAACCGGGAATTATGGGGAG
>JAFUHD010000371.1 GCA_017469025.1 Clostridia bacterium
TGATCCAGCGCCTGACCCCAAGACTGACCACCGTCCGTCAGGATACCGATGCCATGGGCAGAGCTGCTGCGAAACAGCTGATCGAAATTATTGAGCAACCAAATACGGCCGGAAGCGATATTACCTATATTCCGGGAAGCCTGATTGAAGGCGGAACTGTTGCAAGCCTGTCCACTTAAAACGTTTTCGTAATGTTATAACCGGAATCTGCCCTGCCAACCATTCAGGCAGCAGACTCCGGTTTTTATTTATACAATTTGTCTAATAATTTATTCAGAAATTGACTTAATTGGCATTTTCCGACTGTGTCATGGAGGTTCCAGTTATGACCCTAAAAATTCTTTTGAAATTTACGAAAACGATGTATTGACAACTGAAGCGGCATCGCATACAATATGTACAGATTCTGACAGGATCCACTTGCCGGAACCGAAATTTCAATAGGAGGATTTTTTTCATGAAAAAGCTTATCGCTCTCCTGATGGCAGTCGCAGTGATGGCCATCGCCTGCACAGCGCTTGCCTCCACCCCTGTTGCTGCTACAGAACTGGCATACAAGGGCGAGCTCGAGCTCATGCACTTCTCCACTTCCGAGGAGTCTGAGGGCAACGGCGGCTCCGACGGCTTCCGTACCACTCTGGCTGCCTGGAAAGAAGCTCATCCTGATGTAACCCTGACCGAGAATGTACTGGCCAATGCCGAGTACAAGACCCAGATCGCCACGCTGGCTGCCGCTGGCAACCTGCCGGACGTATTCCTCCTCCAGGGCATGAACACCATCGCCTGGGCTGAGCAGGGACTCGTTCTCGATCTGACCGACAAGATCGCTGCTTCCCCGTACTATGCCGATTACAACACCGCTTATTTCACGCCGTTCACCTCCAATGGAAAGATCTACGGCTATCCGGTGCTGACCGGTGGTACCTGCACGGTCGTCATTTATGACAAGGCCATGTGGGCTGAAGCCGGCTATGACGCTTTCCCGAGCACCTGGGAAGAAGTTGAAAAGGCTTCTGAGTATTTCAACAGCAAGAACATCTACACTGTTGCCTTCGGTAACGGCGGCCAGTGGCAGCTCAACTCTGACTTCGTTTCCACACTCGGCAACCGCTACACTGGTCCGGAATGGTTCGCCAACCTGATCGCCAAGGGCGGTGCAAAGTTCACCGATCCTGAGTTTGTCGCCTGCCTCAAGGAGACCAAGCGTCTTTTTGCTGACACCAAGCTCTTTAACCCCGACTACAACGCAGTTACCAATGAAGATGCCCGTGAGTACTACATTGCCGGCAATGCCGCTTCCTTCATCGGCGGCAACTGGGATGAGTCCTACATCGCAGCCACCCTGCTCGCATCTGACGAAGCCAAGTTCAACAACATCGGCTTTGCCGTTCTCCCGCAGCCTGCTGATGCCACCAAGGCTCCGAACTCCCAGAACATCGGCCTCGGCTATGCCGTTGCCATCAACCCGAAGGTTGCCGAAGATCCTGACAAGCTGGCTGCCGCTATCGACCTGGCTCAGGAACTCACCGGTCCTGCCTTCTCTTCCTACTGTGCTGAAAACTATGCTCTCGGCGGCCTGACCAAGGTCAGCGATGTTGACCTCTCCAAGTTCGATGCGATTACCGCAGCGTTCTACAACTGGTCCTATGTCGATACCGAGACCTGCGAAATCTATGACTCCTACATTTCCTCCGCTGTATGGTCCGTTCTCAACACCGAGATGCAGGCCATGCTGAATGGCGAAATCGAGCCGGAGAAGGTAGCTGAGGATACTCAGAAGGCCTACGAGGAGAACTATTAATCCTTACAGGCATTCCTGAAATCGACTGATTTGGGGAGAGCTGCTCAACTTTCTGAGATGCTTGGGCAGCTCTCCTTTCTTTATTCAAAGGAAAGGAATGAAGCGACATGCTCGAGGCGATCAAGCCGAGTAAAAAAACAATCTTCCTCTATCTCCTCTTCCCTATCACCGCCTTTGTCTTCACCGTCTTCTTCCCACTCCTTGCTGCAATCTTCTACAGCTTCTTCGAGTGGAAGAACGGACCGACAAAAACCTTTAACGGCATTGCAAACTATATACAGCTCTTCCACGACGCAACTTTCTGGAAAGCCTTTGGAAACAATATATACCTGGTTGTCGCCTGTCTGGTCGGACAGATCGGCATCGCATTTATCCTGGTCCTGTTTGTCAATTCCAAGCTGGCTGTCACCAAGGGCATTCATCGTACCTTCGGTTTCTTCCCTTCTACCATCTCCGCAGTCTGCGTCGGCATGATCTGGAGCATGGTCTATCATAACCAGTATGGTATTCTCAACTGGTTCCTGAAAAGCATCGGCCATCCCGAACTGTGCAAGGTATGGCTAAATGACACCGCAAATATCATGCTTTATGTTTCCATTCCGCTGATCTGGCAGTACATCGGTTACTACATGGTCATTCTCTTCTCCGCCATCGCCGGAATCGACCAGCAGATTTTTGAAAGCGCTGAAATCGATGGTGCAAACGCTTTGCAGACCGCTATCCATATCACGCTGCCAATGATCCGCAATACCATGCTGGTCTGCATCACGCTGTGCATTGCCGGAAATATGAAAGCATTTGACAATATCTACACCATGACCAAAGGCGGCCCTGGTACAGCATCCATGGTTATGGCAATGTACGGCTATAAAATCTCATTTGAACAGTTCAACATGGGATATGGCAGTGCAATATCTGTCGGTATTTTTGTCCTGTCCCTGCTGGTCATCGGCGGTTCTCAAGGCCTGATCAAAAAAGCAACAAAGAGAATGGAGGATTAAGGCAATGGCAGTAACAAATAAAACGGCTGCAAGCAATTTCACACCTGCCGGCCGCTCTTCCTCCAAGACCCCCGGAAAAATTCTCGGCATTGTTTTTATCAACCTGGTTCTGTGGATCTTCTCCCTCACCTGCATCTTTCCGCTTGTATGGATGGGATATTCTTCGCTCAAGGAAAAGCGGACATTTAATGCTGATATCGTTGGTTTCCCAAAGGAACCGAATCTGGTCAATTATCAGAGGATTCTGACCAACCCGGATTATCATCTGGCTGAATCCATGATGAACAGTGTACGCACAACCATGATCAGCATTATTCTGATCGTTCTGTGCAGCTTCATCGTCGGATACATTCTGTCCCGTGTCCACTTCAAACTGAACCGTCCCCTGTATCTCATGTTCCTGATGGGCATGCTCATCCCGATCCATTCCCTGCTTGTCCCAATTTACGTTGTGTTCACCAACACCGGTATTTCCGACAAGTGGTTCACCCTGCTGTTCCCGTACGTCAGTTTCGGACTGCCCATGGGAATCTTCCTGGTTGAAGGCTATGTCAAAGGTATTCCCGTTTCGCTGGAAGAAGCTGCTGCAATAGATGGTTCCAGTTTCTCCTACACACTATGGCATATCATCATGCCGCTGTGCAGACCGATTCTTGTCACGGTTGCCATCATTCAGATTTTCAGCTGCTGGAATGAATTCTCATTTGCCTTGGTCCTGATCAAAAATGTACATCTTCAGACCGTGCCTCTGGCGCTGACCCAGTTCAAAGGCCAGTTTGCCTCAGACTATCCAAAGCAGATGGCTGCCATGCTGATCACGATGGCCCCGATCGTCATCCTCTACTTCATGTTCAACGGACAGATCATCAAAGGTATGGTCGCCGGCGCAGTAAAAGGTTAAACTCACAACAAACCTGAAGAAAAATGCCGACTCACAGAACGCGTGGATTTCCACACATTCTGTGAGCCGGATTTTCTGTCATATTGAAATCATCAGATTTGTATATCCTTCCTGCCGTGGTGAACTGAGTACACGCAGGGTTCAACTATAAGAACCTATCATGAGCCAGAAGACCTTACGGCAGTCCAGCATATCCGTTTGAACGTCGAAGTATTATTTTGCCGACGGTTCCATAAATTCATAGACTTCGATTTCTATCGTGCTTCCATTAGCCCTGTAAGCTGTCACATTAAAATGCTGTTCAAAAACTGCATCAACAGCTTCCTTACCATTTTCAAACATCCAGCACTGTGATTCTCCGGCATTTGGAATCTCTGTGATACCATTTCCCCGTTTTCCATTCCAGATAATCTTTACTGGGCTTTCAATTTTGCCTATCTCTGGATTAAGCTTATACGTCATGTTTTCTTTTCCTTTCAAAAATGTGAAGGCATTGTCCTCTAATATGTGGCTATGCAATAACGGTCCATCTGGACTTGACAACCTGAATTCATTACTTGATGATTATAACAGAACCACCACCTGAAAGTATAGACTCATTTCATCTTTTCATTCTGAGCGCTTATGCATTATGCATCTGTCACTGTTGGGATACTGCCGGTCTGCAACAAGTCTTGATTCACAATCTTCATTATGGTATGCTTTCAAAAGTCAAGGCAGTTTCCCAGGCTGGATAGTTCTGTACGTTATAACTCAACTTTCGCAGCACATTATTGAGCTGCAATCTCCAGTAAATAAAGGTTCTCTTTGGCATCAAATGGGTACGAAAATATAGTTATTGACAAGCA
>JAFUHD010000372.1 GCA_017469025.1 Clostridia bacterium
TCATATCCAGATGGAGATCCATTGTCTGGTAGCGTTTGTATTCCTTTTTAAGGGCCGCAATTTCAGCAGTCAGTTCTTCCTGCGTCATATCCATATATGGCTTCATGTAGATCATCCTTTGCATTTTTAAAATATATGTTGCCCAAATCGGCACGAGAATTCTATCATGCGAATCAAAAAAATGCAAGATTATTATTTTTATATTTCAAATTTGACTTTTCATTGATTCCATATTGAAATGGAGGTTGCCTTTGTTATGGAATGGCTGGTAGATACAGCAGGCCATCAGAAATCTCTGTCGGATTACCTTAGAATTGCAGTGGACGATGTACCACTGCGCATCATCCGGGATGTGATCCGTACCAGAAACGCCAAAGTTGATGACATCCGCATTACGGGTGACCCCATCCTCAAAGCCGGACAGAAACTGACCGTATACTGGCCTAAGACGTACCTTCAGACGCTTAATACATGCATGCCTCCAATTGTCTACGAAGATGAGCATATTTTGGTTATTGATAAACCATACGGCCTCATGTCACAAAGCGAAAGCAGTCATGCAGTTGGAAACAATGCCCTTGATCTGATCAGAAATGCATTAAATCAGAGAGAGATTCCACCTGAAACATGCGTGCTGTGCCATCGCTTGGATGTCATGACCGGTGGTCTGCTTCTGTTTGCCAAAGATGCTGACAGTGCTGAGGCGGGTCTTTCCGCCTTTGAAAACAGGGACATAGAGAAAATATATACCTGCGACGTTAAAGGCTGTCCGGCTCAGGCGCATGCTGTCCTGGAGGCATGGCTGCGAAAGGATGAACGGGCTGCCCAGGTTTCCGTTACCGATTATCCTGCACATGGTGCTGTACCGATCAAAACCGGTTACCGGATTCTAAAAAGCGGTGAGAATGCAAGACTTGAGGTGGAACTGTTTACCGGACGGACGCATCAGATTCGTGCACACCTTGCTCATATTGGCCATCCGATACTTGGAGATGACAAATACGGCGACCGAATGCTCAATCGTCGCCTAGGACTGCGGCATCAGCTCCTATGGGCAACCCGTATGACATTCCATACATCCGGAATTCTTGCCTACTTAAACGGAAAAAGTGTAGAAACCGTCTATCCATACGGTAAGCAGACTGATTGCGGAGGATGAGAAAAGTGACAATACAGCCAGTCCGAATGATTTCTCTTGATATGGATGGAACACTGCTCCTGAACGATCATGCTACAATACATCCTGAGAATATACGCGCAATCCGTGCAGCTCAGCATGAGGGAATTGAAGTTATGATCTCAACCGGACGGCTTCCAGAGGATATTTCAGATTTTCTGCATCGGGCAGAGCTCAAATGCGGAATGATCTGCTGTAATGGAACAACTGCTTTCTCAGGGCCTCAGCCTGGAGGAAAACGACTGGTTTACCGGACATTCGATGCTGAAACAGCAAACCGGATAATTGATATAATGCTCCCATACCACATTATGATCAATGCATTTGAAACAGGTCTGGTTTCTACAGATGCTGCGAAACCGGATCATCGGTACCACCTCCTTTCAAGAGGACTGATCAAAGAACACCGCGGTGAAACCGCACTCCGGCAAAGCGCAGCACGGGGGATTATGAAATTTTACTGCATGGAAGCACCGGAACGAGCTGACCAGCTGTCAATGACCATGGAATCCATACGGCAGAAGATCACCAGCATCTGTCCGAAGGTACAGGTTACACGTTCTGCACCTGGAATCGTAGAAATCATGCCGGCGGATGTTGGAAAAGGTCTCACACTGCTGCAAATTGCCGCATCAAAAGGAATTGGTCCCGAGGCTGTTATGGCCGTTGGCGATGAAGAGAATGACCTTGATATGCTCAGCCGTGTGGCATACAGCGTCGCCATGGGAAATGCGAGTGAACGCGTTCTGGAAACCTGCCGTTATATTACCGAAGACAATGATCATGCCGGTGTGGCAGAAGCCATTTATTTTGCGATGGGCAGACCTTCCAAATGTCATTTGAAATGAAAACCGCTTTAACAGCACGAGGCAGGTCGACCTGCCTCGTGCTGTTTGCTCTGACTCGTCCGAATTGGAAAGCAATACCCATTCGGTCCACATATGATCGCTGGCGGATATCCGCTTGTTTTCATATATCCAGGTATCTGTCCGTTATTAAAACCGTCTGTACATCAGCAGCTTTCTCTGGAGCATTGACTAAATGCATCTTTTACACAGCTTCAGACTGCATTCTATGGAAGTGCATGTTCGCAGTACCTGTACCGATCATGTATCCTCTTGAGAACAGATGAAACAGCGTAATACAGACAAAAGACCGCACTGTAAATCTTCATAACTTCCAGAGCGTGCGGTTTTCAGCCAGACAGTATTCAATACGCTGCGCTGTCTTGCCAAAAAAATCGAGTTCATCTTCGCCAAACCGGTTTAAAACAGGACTGTCAATATCGAGTACACATACAACACGTTTGTCGAGATGAATCGGGATGACCAGCTCAGAGCGGGAATTGCAGTCACAGGCAATATGCCCGGAAAAAGCATGTACATCCGGCACGCAGAGTACCATGTCCTGCTGTAAGGCTGTCCCGCACACACCGCGTCCTACCGGAATGCGAATGCAGGCCGGAAGACCGCAGAAAGGCCCCAGATTCAGTACATCATCTATCAAAAAATAGAAACCGCTCCAGTTAATATCCGTAATGGAAAAACGGATCAGTGCACTGATATTTGCCAGATTTGAAAGCGGATGCACCTGAGGATCGAGTAAAGATTCGGCACTTTGCCATAAAGCATTGTAATCAGTCATAAATCGGCCTTTCTGTTTGTTGAACCAAATCCGCCTGTGCGACTGGCACTGGCAGAATCATCATTTGTAATACCGAACGGAAGAAATATACCCTGTGCGATTGCATCACCCAGCGTGATATCAAGTGCTTTCCCAGAAAAAGAATCATTGGTCATGCGCAGAAAAATATGACCTTCGTTTTCTGCATTGGAATAATCGCTGTCTATCACGCCAACGCTGTTATCCAGCTGAAAACGATACTTGAATCCGAGGCTGCTGCGCGGAAAGAGCATCAATACATACCCAGGATCAATCAGCGCCCGAATTCCGGTCGGAATCAGAATCGTTTCTTTCGGTTCAAGATGAAAAGAAGCTGTCGATATAAAATCATATCCGGCAGAACCGGCAGTAGCACGGACAGGGCAGCAGACTGCCTTATAGATGTCTCTGATTCTTTCCTCTGGGACATTAAATATTCTATGATAATCTTCGGCAAACTGATGGAAACTGACTTTTTCAAAGTGTGCAACTGCCAGCATGGCAAAGCAACCTCCTTTAATGACATAGTCGTGCTTTCGGCACCGTATCAATTGCAGTTGTCATGATTTGACAAACCAGCACCAGGTGCTGGGCCATCTCCTTTAATGACATAGTCGTGCTTTCGGCATTGCATCAATAGCAGTTGTCATTATTTGACAGACCTGCGTATGGCGCTGGTCCATTTTCTCTTTACTGCTGATGATTCGCCGCAACATGTTTTTCCCTGCTTTTAAACCCATGCAGGCTTACAGAGGCGAAGCAGGGCAGTGAATTCATTGACAAATACGGGCAGATGAGTATAATGAACTTGAAACAGTGGCGGACATTGCCTGTCACAATTCATGGAAATGATAGAGGAGTTATGAATATGGCATTATTTCATCGAATGACGATTGCCGGTCTTGAGCGGGATCTGCCGCTCTGCCCACTGAATGAAAATCTCAGTATTGGAGCCTTTGTAATCTTTGGCGACTGTGAACTGACTGAAGCCTGTTCACGTGAGCTGCTTAAACGCGCACCGGAATTTGATTATATCATTACTGCTGAGAGCAAGGGAATACCGCTTGCATATGAGATGGCGCGCCAGATCAAGGCGCAGAAGTGGATGCTTGCACGGAAAGGCATCAAGCTTTACATGCGTGACGTTTTGGGCGTTGAGGTACGTTCTATTACGACTGATCATGTGCAGAATCTGTACATTGACGGCGCAGATGCAGAGCTCATGCGCGGAAAACGCATTTTGATCGTGGATGATGTGATTTCCACCGGTGAAAGCCTGCGTGCACTTGAAGAGCTTGTCATTAAAGCCGGCGGTAATATTGTCGGCAGGATGGCTGTTCTGGCTGAAGGCGATGCTCAGAAACGGGATGACATCATCTATCTTGAAAAACTTCCGCTGTTCAGAGCAGACGGTACCGTTATCGAAGATTGAGATTCCTGTCAGGCAGACAAAGCTTTGTGTATTGTATAAGAAAGACGGCAATGCCGTCTTTCTTTTTATTTCTTTTTGAAGCTGATCTTGCTTTCCTCATGTCTCAGAAGACGGCCTATGTTAGCCCGGTGACGCCAGATGGCCAGGGCTGCCTCAAAGACACAAAGTGCAAAAACCGGACCATTGAAAGGCTGGGTAGCAAGTACTGCAATTGGAAATGTGACCGCAGCCAGAATCGATCCAAGCGATACATAACGGGTCAGTGCAACGGTTACAACAAAGACAGCAAAAGCAATCAGGATGGGAACCGGCATTGCGACAAGCAGACTGCCAAAGCTGGTTGCAATCCCTTTTCCGCCTTTGAATCCGAAGAAAACCGGAAAATTATGGCCAAGGACCGAAAATACAGACCCCAGCATACCGCCAAATGCACCGCCGACAAGTTTCTGGCCAATGAAAGCTGCAACAACACCTTTCAACATATCACCGCACAGTGTAATCACTGCTGCTTTTACACCCATAACACGAAGCATATTGGTCGCGCCGGCATTTTTACTGCCTTTTTTCCGGATGTCGCCAGACTGGGTCAGTTTTGAATAAATAATGCCGGTCGAGCAGCTGCCCAACAGGTAGCTGATAACAATAGTCAGCAGAATATTCATGATATATCTGCACTCCGCCGGTGTAAACCGGTTAACGGAGTCCCTTCCTTTCTTAATCTGTGAGGATTACTGAACCTTGCGTTCTTTCTGACGGAGGACAAACCGCAGGGGAGTACCTTCAAAACCAAAGCTTTTGCGGAACGTATTTTCAAGATAACGCTGATAGGAAAAATGCATCAGCGCTTCGTCATTCACAAAGAGAACAAAGGTTGGCGGTGCAACGCTCTGCTGTGTTGCATAGTAAATTTTGAGTTTCTTTCCCATAATGGTTGGCGGTTGCAGGGCACCTGTAGCGTCTGCAAGAACATCATTAAGCAGTCCTGTCGTAATGCGGCGCTGTGCCTGTTCATAGACTGAAAGCACTTGAGAAAGTACCTTGTCAACGCGCTGACCAGTCAGCGCCGATATGAAGATGACAGGTGCATAGTCCATAAACTTAAGGTCAGATATCACCTGTTTGCGGAAGGTTTCCATGGTATTGGTCTCCTTCTCGATGGCATCCCATTTATTGACAACGATGACACAGGCTTTGCCTTCATCATGAATGTATCCGGCAATCTTTGTATCCTGTTCGGTCACACCTGTCTGTGCATCAATCAGCATCAATGCAACATCACAGCGCCGGATGGCAGCCAGTGAACGGATAATGCTGTAACGTTCAATTGATTCATCCTCAATGGCACGTTTTCTCCGTATACCAGCTGTGTCAATCAGTGTAAATGAGCGTTCTTCCCAGGTGAGCGGGGCATCGATGGCATCACGGGTAGTCCCCGCAATATCGGAAACCATGGTTCTCTCTGTACCCAGCAGCTTGTTGACCAGACTTGATTTACCAACATTCGGACGTCCCACCACTGCAATACTGACTGGTTTTTCCTCACTGGCATCGTCTGACTGTTCCGGGAAATGGGCAATGACAGCGTCCAGCAGATCACCCAGGCCTAACATATTTGTGGAAGAAATACCATAAGGATCGCCAAGACCAAGGCCATAAAACTCGTAGAGATTGTCCTGCTGTGACATTGAATCCATTTTATTGACGACAAGAATCACCGGCTTCCTGCTGCGTCTCAGCAGTGCAGCTACATCTTCATCGTCTGCTGTCATACCGGTGCGTCCATCCGTGAAAAAAAGAATGACATCACAGGTATCAATAGCGATCTGCGCCTGCTGACGCATCTGCCGCAGAAAAACATCTTCTGAATGAGGATCAATACCGCCGGTATCAATCAGCGTAAATGAATGACCAAGCCATTCACAATCTGCATAGATGCGGTCACGTGTAACACCGGGTGTATCCTCAACAATTGAAATACGCCGGCCACTGATCCGGTTAAAAAATGTCGATTTCCCGACATTCGGGCGGCCAACAACAGCCACTAGTGGATTTGACATAGATTATGCCTCCATTCCGCGCAGGGCATAAAGCAGGTCAGCACCGTCATTCGGTACGGGAATCACCGGAATGCCCAGGCTGTCGGTCAGTTCTTCCAGCGACATATCATCGAGGAAAACCGGATCGCCCTTGCGCAGCATACTTTCTGTAATTAAGATTTCATCCGCTTCCATCCCACGCAGCTGGGCAAGCAGATCCTGTCCGGTCAGAAGTCCTGAAACAGTAACAGTTTCACCAAAAAAATGATTCAGAATCGGCTTTACAGTGATCTCAACACCAGGGAACGCTGTGGATGCAATTAAAGCATTCATAAATGGTGCTACACTGGTCCCGGTAGCCATAATTACGCGGCGGGCACGACATGGTCCATCCGGATCAAGCCGGCAGGCCGCACGGAATTCTGTTTCAAATCGTCTCAGCAGTCCAACACCATTTTCGTACTGTGGATAGTCTTCATAAGCCTCATCCGGTGGAATCGGACGCTCAGCAATCTGGTAAAATTCATCTGATGGAAATACGAAGCGTGTACCGTTAAGGCGGAGCATTTCTTCCTGTACTTCATCTGCAATATCAAGCACAGCCCGTGCTTCATCACGCGTGTACGGATGAAGCTGATACAGATGCTCCCTAAAACGTGTCAATCCAACAGGTACAATTGCCGCACTCAGGGCATGGGGAAAGAAGCCTGAAAGATCAGAAAGCGTCCGCCTCAGTTCCTCGCCATCATTGATACCGGGGCACAGGACAATCTGACAATGAAAACTGAGCCCGTTTTCCGCAAACCGCTTCAGATGCTCCATTATGCGGTCCGCGTGTACATGGCTCAGCATTTTTTTGCGCAATTCGCCGTTTGTCGTATGTACAGATATGTAAAGTGGACTAGCATGCCGTTCAATAATACGTACCATTTCCCGCTCAGGAAGATTTGTCAGGGTGACGAAATTCCCAGCCATGAGCGAAAGACGCCAGTCATCATCCCGCACATATAATGATTCCCGCATTCCCGGAGGCATCTGTTCAATAAAGCAGAACATGCAGTGATTTGCGCATGTCTTCGGCTGACTCATCAGAGATGATTCAAGCGTAATGCCAAGCGGGGTCTCTGTCCTTTTTTCAAGAATCACCGTGCGTCGTTTCTGATCTGCGTCTTCAATCAGCATTTCAAGGTGCGGTCTGGCAGTAAGAAACTGATAATCTACCAGGTCAAGAACCGGCGTACCGCTTATTGAGAGGAGGATTTCTCCGGCTTTGAGACCGGCTTTTGCAGCCAGGGAATGCGGGGCGACTTCAACAATCTTCTGTGGCATTCCTGTTCTCCTTCATTTACGATACTTCACAATGTATTATCACCCATTTGTGTTTGAAAGTCAAGGTCAGAGAGGAGGATGCTTTCCTATCATCATTTGAAAATACGCAATGCAATGCCGTACGAAACAGTGCATCGAACCCCCTATACTGCAAATTCAATCTGGTTTAATCTCTATGATTCCTGATATCGAATGCAATAGTTGAGCACTGATGATTCTTAAACATCCGGGTGATTCGTCTCAAATAAACTGAAAACGCAAAGTTCAAATTCGTTTACTATATCCATAAACCTAAATTCCCGAGGGCAGTTGTATCTACATTTGTATCTACCGGAATAAATTTCCTAATACTTGCAACTTAAACTGCTTCAGGAAAACGCGGATATTCACTGTATATCAGCTAATTTAGCTAGAACATGATTCGAA
>JAFUHD010000373.1 GCA_017469025.1 Clostridia bacterium
CGAAAGCAGGACAAGGGTTTATGAAGATGGCCCAGCACTTCGTGCTGGTCTGCCAAATAACGACAAGTGCCGTGGCTGCAGTGCCGAAAGCAGGACAAGGGTTTATGAAGATGGCCCAGCACTTCGTGCTGGTCTGCCAAATAACGACAAGTGCCGTGGCTGCAGTGCCGAAAGCAGGACAAGGGTTTATGAAGGAGGAACCAACTGATGATGATTGCCAGGCGAAAAGGCGCGATCCGGGAGTCCAACGCGAGAATCATTTTTCGCGTGTGCAATGCGGTTCTGCTGACCCTGATCTGCGTGATTGTTATTATCCCGATCTGGAACGTGCTGATTACCTCTTTCTCCGAGGACAAGGATGTAATGGGCGGCGCGTATCTGCTGGTGCCCCGGTCCTTTACCCTGATCAACTATATCCGGGTGCTGAACAGCGGCTATATGCGGGGATTCTGGAACTCTATTTTCGTGGCGGGCACCGGCACTCTGGTGGCCATGACGCTGACGGTGCCCATGGGCTATGTTCTGGCGCAGAAAAAGCTGATCGGCCGGGATGTGTTTATGAAGGTCATCAGTCTGACCCTGGTGTTTGACGCGGGCATTATGCCGTTTTATGTGCTCATCCGGAATCTAGGTCTGATTGATTCCCACTGGGCGCTGATCCTGCCTTTTGCCATTTCTACATTTAACCTGATTATCGTGAAAAACTTTATGATTTCCATTCCGGAGAGCCTGGTGGAATCCGCATGGCTGGACGGCTGCAACGATCTGATGGCGCTGGTGCGCATCGTGCTGCCCCTGTCCGTGCCCATTCTGGCTGCGGTCATGCTGTTTTATTTCGTGTCCTTCTGGAACCGCTATACGGAAGCGGTCATGTTTATCAACAACAGCGCCAAATATACGCTGCAGGTGATGCTGCGTGCCCTGGTATACCAGAGCGACGGTTCCCTTGGTGAGGGCAATATCGTCTATGACAATACCAAGATGGCGGTCATGGTGCTGGGAATGCTGCCGGTGCTGGCGGTGTATCCCTTTGTGCAGCGGTATTTTGTCTCCGGCCTGATGCTGGGCGGCGTGAAAGAATAGGGCTTATGGCGAATGTATCGCCTTAATGCAAAATAATAAGGAGGTAAACGTATGAAACTCGCGAAATTTGCGTATCTGCTGCTGGCGGCTCTGCTGATCCTGACCAGTGTGGGGGCAATGGCCCTGGCAGAAGAACCCGTAACCCTGACCATCTGCTCTGCCGACAATACCTTCGGTCTGAGCACCGACCCGGACCTGCAGCAGGCTGTGATCAAACTGCTGGAGGAAAAGTGCAACGTGAAGCTGGAAGCCGTCATTCCGCCCATCGGCAGCTACAATGACAAGCTGGAAACCATGATGGCCGGCGGCGATGTGCCGGACGTGTTCTCCATTTCCCAGGCCATGACCCGGCTGCCCAACTATGTGGCACGGGAACAGGTCATGGACCTGACTGACCTGATCGCGGGCTCCGAAACGCTCAAAATTGTGGATCCTTCCTACTATCAGGCGCTGGAAATCGGCGGCATGGTGTATGCCATGCCTTACTACTATCCGCGTGTAAAGGTGCTGTTCCTGCGCAAGGATATTGCCGAACAGTATGGCATCACCCTGAGTGAAACCCCGACCACGGAAGAGTTCATTGCCGAGATGAGCAAGCTGAACGGCACCGGTATCATCCCGTTCTCTTTCCCGAAGTGGATCGACAACTTCCAGTTCTTCCTCAACTCTTTCGGCGCCTATGCAGGCATTTACAAGAACGCTGACGGCGTGTTTGTGGATGGCATGCAGGAGCCGCAGATGATTGACGGCCTGAATTACCTGCGTGAGCTGTACACCTCCGGTGTCATGGATCAGGAGTTTATCACCACTGAAAACAACACCATGCGTGAGTATGTGTACACCGGCAAGGCTGCAAGCGATATTGACTATGTGGCCAATTATTCCAACTACATTTCCCAGAGTGCGGCGGCGGGCGTTCCCACCGATGTGCAGCCCATCTACATGCTTGCCGGACCTGACGGCGTGGGCGGCGGTCTGAATGAATCCATCCAGACGGCATGGTGCATTTCTGAGGACTGCAAGAATCCTGAAGCTGCCCTGCGGGTCATTGAAGCTCTGGTGACCGATCCTGAACTGCATGCTGCGTTCTACAACACCGGTGTTGAAGGACAGCATTACACCATCGAAAACGGTATTGCCGTGCCAACCGAAAAGGCAGCCAATTCCGGTTATGCGATCAAGTACAACTATCTGACAGATGCTTTCATTTCCGATTTCTCCATGCTGCCGTATCAGCCGGATGATGAAATGCGCTCTGCACTCGAGCTGCAGCGTCAGCTGATCGACAAGGCAATGGAACTGCGCGGCCCCAAGCAGATGATCCCCTCCGGTGTTTCGGATCTGTTTGATGAAACCTCCGCTTCCATTACCAACACCTGGAAGGAAGTCATTTCCCAGATCGTGCTGGGTTCTGTGACGGTTGAAGAAGGCCTGAATGCCTACAAGAACTTCTGGGACAGCGTGGACGGTGACACCATGCTCAAAGAACTGAACGGTAAATAATGTGCATATATGCTGCCGTATGGGGAAGCCCATACGGCGGCCTTTTGCGTGATGGAGATGGCCCGGCAGTTTGTGCTGGTTTATCGGACAATGACAACTGCGATTGATACGGTGCCGAAAGCACAGCGGTGTCATTGAAGGGAGGAAAAAGCATGCGTCGGCTGAGAATGGGCAG
>JAFUHD010000057.1 GCA_017469025.1 Clostridia bacterium
AATGGTCAAAATTTTGTTTTCCCAATATCTTGCAGATTTTAAGAAAACAGCCCGACGCATACACTGGTTATCGCCTGTTGATACGGCTGTGTTATTAAACGAACTTGATAGAAAAAAGCAAAAGCATGACCGGGAACCTGATCACCCTTTTGCTTTTTCTGCAAGTGAAAGAATATGACCTGTTTAAACCGCCAACGCTTCCCTGTTCTGCGGCAGAATGGAAAGGGCAGTCAGAACATCCCTGGCGGTACGGACCGGCACAATGGTCAGGGCCTTTCTGACTTCATCCGGTACATCGCGCAGGTCCTCTTCGTTATCGGCGGGAATGTAAACTGTTTCCACACCCGCACGTTGGGCAGCCATAAGCTTTTCAGGCAGTCCGCCAATGGCTCCTATGAGTCCCTGCAATGTAATCTCTCCGGTCATGCCGACCTTTGGACTGACAGGAATACCGGAGATCAGAGAGGCAAGTGCTGTTGTCATCGTAATACCGGCAGAAGGCCCGTCCTTTGGTGTTGCTCCATCCGGTACATGAATATGCAGATCCACCTTCTGCATGTCCTGCATCCTTTCAGGGAAGATTGACTTGACCAGCGTCAGGGCAATCTGGGCACTTTCCTTCATGACATCCCCCAGCTGGCCAGTGATGATCAGCCTGCCTGAACCCGGCGTGATAACGGTTTCAATGTTCAGGATTTCTCCGCCGACAGCGGTCCAGGCGAGACCGGTCACAATACCGGTTGCACCGGTTTCAGAAACATGCTTCAGATGAATCGGATGCGTATCGAGCAGTTCGCGCAATTCGTCTGTCCTGACGTCCATTGAAGTCAGATTTTCGCGTACAATGCGGACTGCAGCCGTCCTGCAGAGCTGGTCAAGGCACTTCTTGAGACCGCGTACGCCTGCCTCACGTGTATATTCTGAAATGATCGTCTCAAGTACGGCATCATCCATACGGATGCCGCCCTCGGGAATTCCGACCGACTGCATGGCTCTCGGCAGCAGATGTTCCCTCGCTATGCTCAGTTTATCCAGCGGAGAGTAACCCGTAAACCTGATAATCTCCATTCTGTCCAGAAGCGGTGCCGGAATCGTATCAAGCGTGTTGGCCGTACAGATAAACAGTACATCCGACAAATCATACGGCACATTCATGTAATGATCTGTAAAAGTGTTGTTCTGCTCCGGGTCAAGTACTTCAAGCAGTGCGGATGCCGGATCTCCGTTATAGGATGTACCGAGCTTGTCAATCTCATCAAGGACCATAACGGGATTTGATACGCCGCTCTTCTTGATGCCATCCATGATCCTGCCCGGCATCGCGCCAATATAGGTCCGGCGGTGTCCCCGGATATCTGCTTCGTCACGAATACCGCCCAGACTCACTCGGACATATTCACGGTTCAGTGCTTTTGCAATGCTCTGTCCGATACTGGTTTTTCCTGTTCCCGGTGCACCGACAAACAGCAGGATGGAACCTGACTGACGGCGTCTCAGATTCATAACCGCAATCTGCTGCAGAATCCTGTTTTTCACCTTGCCAAGGCCGTAATGCTGTTCATCCAGTATATGCTCCGCTTCATCGAGATCAATCCGGTGCATCTCTTCCTTTTTCCAGGAAAGGCCGGTAACAAAGTCCAGGTAGTCATACAGCATGCCTGCCTCAGGGCTGTTCTTGCCCTCCTGCTTCAGCCGGTTGATAATCTTTTTTGCCTCTCTGCGGGCAGTTTCATTCATTCCGCTTTCCTCGACTGCTATTTCGAATCTGCGGACATCTGAAACATCCTCCGGATGCATCTCATCCAGTTCGTTCTGCAGAAATTCCATCTGCTTCTTGATCGCCGATTCACGGTAGATCTTCTGGTAGTCCTCCTTCTGGGCACTTTGGGCTTCCATGTTTACCTTTGTGATCTCAACATTTTCCAGAACCAGTTTTTCAAGCGCTGCAGCCCGTTCCCGGCAGCTGTCCAGTTCAAGAATCCGGTAACGTTCCTCACTGCCGCTGACCATCCAGGGCGACATCGTCACGGCGATTTCCTCGATAGAATTCATCCTGGCAATATAAAGCCGTGTCATCTGACTGTTCTGGAATCCATCTGCGAAATTATTAAGGGCCACTTTTACCCGGCGGAGTCTTTCCTGTTCCTCTGACGGATCCGTATCCTCATAATCCCTCCGTCTGCTGACGGATACATCAATTACACTGTCCCCGTATATGCTGATTTCCTCCAGGTTGACACGATTGCGCGTATGGATGACAAAAAAGCCATTGTCATTGACATCCGTCACCTCACCCGTCACACCTATCGGATAAAAACTCTCTCTGGTCAGATCACTGCGTGCCTGATTCTGGCGCTGAATCACCAGAATCATTTTTTCACCGACATACGGCAGCCGCCCGGCTGACCGTCTCAGCATATCCGTTTTGAGGTATAAATCAACCCCGGGTAAAACCAGTACATTATAAACAGGCAAAACTGCCATTGTTTTCCCTCCTTTGGCACTATTCAGTCAAGAGTGCCAGTTCATTTGTTTGAAAATCGGCTTGGATTCCGGTTTTCAAGCGTATAATAATGTATTGGTCAGTATATGTCAACATAAAATCAATGTTGGTCAATATTTTTCTTATTATACTACGCTGCAGAAAAAAAACGGATCATGCCATTCATGATCCGATTATACCATCGCAGTATGGTTATATTGCAAGTACTTCATGATCTATACGGATACGTGCTGCCAGCATCTTCGCAAGAAAATACAGAATTGCGCACTCATCTTCCTGCCAGATACGCTGATTGCGTGCCTCCGCACACACAAGATAGCCGTCTGTGTCCGTATCCACGCCAATCCGCACAACAACCATTGTCTCTATGTCATGCCGTTTCATGGCAGCGTAGAATTCCGGACATTTGAACGCGATATCCTCTGGCCGGTTCGTTGAATAGAGATCATCCGAAAGCAGCAGATGGATGTCGGGAACATATTCATCAAACGTCTGATCCCGGATGGCACGCATCCGTCCGCTCTTGTCAACCAGATACAGGTCAGAAATACGGAGATCATCCATAAGAAACGGCAGGATCGATTGCAGCTTGTTGGAGATCGTCGGAACCATTTCAAACTGCCGGACCAGGCTTTGCATGGATGTATACACGCCGTGTCTGGCAAGTTTCCGGATTTCAATGTCCTTGTGTTTTGATTCCACATAGATGATATGACAGTTCCGCCCTTTTGTTTTCCCGCGGTACAGTGTCTTGTCAATCAGGGTAAACAGAGAATCAAAATCATCCGCATCATCCGGATAGGTGGCGCACCCGACTGTACCAGTTATGAACGGATTACAGGTTTCGAGAGAAATATTCCGTCTCAGCACCGTCGCGGAATAGATTTCAGCAAAAAAAGCTTTCTTTTCTTCATATGTCCGGTCTGCCAGATCCACAATCATGAGTTCATCTCCGCCAAACCGGCCGGCCACGCCACGGCTTCCAAGCTGCCTTGCCAGCTTTTCAGCGACATCAATCAGCACCTGATCCCCCACGCCGTGCCCATATGTATCGTTGATAAACTTGAAATTGTCAAGGTCGAGCATGGCAAAAGAAAATGGCGTTTTTTCCTCTATCAGGGATTTGGCAAAATCCAGAATATATCTGCGTGATACGATCCCGGTCAAAGGATCCAGCATCGCCTCTACATTTATATGCTGCATCCTGCTGCCAAAAAATGGAAAGATCTCAAGCTGCTCTCTGGTATACATAAATAAGGTCCCTTCCAATTCTGTGAACCGGCTGGCATGTGCCGTCAATTCACGTTTTGAATCAGATTTTCGTCCTGACTATTGTGAGCGGCCTATTGTTTTCAGGCAATGTCCCCCGTAATCCAAGACTTCCCCGGTTCCATTGATACTTCATCCGGTACTGGAATTTCTGACAAATCCAGTATACACTTTTCGTTGCTTCTTTTCAAGTTAAGCATTTCATCTAAAATATCGTACAAGAAATCTGATGCATCTGATGCATCTTTCAATGTTTTCCAAGCGGAACAGGCTGAAAAGCCCCTGATGTACTGCGTTCCATGACATGATCAAAGCCGCAGCTGATCAGAAGCGCTTCTGCCGCATCAAATCCGGTGACCACATGTGCTGACGAATGGGCATCTGAAGAAATCAGAACACTGCCGCCGCGCCGCGCAATCTCACGCAGCCAGAAGGCCTCCGGATAAGGCGTGGAACGCCATCCGCGGGAGATGGCACCGGTATTTACCTCTATGATTTTTCCCGCATCCAGAAGTGCATCCAGTGCTGTCTGTCCGGCTTTGATGTATGCCGGACTTTCAGGATTGAAAAGAGGCATCCGCTCATTGAACTTGAGGAGCAGATCAAAATGTCCGCAAATGCTGACGCGGGGCTCCGATGCAACTTTCAGCAGCTCGTTAAAATAACAGGTGGCTGCAGCATCTGCATCACCGCCAAAGTATTTTTGAATGCAGCCGGCAGTTTCCTCCGGCGTATTGTCTACGCTTGGCGGAACAGCACAGACCGGAAGATGATGGACCGAACCAATCACGTAATCAAAACGGTCCAGTTCGGCAGGATCACTCAGCACATCCCATTCAATGCCTGTATATACCTGAAATGCCTGTCCAAAGCGGCATTTGAGCGATGCCATCTCTCTCAAATAGCCGGAAACATATATAGACGCAGCTGCCCAGTCATTTTGAAATGGCAGCGGACTGTGTAAACTGATTCCGGCAGAAGCAAGACTGGCCTTCATGCAAGCAGACAGCATACACTCACAGGAATCTTTCCCGTCATCATAAGTGGAATGCATGTGCAGATTCTGCCTGGTGATCATCTCATTTTCTCCTGCTTGACCTTCCGGTCTATGACATGGCGGCCCGCCATTTCCTGCCGGATTTCATCAAGTGATATGCCTTCCTGTACCATCAGCACCATGACATGATACATGAGATCGCCGATCTCGTAGATCGTATTTGCACGGTCATGGTCCTTCGCGGCAATAATGACCTCGGTACTCTCCTCACCTATTTTTTTGAGGATCTTGTCAAGACCTTTTCCAAACAGATAGGAGGTATAGGAACCTTCGACAGGTGTCTGCCTGCGCCCTTCCAGCATTTCCATCAGGCCGTCATAAGAAAAGGCCGGCGGTTCTTCGCCTTCATAAACAGGATTGGTGAAACAGGAATCCGTTCCCAGATGGCAGGCAGGACCGTCCTTACGGACTTCAACCACCAGCGCATCCTTGTCACAGTCTGCCGTTATGGAAACAATGTGCTGGTAATTTCCGCTGGTTTCCCCTTTCAGCCAGAGTGTCTGACGGCTGCGGGAATAAAAGCATGTCAGACCTTTTTCCATGGAAATGGCCAGGCTTTCCCGATTCATGTATGCCAGTGTCAGCACCTTACGGCTTTCCGTATCCACCACAATGGCAGGGATCAAACCCTGCGCATCAAATTTGAGTTCATTTACATCAATCATTTCAAGTCCTCCTTACACGGATACCTGCTGCATCCAGGGCAGCCTTCAGCGCATCAATGGATACCTCGCCAAAGTGGAAGATCGAGGCCGCCAGTCCGGCATCCACAGCCGGCACCGCCTGAAAGAGCGTTATAAAATCCTGTATGCCGCCGGCACCGCCGGAGGCAATAACCGGCACATCCGCAAATGCACATACTGCTGTAAGCATTGGCAGATCAAATCCCTGCCGCACGCCATCTGTATCAATGGAATTGAGCACAATTTCACCGGCTCCCTCGCCGATTCCCCGGCGGATCCACTCAAGTGCATCAAGTCCGGTATCAATGCGCCCACCATTCCGGAATACATGGTACACCCCGTCCACACGCGCAGCGTCCACACTGAGTACAACGCACTGACTGCCGTATTTTTTTGCTGCCTCACCGATCAGTTCGGGATTTGTAATCGCACCGGAATTGACGCTGACCTTGTCCGCCCCGCTGCCCAGCACACGCTCAAAATCAGAGAGGGTGGAAATACCGCCGCCCACCGTGAGCGGAATAAAAATCTCGGAAGCAGCCCGGCGAAGCACATCCGTAAAGAGCTTGCGTCCCTCGGCGGAGGCAGTAATGTCGTAAAAGACGAGTTCGTCTGCGCCGTTTTCTGAATAGGCTCTTGCCAGATCAACCGGATCTGAAACATCTGAAAGCCCCTGAAAACGGACGCCCTTGACAACACGGCCGTCCCGCACATCCAGACATGGAATAATCCGCTTTGTTATCATCTTGCCACCTCAATGGCCTTCGCCAGGTCGATTCTGCCCTCGTAATATGCCTTTCCAATAATCGTCCCGGACATGCCGAGCTGACGCATGGCGATGACATCATCCAGCGTTGAGACGCCGCCGGAGGCCGTCATCTGGAATGACGGATAGGTTTTTATGAGACGTGTATAGAGATCGCGGTTGGTGCCGGATAGCATGCCGTCCTTTGATATATCCGTGACGATAAGCCCCTTTGCCCCCTGATCCCGCAGACGGGAAAGAAGATCATCACAGCTGAGACGGTCCACCTCAAGCCAGCCGCTGACTGCAGCAAAGCCGTCCTTAAGGTCAACCCCTATGGCTATCTGTTCCCCATATTTTGCCAGCATCCGCCCGGTAAATGCCGGATCGCGCACGGCAATAGTGCCCAGAATGACGCGCCAGACGCCGCAGTCAAGATAGCTCCGGATCGTATCCTCGTTCCGGATGCCCCCACCGATTTCTACCTGCATGCCGGAGTGTGCCAATGCCGTCACAAAAGCGGTATTTACTGTCGTGCCGTCTCTTGCACCGTCCAGATCAACACAGTGCAGATATTTGGCACCACAGGCTGTAAACTTCTCCGCAATCGCTGATGGATCCTCGCCATAAACAGTTACCCTGTTGTAATCGCCCCGTTCCAGACGGACCACACGGCCGCCCAGTAAATCAATTGCCGGAAATATCTCCATATATGCCCTCACATGCTGCAGAAATTGGACAGTATCCGGAGTCCTATGCGTCCGCTCTTCTCCGGATGAAACTGGGTTCCCATAACATTCCCGTTCGCCGCCGCAGCAGTGACCGGGATTCCGTACTCTGTGACAGCTATGGTGTTCGCCTCGCACCCGGTGGCCGAATAGCTGTGGACGAAGTACACACAGGCGCCCTGCGGGACGCCGTCAAAAAGCGGATGCAGCCGCATTTCAAGCCCATTCCAGCCGATCTGCGGCACTTTCAGTCCGGCCGGTAACCGTGGCTGCATGGCTGTAATCCGGCCGGGAATCAGCGAAAGACCGGCCGTCTCGCCAAACTCCTCGCTGGCATCAAAAAGCATCTGCATCCCAAGACAGATTCCAAGCAGCGGCGTTCCCCGCTTCGCAGCCATAAGCACTGCTTCATCCATACCATGCTCGGATAATTTCTGCCGTGCATCCGCAAAAGCGCCCACACCGGGGAGAATCAGTTTGTCTGCCTTAAGTGCAGCCTCCGGTGTTTTTACTACCTCCGCAGTCTGCCCGATCATTCCAAACGAACTGATGAGTGAAAAAAGATTCCCTACGCCATAGTCGATGATCCCAATCATGCCAGTACCCCCTTGGATGACGGTACGGCACCGTTCAGCCGTTCGTCTATGGAAGCAGCCTGTGCCAGTGCACGCCCGAATCCCTTAAACATGGCCTCTGCCACATGATGGGAATTCTCCCCCGCCAGTTCATGGAAATGCAGACTCATCGGGCAGGCACGTGTCAGGCCGAGAAAAAACTCCTTGATCAGCTGTGTATCAAATGTTCCTATTTTTTCTGTCTCAAACCGGACATCCATGGTCAGACTGCAGCGGCCGGACAAATCGAGCGCACAGAGTACCAGTGCCTCATCCATAGGCAGCCACATGCTGCCATAGCGGCAGATCCCCGCCTTGTTTCCGAGTGCTTCCGTGAGGCAGGTACCGATTACAATACCGATATCCTCAACACTGTGATGGTCATCTACCCATGTATCGCCCTGACAGGCAATGTCGAGATCAAAACGGCTGTGGACAGCAAACAGTGTCAGCATATGATCAAGAAATCCGACACCGGTCGCTATGGTATTCCTGCCTGAACCATCCAGACAGAGTGAGCAGGTAATCGCTGTTTCTGCCGTCTTCCGCGTGATTTCTGCTTTCCTCATGGGCATTCCTCCTGTCCATTCAGTATCTCCCTGCAGGCATCCAGCAGCTTTTTCATCTCATCCATGGTTCCAATTGTGATTCTGAGCCAGTCATTTGTACGCTCCGTTTTAAAGTGCCGGACCAGAATTCCTCTGTCCATAAGCCGCTTCTGCAGATCACTGGCTGATATACGTGCTGGCCTTACAAACACAAAATTGCCAAGGGAATCCGTTACCGTAAAACCGAGTGCCCTGAGGCCTTCCGTTGTTTCCCTGCGCGCATCCACGATACGCCGGCAGTTCTCTTCATAATAGGTCCAATGCCTGCAGGCTGCAGTTCCAGCTGCCTGTGCCAGACGGTTGACCCCATACAGATCCACGGCATTGCGAACCTTTGCAAGATCGGCAATCAGGGATTCGCTGCCGACTGCATAGCCAAGCCGGATCCCGGCCAGCGACCCGGATTTGCTGAATGTCCGCACGACCAGCAGATTCGGATACTGGCGGATCAGTGGGACAGCTGTTTCAGCGCCAAAGTCTACATAGGCCTCATCTACCAGAACCACCTGGTCCGGATGTGCCTGCAGCATGCCTTCAATCTCACTTCTTTGCAGGGCAAGTCCTGTCGGTGCATTGGGATTTGGAAAGACAAGCATCCCCTCTGCTGACTGCCAGGCTGCAGGATTCATTGAAAAATCCGGTTCAAGCTTTATCCGCCTGAGCGGAATGCCATACAGGGCAGCAAACAGATCATAATAACTGTAAGTCACATCCGGGAGTGTAACCGGATTATCTCCGTCCGCAAATGCCAGAAACGCCAGCTGCAGAATCTGGTCAGATCCGTTTCCGGCCAGGATATTGGCCGTTCCGACACCCAGATGGGCACTTAACGCTTCAATCAGGACCGTACAGTCCGGATCATTGTAAAAATTGAGCTTGCTGCTCTCTGATGCAATGGCACCCAGAACTTCCGGAGAAGGCGGATACGGCGATTCATTTGTATTTAACCGGATCACATTTCCGCTCTCTTCATGGGTACCAGGCACATAGGCCGGCAGTGCCCTGTGAACAGGCATTAAAAAGGTTTTCATGCCTTCTCCTCCCGAATCAGAGCTGCCCTGGCGTGTGCTTCCAGTCCTTCTGCACGGGCAAAGACAGCAATATCATCTGCTACCTCAGCCAGCGCCGGCTGCGTATAACAGGTATACTGAATTTTCTTGATAAAATCATCCACACCCAGTGCACTTGAAAACCGTGCTGTCCCGGATGTCGGCAGGATATGATTGGGTCCTGCCAGATAATCACCCAGTGATTCCGGACAGCAGCGTCCCATAAAGACACTGCCGGCATTTGCAACAAGCGGCAGCAGTTTTTCCGGTTCATCCACGCAAAGTTCCAGATGTTCCGGCGCGAGCGTATTCGCCAGTTCAACACCTGCTTCCAGTGAATCCACCAGAATAATCTTTCCATTGTTGTCTATGGACTCACGGGCCATACCCTCACGCGGCAGCGTAGCAAGCTGTGCCTCCACTGCAGATTGTACTGTCACTGCCAGTTCACTGCTGTCCGTAATGAGCACAGCCGTTGCTATCCTGTCATGTTCCGCTTGTGAAAGCAGGTCTGCTGCGACCCATTGCGGATTGGAGAGTCCATCTGCAATCACCAGTATTTCACTGGGCCCGGCAATCATGTCAATGGCCACATGTCCAAACACCTGCCGCTTTGCTTCGGCAACGAATGCATTTCCTGGTCCGACAATCTTGTCTACCTTCGGAATGGTTTCCGTTCCGTATGCAAGTGCGGCAACCGCCTGGGCACCACCTACAGTAAATACCCTGTCTACCCCAGCCATTTCCGCAGCTGCCAGAATGGCATCCGGCACACTGCCGTCCGGGCGCGGCGGTGTAACCATGACAAGTTCACTGCATCCGGCAAGTTTTGCGGGAATTGCATTCATGAAAACCGAGGACGGGTATGCCGCAGTACCACCCGGTATATACAGACCAACACGCGCGATAGGCGTTATAAGCTGTCCCATATAAACGCCGTTTTCAAGATCTATCCGGTATCCGCTCCGAATCTGCTCTTTATGATAGCGGATGATGTTCTCCCTGGCCAGTGTCATGGCATGGAGCAGCTCCGGACTGATCCGCTCCCGTGCAGCCGTCATCCGGGCCATGTCTACCTCAAGAGATGAAAGCACAGCATGATCAAAACGTTCCGCATATTCAAAAAGCGCCGCATCTCCTTTGACACGGACCGTGTCTATAATCTCAGACACAATCTGCCCGACACCGCTCTTTTCCATGGAACGCATCAGGAGCCGGTCCTTTTCACACTCGCTTGCATTAAGTATTTTAATCATTTTGTCCTCCGGTCATGTTGTCATCCACTAAAACAGGCTTCACTGCATCTGCGGGCTATTCCGGCAGGCAGGCTTTAAGTCCGTCCAGAATGCGGCGAATCTCAGCACCTTTGAATTTGAAGCTTGCTTTGTTTGCAATAAAGCGTGCACTGATTGGAACAATTTCCTCCAGTACACTCAGTCCGTTTTCGCGCAGCGTTGTTCCTGTCTCAACAATATCCACGATCACATCTGAAAGTCCGACCAGCGGTGCCAGTTCAATAGAGCCATTCAGATGGATTATTTCAATTTCCCGTGACTGTGCATCAAAATAACGTCCCGCAATATGTGGAAATTTAGTTGCAACACGAAGTGCACGTGTATGTCTGTCCCTGAAACGCCCCGGTCCGGCAACGCACATCCTGCATTTTCCCATGCGCAGATCAAAAAGCTCATAAATGTCCGGTTCATATTCCAGCAGAATATCTTTTCCGACAATTCCGGCATCTGCCGCGCCATGTTCCACATACACCGAAACATCAGAAGGTTTAACCAGAAAATACTGTATGCCGGCATCTGTATTTTCAAAAATCAGTTTCCGGTTATCTTCAAGCAATTCGGGACACGGGTATCCCGCCTCTGCCAGTACGTGGTACGCTTTTTCTCCAAGCCGTCCCTTTGGCAGTGCAATTCTCAGCATACCGTATCCCCCTTTTCAGCCTGTTTCAGCTCTTGGTTTTGGACCGTCTGCATCTGCCCGTTTGTCTGAAAAGCCGGCGCTGAGTGCTGAGCCTCTCCCTCTCCCAATGGCATCAGAACCACAGGTCCATAGACACGTTTCTTTTCTGCTTCAATAAATGCGGTTTTGGGATCCTTTCCCGTATGAATCACAAGTGGTTCCGCATCTGCGCGTTCCGGCATGCATCTGTCAATCTGATTCAGATACACTGCAAATCCAATTCCCTGTCCGTCCCGGCCAAGTCTTGTCAGGAGCGGATCATACTGTCCGCCTGATAGAACAGGCACAGGAATGCCTTCTATAAAACCAGACAGTGTAAGGCCGTTATAATACCTCATATCACTCAGAACACTGAAATCCAGATTCAGTGTTCCCTGCCACACCTGTTCAACTATTTCAGCGATATCCTTCAGTTCTGAGATAATCTTTTTCCCTGCATCTGTAATTCTGCATTGGGAAAGACATTCAAGTGCAGAGACAATGGGACCGCTTACCACGATCATCCGGTCAAGCAGTTCCTGTTCCATCTCCTCCAGTCCCTTTGTCTGTGCATACGCGCGGATTCCATGCCGGTCCTTCCGGCGCAGCATATCCAGAACCTCCTGATAATCTTCCTCAGGTATCCTGCAGCTTCTCAGCAATTCGGAGACAAGTCCCATATGGGATATATCCAGCGCATACCGCTCAGAAATCGTCTGCAGGCTTTTTTCTGCCAGCAGTATTATTTCAGCAAGTACAGCAGTATCACAGGTACCAATGTATTCGATCCCTGTCTGCATGATCTCATGAAACCCGTCTTCTCCTCTCGGCACACGGTACGCACTTTCCGAATAACAAACCCTTACCGGCAGCGTCTCGTCTCTTGTATTGCGAACCACCGACAGTGTAATATCGGGTTTCAGTGCTTTCAGACGGCCATTTAGATCTGTAAATGTCAGAATGCGCTCATCCGTCAGAAAATTTTTATTCTGAACGTAAAGATCATATGCCTCAAACCGGTTGACCTTATAAATCCGGTAGCCATAATTAACATACAGTGCACGCAGTCTGGCTGACAGCATCTCATCCGTGCGCATCCCGCTGGTCAGGTCAGTCATATTTACCTCCAAGGCGTTCAAGAATCATCTGATAACCTCCTGCACCGTAGTCAAGGCAGCGTTTCACCCGTCCGATTGTTGCAGAACTGACGCCAAGTATTTCGGCTGCCTGCAGATACGACTTTCCATTGCTGATCTGTTTGGCAATCTCCAGACGCTGTCCCAGATCCCTGATCTCTTTATTTGTGCAAAGGTCCTCGAAGTACAGATAGCACTCATCTATGCTTTTCAGCTCCAAAATAGATCTGAAAAGTTCATCTGTCTGGGCATCATGCTTAAGTGCCATGGGTCTACCTCCGCTTTCTTTATCTTTTATGCGCCGTTAGTTTAGCACGTTAATGCATGAAAGTCAACATTCATATATCCCGAATCCTTTGCTCAGACAGCATGAAAAAAAGCATCAGAGACTGCTCTGATGCTTCAATGTTCTCTATTTCAGTCAAAATTCCGATATTACTTTTCACATTTTTCTTTCCAGAATCCAAACACCAAACACAGTCTCCCTACTGTTATCTTACATACACGCCGCTGTAAAAGTTCATTTCCATCGTCATCTTACAGAATGTTCTTCAAGATATCAGTATAGTGTAGATATTCCGTGCCCGTCAACATTCACAAAAAATGAATTTCTGAGTACAAAGAAGAAGCCACCGACGGGGCTTCTTCACTTAGATCAAGAACACCGTCTGTAAAGGTAGCATGAATAACCATCTGTTATGAAATCAGATGGTTATTCATGGGCATATTCGAGGACCCTCCCGTTTTTACGGTAGGCAGAGGCACCCGTCCTGTATCTCAATTGCATTCGTTGTCTCGCAAAGGACACAGAGTTGCCAGAAATTAGCGGTGTAGGGTGGAGATGAGGTTTCGCCACCAAAACAGATTGAGTAATATGTGAACGAAAAGGTGAACCGCTTAGTCCTTTGGCAGCATGTTAGGCCGTTTGCATCGCTTAGCCTGTGCATCTTTCCTTCTGGTCTTTGCTTCCGAACATCTCCATCATCATTCGAATCTCAGCCCGGCACTTTTCTTCATATGTTTTGAACGATTCTTCCCATGGCATGTATGGATCTAGGAAAGAAAGATCATTCTTTCTGAGAGAATCCTGGTTTTCTTTGACGACACCAGGAATCGTTTCAATGAGAAATCGAATGTACATATCCGGAGAGATATTGTTCTCTTTGCACGTACAAATCACCGAGAAGTAATGGCCGGCACGTTCTCCGCCATCCGCTGAAAAGAATGCCTTTGAGTTGTTGCGGAAGATGGACAGACTGTGTGCAAATATGCGCTCAGTATCCGAATTATGCAACGGAATGTCAGGATTTTTGACACCATTCAGTACATAGACATATCGATTCAGAGCATACTTTATAGCAGTATCCATGAGGCTTCCCTGCTGTAAATTTTTATTCTTGGCTTCAACTCGAATCAAATTATATGCTCTCTCCACGAGTGGCAGAATTGTACCAAGGCGTTCTTTAAGCCGTTCTTCACGAGACTTACCTTTAATCTTCCATTCTGCTTCAAATACAGCATCAATTGCCAGGATGATGTTGTATGCAGGAATCTTTTTCCGCTCCTGCTCAGGCATCTTTTTTAACCCGGGAATCGATCTGAGAACATTGAAGAAATAATGACGTACGTGCTGAAGACAACAGGCAATAACCAGTTTGACCAGAATGTCATTTGCTTTTTTCGCCAATGTTGGATAGGCACTGTGTCCATCACATTCCAGCGTTCCATTGTAATCTCCGACTATTCTGCTCAGCGTTTTCGAATCCCGTCTCTTGACAAACGTCGCCGTAACGATCTGGGGACGATCCTTTATTTCTGCACTGCTTCGTGTAACCCAGAAATAGCACATTTTCACACCGTTGTTCTTCAATGCTTCTTCGATGCATTTCCAGTAGGTCTCATCCATCTGGATTGCAGGATAAGTAAGAACAAGTTCCTGCAGCCTGGCTGCAACAATGCATATGGCCATTTCATCGAACTTGCGAAGCCATTCATAGACAGTCTGTACTTCCAACGGACAGCCTTCAGCATTCAAGCGTTCAAGCATTCTGGGAACAGGTGTGCACTCGGAATAATACCTTACAGCAAGATATCCGCCCAGAGACGGGGTTACTTTGCTATGAGGCATTACTTTTTTGTTACGCGCTGCAGTTGTCCTGTAGATTTTTCCTGTAACCTGGTCTTTATAGACATGCAAAACAGTTGTGACAAGAATGATTCTGGCAGGAAGAACTTCGTAGTACTTGAAAGAATCCTTTGGAAGCTCAGTATATTTATGGTCACCAAAGATACGTACCTTCTCCTCGTCCGTAAAATCTTCTTCGAGTACCAGTTCAGGCATTTCATCATCAATTCCATTTGAAAAGCCCGGTGAACGCTTTGGAGTCCATGAACGTTTCTTCTTTTTGTTCTTCTTATTCACTGACTCCTCTTCTTTTTCTGGACTTGGTTCGCCATTTTCTTCTTCTGAAATGGTATCCGGATCCGGATCATTCGGAATAGTGTCTTTCTTAGAACCAAATTGAATAGAACTATCCCGTTTGACACGCTCACTCAGTTTCTGATACTCGCACAACAATGAATTATACGCTGTCTGTCCTTCCATATACAGGTCCACGATCTGGTACTTGCTCAGTTTCTTTAGTGCATCACGTCCGTATTGTTTTCGTTCAAACTTGTCCGGAACTGAAAACTCTGATGTTTTGTCAGAACCAAGCTCTTTTGTCTCATCACCTTCGCTTACAGCTTTAGCGCCAAACCCCTGTGCTTCAGGGACAGCAATGGAATCATCCGCTTCCGTTCTGCAGTCGGGAGCATCGTTGGATTGATTCTCGTGAATGGCGTCAGGAACAGTCTGTTCTGCTGAAGGGGAAACGGGACTCTCGTTCTTCTCATTCATTGAGTTCTTGTCTGGAACATATGTGTTCGATATATGCAACATCATTGTTATTGCCTTTCAACAATATCTGGTCTCTTACACATCAGAAAATGATACGGTCTTTGATCGATGCATGCTCACACTGAATCTGTATGCTGTGTCTCCTTACAACCTGTCCAACAGATTTGCCGCGGTTCGCTTCCTCTTATTATTCTGTCGAGTTCACCCTCTTTCATTTAGATGCCAAACAGTATCATGCATTCATTCCAAAGCGAGACAGAACGCTTTTTATAGACTTCAGCTCATCTGACGACTGCCTTATAATCGACTCCAGCTGTTCAGAAGAACGGACCAATGCTGAAGTTAATTGAATCTTGGCATTTCTGTCGAACTCGAACTGTTTTTGAGCTTCCTGTAATGCAGTTTGGAAATATGCATTTGCAGTACTGTCGTTTTTCAGGGGTTCTTTAGTTGATTCCTTGTTTGTCCGATAACCCCTGGTTGGAATGGTCTCATGGGTAACAGGGTCCTGTTTTCCTATTACCCGTCGTTTCTTGACCTTCTTCCCGGTTTCATTGTCAACATAGTACGTTACCTCATATACGTAGTATGTATCATTTGTCTTGTTATATGAAACACTGTTCTTTACATCCTGTTTAACCAACGCCATGATTTTCCCCTTCCATGTTTTACGTGTCAGGCTTAAATCTGAACCAATTTTATCGTATTTAGTCTTTTAAGTCAACAAGAAGAACCAATTTTGTGAATAACAAGTAATTTAGTCCATATTTTGCTGCACATTTGACTAATATGTTGCCTGCTCGAGCACAAATTATACATGATTTGTTCTCATACAGCAAAAGCCCCAGACAATAAAGTCTGGGGCTTTTCTCGATAGCGTGGCGACCTCTTTAGAGATGGAATTATGCTCTTCTTTGGCTTTGCTTCAGACTGAGGTTGATTACTGGCTGACGACTAATTTAGTCTTCCTTCATTCATAAGGCGGAGAAATTGTTCGTGACTAATCCGAATCAATCCTTTGCTTTCGTCTCGAATCCAATGGTATCTTCCTTCTTTAAGTCGCTTGTGGAATAATAGAAAACCATTCTTTTCATAAAGCAGTCCCTTGATCTTGTAGCTTGCTGTTCTCCCACAGAACAGATAGAGAATTGCTTCACGGTACGGATTGACTTCATATGTGTTTTCTAAAAGTGATACCAAGCCATCTATACTCTTCCGCAAATCTGTATAGCCAGCACACACATAGATTTCCTGTACATCCTCAGCTCGGAGATTTATCAACATTGTTCGACACTCCTTTTCTTTCAGAGTGTCATTATAGCAGTTTTTTCGATTTGTAGTCTGCGTTCTTTAATTTGTGTATTTTGACGGGCACGGATTATCTACACTGTACAGATATCACGATACACCCATCTGCCTTCTGTTCCATCGTTCATCCACTGGCGTTATTCAGCATTCCGCAGAAAATGACATTTCAAATGTCAGGCTTCATCAATCCTGCATTTATGGTGCTTGAACTCAGGTTTGTCATTTGGAACATCTTTATCGTAATCGATCCCTACCAGCAGTATGTTCCCTTTGTAATGCTCCAGTCTGTCGT
>JAFUHD010000058.1 GCA_017469025.1 Clostridia bacterium
CTGACGGTTAACCAGCTTGGCATTGAAGAAGTTCATCTGCGGGCTGCCGATGAAGGAGCCAACGAAGAGGTTTGCCGGATAATCATAGAGATTCTGCGGCGTGTCGACCTGCTGGATGAAGCCATCCTTCATAACGACGATGCGGGTACCCATTGTCATAGCCTCGGTCTGGTCATGGGTAACGTAGATGAAGGTGGTCTGCAGACGCTGATGGAGCTTGGTGATTTCGGTACGCATCTGAACACGGAGCTTGGCGTCGAGGTTGGACAGCGGTTCGTCCATCAGGAAGACCTTCGGCTCACGAACGATAGCACGTCCGAGTGCAACACGCTGGCGCTGGCCGCCGGAAAGAGCCTTCGGTTTACGATTGAGCAGCTGCTCGATGGACAGGATCTTTGCAGCCTCACGAACGCGGGCATCGATCTCGTCCTTCGGCTTTTTGCGGAGCTTCAGACCGAATGCCATGTTGTCATAAACTGTCATGTGCGGATACAGAGCGTAGTTCTGGAACACCATTGCGATGTCGCGGTCCTTCGGAGCTACGTCATTGACGAGACGATCGCCAATGTACAGTTCGCCTTCAGAAATCTCTTCAAGGCCGGCAACCATGCGCAGGGTGGTGGATTTGCCGCAGCCAGACGGTCCGACGAGAACGATGAACTCCTTGTCTTCGATATCAAGGCAGAAATCAGAGACAGCAGTTACATTGCCGGAATAGATCTTGTAAATGTGATTCAACTTTAAGCTTGCCATATTAATGAATCCTCCTATGCCATACGGCATTTACTAGCGCTTTTCACATCCCTCAGCGCTTATGGGCAAATTATATCTGAATCGAGACAGCAAAAACAAGTGCTTAAAATTACAAAAGCATAATGGCTTTTCCATCTATTTCATACGAACCAGAATCAAACTATCGCGTTATTTCGAATTTCTTTGTGTTTCAGTCGTTTTCGTTAAGTTTTCGTAAGTCCTATTTTTTGTGCATATTGTCTATATAAAACTACTTATAAAACATAAATAAATTTACACTAAATGTATTCCCTGTTTCTCTTTTTCCTTTTTTGTCTCCATTCTGACTGTGTATTTTAAGCCAATGCCTTCCAAAAAGTAAAAAGCAGCAGAAATTTGTCAGATTTTACCATAGTTTCGCTACGATACAAACTGAACAAATCTGCTGCAAGACCTGTCATTTATTCTGGTTACGGTCATAAATGATTCTGAGGCCGGTAAGTGTCAGATCAGGATTGATTTCATCAATGACATTGGAGTTTTCCTTGATCATATAGGCCATCCCGCCTGTAGCCACTACTCTTACGGGACAGTTCATTTCTTCCTTCATATGCCGTACCAGATTCTCAATCATTCCAATATAACCAACCAGGATACCCGACTGGATATTGCTGACAGTCGTTTTACCAATCGTTGTCTGAGGCATCTGAAGTTCAATCTCGGGAAGTTTTGCTGTTCCGGTTGCAAGCGCGCGGTTCATCATTCTGAGTCCCGGACTGATTGCACCACCCATAAATTCATGCTTGTCTGAAATCACACCAAACGTCGTCGCAGTACCAAAGTCAATAAAAATGCACGGACCGCCATACAATTCTGCCGTCGCCACTGCATTGGCAATACGGTCACTGCCCAGCTCTCTCGGATTCTCATACCGGATATTCAGTCCCGTTTTCATTCCTGGTCCGAGAATCTTAGGTTCAATATGAAAATAATCGCGGCACATATGCTCAATGGTATAATTGATTGCCGGGACCACGGATGAAAAGAGGATACCCTCGATCCTGTCCTCATCAAGGCCATGGTAGCGGAAAAGATCCATCATGATGATTCCATACTGATCCGAAGTCATTGCCGGATCAGTCGCACACCGCCACCGCTTGACAAGGCGCTTTCCGTCAAAAATCGCTGCCTTTATATTGGTGTTCCCCACATCCATGACCAGTATCATCAGCGTTTATCCTCCCATATTATAATCCAGGCAGCTTAAACGCTGCCTGAACACTTTTATCCGGGCATAAGTACTGCCATATCCTTTGGCAGCCGTATTCTTCATGCTGGCACTGCCTATTTCATTGTACGCCCAATGGACTTGTCCAGTGCAATGACAATCACCGGTGCAATCACTGCAGCAACAATCAGCTCAGGAACACCATTTGTAACGCTGAGCACCAGAATTCCCATTCCAACACCATTGGCTGCGATACTGTCCGGAACACCCAGACCGCCCTGCAGCATGGCTTCAATCCGTCCCCCGTAAAGCACATAGACCATACCCATGACCATAGCTGTATGAACGGCCGTTCCCAGTGCGCTCGCCAGTATACACGATAATAATCTGCCCTGCTTCAGTCTGGAAAACAGCGTTCCAAACGCCTTGCCAAGTCCATATACTGCCAGTGGAAAAAGTACCCTGGGCAAAACAGAAACCAGCGGATTAATAAAGAAGGGTGCAAAGAATGTTCCACCCGAAAATGCATTATTGATCAGACTGTGGATACCGAACGTCAGTCCACAGAGCATGCCAGATTCCCATCCCAGAAAAAGCGTCGCGATAATCACCGGAATATGCAGCGTGGTCGCCTTCAAAAAGGGCATCGCAATAAGCCCCAGCGGCGTGTTTCCCAGTACGAGCGTCACCGCGATCATCAGCGCTGTTCCGGTTATCCATTTGAGTGTGTACTTTTTCTGCTTTGAAACTGTTTTGTTCATTTTTTTGCCTCCGTTCGGGTTCGCTTTGGATACCCGACATTGCATCACCTGTTCTGCTTCTGAGTCCGCTCCATAACCGGCAGCGGCTCAAACGCGCCGACATGCACACTGTAATGTTTTGTTCTCCTTACAGCATGCATTGATATCATAGCAGTTTGCCCCATTCAAGTCAATGCCTGCAGTATCACAGGACATGCACTGCCCGACAGAAAACGCGAAGAGATTTCATATACCTGAATGCATTACGAACGGACCATGCCGAATTGCAGGATTAATTCATGAAACGCTTGCACCGCCTTTAATGACATCGTCGTGCTTAATCGCAAATGTCATAGCTTGACTAACCAGCACATAGTGCTGGGCCATCTCCTTTAATGACATAGTCGTGCTTTCGGCACCGTATCAATCACAGTTGTCATTATTTGGCATACCAGCACGTAGTGCTGGGCCATCTCCTTACCGGCAAAAAGTTGCATCGCCCAGTCCATACTTGTTCAAATACACGGGAAAGCAGAAACAGCGTTGACTTGCGTTTGCCTTTTATGGCATCATGATATGCGGTACTATTTCATCAAGATTCGAGGTGATCCTGTGAACAAGCAGACTGTCCTTCCTCTATATATTGAAGCACTGCTGCCCGAACAGGAAGCATTTCTTTATAACCGTGCCCGAAACAGAGCAGAAGTCACCCTCAGAAACATGACTGCCGATGAAGCTGCCGATTACCTGATGAGTGACAGCTTCGCCGGTGTTTTCTTTCATGTCAAACGTACTGACAAAGTCTATCAGGGCCTGCTGCGCGGTGAACTGATTCTGCCCCAGCATCAGACCGAATTCGACCGCCTTGCTCCGCTTATTGTCAGCGAAAAAGCACACAGGCATGACATTTCTCTTCCATTTCTCAGGTCCGTTCAGCGCAGCAAAGTCACACTCCAGAAAGCACATGCAGCTCTCCGTCTCCTTGACCGTCATGCACCTGGCAGATTTTTCTCCGAACAGTCAGAGCGATTGGTGCGAGACCTTGATACCAAAGCTGTTCAGTATCTTCTCAGGTCGGATACACTCATCACAGCTTCAGTCAATACAGATGGTCAGCAGATTGTCCCTTTCCTCATGAATACCGAATTCTCGGACGGCTTTACTGCCAGACACCTGGATCAGGCGCTTGCGCCGCTTTCACTGAATGCCTGTCTTGAACACGAGCTGTTTGAGGCATTTCCGGACCTCGCCGAATGCAGCGCCCTGATTACCCCGTCAGAGGAGACCGCAGCCACACTCATCAGTGAAGCCATCCGGCCTGCCGCTTTCCGCCTTTCTGCGCGTCTTCGCAGACAGTTCCCGTCAAAGCGCATACAGGGACTTCTCAGGAAGAATCCAGCTGTCCAGCGCCTCCAGGCACAGCAGGATGCCCTTCTTGCAAAAGAGCAGCGTCTTCGTTCCGCCCTTGTCAAAGCCGTTCCTGAGCATTACCGTGACCTGTATCCACTTGCCCGCAGAATACACCGCCGGTTCATTCTCCATCTCGGTCCAACCAATTCCGGAAAAACACACGAAAGCATTCAGCGTCTTCACAGTGCAAGACGCGGCATCTATCTTGGACCGCTGCGTCTTCTCGCTGCCGAACAGTTTGAAACGCTGAATGGAAGCGGTATTCCCTGCAGTCTTGTCACAGGAGAGGAACAGATCCTTGTTCCAGGAAGCAAGGTCCAGTCTTCCACTGTTGAGATGGCAGACCTTGAAACGCACTATGACATTGCAGTCATTGACGAATGCCAGATGATCGCGGACAAGAATCGCGGCGGTGCCTGGACAGATGTCATACTTGGCCTGTGTGCTGATGAAATTCACGCCTGTGCCTCTCCGGATGCTGAAGCACTGCTCTCGCAGATCATAACGGACTGCGGCGACGAGCTTACCATTGTCCGTCATCACCGCATGACCCCTCTTGTTATGGAAAAGGAAGGCTTCCAGTTCCCGGAATCCGTCCGTACCGGCGATGCCCTGATTGTCTTCTCAAAAGCACGTGTTCATGCAGTTGCGGCCGAACTGAAACGACTCGGATACCGTGTATCCCTGATCTACGGTGCCCTGCCTCCTGATGTCCGTCGGGATCAGGCGCAGCGTTTTCTCGACGGCGAAACCGATATTGTGGTATCCACAGACGCCATTGCCATGGGTATGAACCTGCCCATTGAGCGCATTGTCTTTCTGAATTCCGAAAAGTATGACGGCGATATCACCCGTCCGCTCACCGATGCAGAAATCAAGCAGATTGCCGGTCGTGCCGGACGGTACGGACAGTATGAAACCGGTTATGTCAACGCATTCGGCTTCAAGGGAATGATTGCCCAGGCACTTAACCGGCCGCTGTATTCCCTGACCGAAGCCGTCATCCGGTTCCCTGAATCGCTCCTCGGCCTTCCACTGCCATTGACCGCCATCATTTCCCAGTGGCTGCTCATGAAAGACAAAAGCTTTTTTTCAAAAGCATCCACTGAACGCATGTCAAGCCTGGCTTCAATGCTCGAAACAAATCACACCAATAAACGGCTTCTCTACCGTTTTCTCTGTATTCCCTTTGATGAAACAGAGCAGGATCTCATGGCCCGCTGGCGTGCCATGTATCACGCTGAATGTCGTCATGAACATGTTGATGTACTGGCTGAACTGCCCCCAATCGTTGTTCCTGAGGACTGTACCATCCAGATGCTGGACAGCCTTGAGGCCAGTTACCGCCGATGTGATCTCTACTACAACTATGCCCGTCTCTTCCTGGATGACCCCTCCGGTATACTGGACGAGATACAAAGCCGTAAATCCCTGATCTCCCGCGGAATCATTCACATTCTTTCCACACAGAAACTGCAGCAGCGGACATGCCCGTCATGCCGGCGTATCCTCCCATGGAACTGGCCATATAAGCTGTGCGATTCCTGTTACCGCCGCCATTCAGGCACGGGCCGCATTCCAGATTATATTGATTTGGACGATTTTGATGAATAGATTTTGCATTGCTTCTCTGTTTACTCCGCACATTCACACCGGAAGTGTCTCCATCCTGAGATGTGCCCTGATATTCCAACAGCAAAAAATGACCAGGCTCAGATAACTCTGAGCCTGGCTTTTTGGTCTAACTGCCCTTCCTGCGCCAAACCAGCAGACAGACGATTAGCAGTGCAATGGCAGCACCGCCCAGTCCAAGATAAAGTTCAACAGACTGCCTGTCTCCTGTATCCGGTATACGGATCATAAGAATACGTCCACCGTCATCTGCTGCATTCCGCTTTTGTCCATCCTTGCAGAGATACTGAACCGTATACCCTGACACTGGCGTTATCACTGCCGTATAAGTTCCTGGTCCAAGATCCTCTGCATAATAGGCCGTTTTCATTTCATCAATCGGCAGTGCACGCAGCGTGTGTCCGGACGTCTTTCCATCTTTGAGCAGCTGTACCTCAGGATCATTTCCATGCACGCCGCCATCCCCTGACCACTCGAGCACAACGGCAAAACGGACATCGGTATGACTTTCAGATGCTACCGTTGCTTTTCGTACAACGTCGCCGTTCCTGACATATGGTGTATCCTTCAGTTCACCATCTTCAGCAATCACTTCAGTTTCCGCCCCTGTCACCGGCTGGACACTCCACTCTATCGGGTTCCCGGCAACATCATAAGACGGCAGTCCTCTGAAAATCACCTGTGTTTCCGCTTCAGTCACAATCTTTTCCATGATCGCATTTTCAATCAACACAGGCAACCCGTTGGCAAAAAGCTGCCATCCATCCGGTCCCGGCATGGATTCATCCAGTCCTACTCTCAGGCTTTCGCTCTCAGGCCGGTTGGAGAAGATAATTTCCCGCACAACCACATCCAGTGGTTTTTGCAGCGACGCGACAGTACGTCCGACATAGATGGGTTCCACATCGAGTCCGCCCGTTCCATTATCGGAAATATTGAGCATGAATTTGTGTGCCGTTTCATCCATCAGGATATGGTCCTGCCCTGCGCACTGGCGGATCTCATATGTTTTAAGTCCGACATCCTCCAGAGTAAGTTTCAACGGAAAACGAATACTTCCATCCTTTCCGCAGACAACTTTTCCTGCAGACACCTCAGCGCCTTCCACCATTTCAAACATTTCAAATTCGAACGGCATCATTACTGCATCATCCAGCAGCAGTCCGTTCAGTTGAAATCCTGCAAAATCTACCCGTCCCTGGATGACAATTTCCTGCTCCGCCCAATAAACATTTCTGAAAACCGGCGCCTCGCCACACACTGCTGTCAGCTTTCCATCCTGTTCCTGAAGCAGAACTGACTGATTGGAGACAAAGCCATCTCTTGTAATGCCATCTCTGGTTTCTCCACCATCTACCTGCATGATACTGTATTCAAATGCATTGTCCGGCATCATTTCCATATCCGGAGTGGCAAATTCAATCGGTGAGAAACTGAACGAACCATCCGCATGACTGCTGACTGTTTCAACCACCTGTTCATCATGCATCAGGACAAACTGGAACGCACCGTCTGCAAGCCCTTTCCCTTTCAGCTCCACACGTCCGTTCAGACTCACGTCTACCTTCTGATCCGCTTCAAACCGCCATACAGATACAATCTCTATCGGTTCTGTTCCGTTCTCGATCTCTACCGGCATATATCTGACAAAAAACCATCTGCCGCCATCCACTGTCACCCGTTCTGCTGCGGGCATTTCCGGTTTGATCGAACTCGTTCTTGCCGTAACCTCATAGAAGAAGCTGTAAAGGCACAGCTTGAGGGCAAACCGGCCAAGGCGCGGGAAGAAAGCAGACGCCTCCCCACAGACGGCTTCCAGGTAGTCAGCGCGGATATGTTTTCCCACGCGTTTGATCCGGTTGCGCGTTTCAGCAAAAGCAGCATTGCTTTCAACTCCACCTGCATCAGCCGTCTGAACCGGCTCGCTCAAAACGGAGAGCGACTTTCCATGCGGCGGACGCAAAACATCGAAATCCTGTTCAACCCGGTCGAGCGGATGCTGGCCGTCCGTCCATGCGCTGAGGATAACCCCAACGCGATCCGCTGGTCGGATGAAAACGGAAGAAGCAAAGGCTTTGGAGCCAGCGCGTTCTGCCGGATCCTGTTCAGCATTCTGGACTGGGACGAGGATTACAGCTAATGCAGCATGTCAGGAATCGGGCGTGTTGAAAGCAGTTGCTCGAGAGAGGATGTCTGCCTGAGGATAGGTGAGCGACCGAAGGTAGCACTGCAGCTTTTTGCAGGGCTGCGTCCATCGGAACCCTTGTCCATCAGCGAAAATGAGCTCTGTATCCACCAGCATTCAGAACATATGGTATCTGTAAAGATCAATCTGACTC
>JAFUHD010000006.1 GCA_017469025.1 Clostridia bacterium
AGGAGATGGCCCAGCATTTCATGCTGTTTTGTCAAATCATTAAAACTGCAATTGATACGGTGCCGAAAGCTCGACTATGTCATTAATGGTGATGGCCCAGCATTTCATGCTGGTTTGTCAAATCATGACAACAGCGATTGATACGGTGCCGAAAGCACGACTATGTCATTAAAGGAGCCTGATACCGTGAAAAAGATACATAGAATATCTGGCAGATGGATGTCATTTGCAGCAGCTGTTTTATTCCTGTTCCAGCTCAGTCTGTTCATACATCTTGAAGCAGCAGGAGAGACATATGAAATCCGCGAAGCTGACAGGGAGTATTTTGAATGCCTGCTGACAGATCTGCTTTCCGCGTATGAGGAACATGAGGGGGCAGCGCTGTCAGCCATATCCAATGATCTTGAGATGATCCGTATGGAAAGCAGTCAGGATTATGAAATTGCAGAGGCAATCGCATCTCACTGGAAGCAGGTTTATCTGAGTGAATATCCGCTCATAATGGCAACGGATCCGGATGCAGCGTCCATGCTTGAAGCAAAAGGGGTTAAAGACAGCCAGCGCCATGCTTTTGTCGTCCTTGGGTATGCCCTGAAGGCCGGCGAAATGACGGATGAACTCAAAGGACGGTGTGAGGCAGCAGCTGTTGGTGCGCGGGCTTTTCCGAATGCATGGATTGTGTGTTCCGGCGGTGCGACAGGCGGGCAGAATCCGGAACAGCATACAGAGGCTGGACTCATGCGCGCATATCTGTCTGAACAGTGCGGGATAGATCCAGCAAGGATTCTCATCGATGAGGAAGCGCTGACCACTGCCGAAAATGCGCTTTATACGTTCCGCATTCTGAGGGAGCAGCAGGTAGAGACGATTACGATTGTTACATCTGCATACCATCAGAAGTGGGGACAGGTCATCTACAATGCCGTGTCTGCGTTGTACCGGCAGGAATGCGGATACAGCGCGGAAATCATGGGGAACCTCTGTTATGAGGCAGATGGAAAAACAATGGACAGGGATGCCGGAATTGCGATCCGTCAGCTGGCTTCCATCCTGAAAATAAAGCTGCATTAAAAAAGCGGTTCCCGACATTCGTGCAAATGAATATCTGGAACCGCCTTTTCTGTGTTATCAGAGGTGGAAAAGTATGATGCCAGCAACAATGATGAGATTGCCAGCTATTTTTTTGACTGTGAGTTTTTCTTTCAGGAACAGGAAACTGAAAACAAGGATTAAGGGATAGGCCAGTGCTTCAAATACAGGTCCGTATTTATAGCCGAGTCCCAAATGATAGGCAAGGATAAATAGGAGGGTGGAGAGGACCATCAGCGCATATCCAAAAACAACATAGGGATTCAGATACTGCCGGATCAGCGTCGGATAGGATTTGTTTGCACCTGCTTTTAACAGCAGCTGGGAAACTGAAGCTATGAAAACGGCTGCGAGAACTGCAAGAACTGCCTGAGTATTATTCATCCGAATTCACCACCAGTGTTCCAATAATAACCACGATTACGCCGAGAATGTTGTTCAGCGTGAGGGTTTCGTGAAAGAAGAGGACTGCCCAGAGCATGGACCAGAACAGTGCAACTGCCCGTCCGGCATATGCGGTCGTCAGGTCAAGACGCTGGATCATCTGCTGCCAGAGAATGGCGTAGATGCCGAGCAGCGCAATTTCACCTGCATATGCCGCCAGAAACGGAAAGGAAAGAAATGTGTAGTTGGAGGCGATCTTGCTCATCACGTTGGCCAGCGAATAGAGGATAACGACCAGCTGAAGGGCAATGAGCGTCTTTATCTTTGCAGTATTTTTCATGAGCTCTGCTCCAGACCGGAAAGACGAAGCAGTGTATCACGGCTGTCTGCTTTCAGAATATAGAATCCATGCCGGGTGGAGCTGTCTGTAACCGCTGCAGTTCCGGACATTATATCACTGGTCCTGTAGAATAACTCCGGATGCTGTGCCTGCAGATGCTTCATGAACATAAGGTCAGAATCTGAAAAGATGAAACGGATGGCGGCAGCACCCGGTTGCGCTTTATCTGGGAATGCCGGTGCCTGACCGAGGGCGGTATCCAGTACCTGACCGACAAAATCAACACCGGTTGAGAGCGGAACCAGATCGCTGCCGATGCAGTCGCCACCCATACGGGCACCGATCTCAATGAGGCGTATTTCGCCTGTGAAAGGGTCGATTTTGAATTCGGAATGAGATGCTCCACATGTTACATGGAGGGCGTCCAGACCGGAAAAAACAGCATTCTGGATGCGTTCCAGCGTGGAAGCGGGAAGACCGGCAGGTTCAATATGCCCGGTTTCAATATAATGCGGTGCACCGGTCGTATACTTTCTGGTGACCGCCAGCATGGTATGCCGGCCTTCATGCGAGATACACTCGCAGCTGAACTCCTGTCCGTCTATGAAGGACTCAATAATGGCAGCATGTTCAAAGGACTGCCGGCATGCCTCTTCAATGGCATTGCGCAGCAGAACAGGATCCGGGACTGTTATCTTCTGAATGCCGCGGCTTCCGGACCGGTCTGTCGGTTTGATGATCAGGGGAAGGGAAAAGCTGCTCAGAATCTCTGACAGTTCACTTTCGCTGATGGATGCGCCTGCTTTGGCAAAGGCCGGGACAGAAAGGCCGGCAACCCTGAACGCTTTCCGCATTTCATACTTGTTTGTTGCGATGACAGCGGTTTCCGGCGGGTTAGAAGGAAGGCCAAGATGATTTGCAACATAGTTTACGGTGATTGCAGCGAGGTCTGAACCGATGGAGCAGACGGCCTGAATGCCTGTTGAGCGGCAGATTTCGAGTATTTCCTCTTTTTCCGTGATGCTGACCGGGTGAAAGAACCGGGCGGTTTTTTCGCCGATGGCATTTGCCCGCCAGGCAAAGACATGGGTTTCGTATCCTCTTCGGTTTGCCTCGAGAATCAGCGGATTCTGAAAATCATTTGCACCGATAATGGCTACTTTTGTCATGATTGCACCTTCCTTCCATCTGGATCTGCTGCTTTGTACGCATGCCGCTTTACTGCAGGCTGTGTTTCGGCACAAGAATGGATTTCCTCAGGCGATTCAGCAGGCGGGTTCAGAATCGTACGGACGATATAGGCAGGACGATGTTTGACTTCGTCAAAGATGTTGCCAATGTAAATCCCCAGAATACCCATGAACTGCAGCAGAATGCCGCCCAGGAAATACATGGAGACAATGGTGCTTGTCCAGCCGGATGGAACATCGCCTGTGACGAAGAAGGCGATGACTTTCCACACGATGTAGAGGAAAGAAAGAATAGAGATCAGAAATCCGACGCGAATGGCAAGAAGGAGGGGCTTGTTCGACTGCGACGTTATCATCTGAATGGCCAGTTTGATTTTCCGGGGCAGGTTATAGGAGGATTCACCGGCATACCTCGGGTCTGATTCGATGTCGATAATGCTTTGCCTGAAGCCGAGCCAGTTCAGAACCAGCGTGAAGGAACGGTTTTGTTCGGGCATCTGGCAGAAGTGGTCAATGACCGTTTTCCGGCAGATGCAGAAATTGGAAGTGGAACCGTCAAAATGTCCTTCCGTAAAGTAGTTGTATACCCTGTAAAAGGTTTTGGAGAGAAAAATGACAATACCGGTATCTTTCCTGTCCTTTCTGCGGGCGAGAACAATGTCATATCCCTTCTGGGCTTCCTGATAGAGATCCAGAATGCCCTCCGGGCGGTCCTGGAGATCGCAGTCCATAAGGACAGTCCAGTCACCGGATGCATAATCCATTCCGGCAGCTGTAGCGGAGAGCTGGCCGAAGTTACGCGACAGATCAAGGCCGATCACGTTTGGATCGGCCTCACATGCATGTTCAATTTCAAGCCATGAACCATATGGACAGGCATCATTGACCAGAATGATTTCATATTCCGGCGTTATCTTTGTAACAGTGTCCCGTACACGGGAGGTGAGTGCGGCAACCGCCTCAGGACATCCGTAGACAGGTACAACAACGGATATTTTCATACTTTGCCTCAATGAAAGAACTTTTCGGTATACTCAATGACTTGGCTGATTTCCGCTTCGCTGATGCCGTAGAAGATGGGCAGGCGCACAAGACGCTCTGATTCGGCGGTTGTATAGCGGTCTGTTCCGTTGAAACGGCCGTATTTGAGACCGGCAGGGGCGGAATGCAGGGGAACATAGTGGAAGACAGTCTGAACGCCGTGCTCACTCATATAATGGATATAAGCCTGACGTTCCTCCAGATTCCGGCACTTGATATAGAACATGTGTGCATTGTGGACGCAGTTGTCCGGAACGGTCGGAAGAACAATGCGTTCCCGGTTTGCCAGGGAGGAAAACGCATCATAATAGGTATTCCATGTCATCAGGCGGTTCAGATTGATGACGTCTGCTGCTTCAAACTGTCCCCACAGATAGGCGGCATTCATATCGCTGGGCAGGTAGCTGTCGCCAAAGTCCACCCAGGTATATTTATCGACCTGACCGCGGTAGAACTTGGAACGGTTGGTGCCTTTCTCACGCAGGATTTCAGCGCGTTCATTGTTGGCCGGATCCCGGACCAGCAGGGCACCGCCTTCGCCCATGGAGTAGTTTTTGGTTTCGTGGAACGAATAGCATCCGAAATCACCGATGGTGCCAAGAGCACGTCCGTTATATGAACTCATGACGCCCTGCGCGGCATCTTCAACAACGACCAGATGATGATCTGCTGCGATTTTCAGGATAGGATCCATTTCACAGGAAATGCCTGCATAATGCATGACCATGATGACTTTTGTTCTGTCAGTAATGGCATCCTCAATGAGC